>CAYZRR010000058.1:0-27149 GCA_964480925.1 uncultured Thermodesulfobacteriota bacterium
CCTCATCTTTCTTTTTCTTCCAAAAAAATAGGGGACTTTTTAGGCCTTGAGGTTTTTCATCCTTTTTTGTCGCCTGAGGTTATAGAATTGTCCTTTATGGTGCCTCGGGAGGAAAAGATAAGGCAAATAAACGGAAAAATCTTTGGAAAATGGATCTTGAGAAAAATACTTGCAGAATATCTGCCTTCTGAATTCGTTTGGCAGAATAAAAGACCAATTGAAGTAGGATCAGGGATGGAAATTTTAAGGAAGGAGATAGCGAAAACCATATCTGATGAGGAGTTTGAAAAGAGGAAAAAACTTTATGGTTTGACCTTTTTGTGCAAAGAGCACCTTTACTTTTATGAGGTTTATCTCAAAGAAATAGGCCAAATCCCACCTCCCAAAGCTCATGAGGTGGCCTGCCCTAACTGCGGAGCCGGTAAACCTCAAGGCCGAAAACACTGTCAAGTCTGCGGGGTAATAACTTGAAGGTGTTTGTATCCTTTAGTGGGGGAAAGGAAAGCGTTTTTGCCCTTTATCAAGGGTTAAAGGAAGGACTCCAAATTGAGGCTTTACTCACCATGTTTAACACAACGGGATTAAGAACTCGTGGGCACGCCTTGAAAGCTGACTTCCTAAAAGCCCAAGCAGAAGCCTTGGGTTTCCCCCTTATTATGGGCAAAAGTTCCTGGAATTCCTACGAAAGGGTCTTTAAAAGCATTTTGAAAAGATTAAAAAGAAAAGGACTCGAAGGAGGTATCTTCGGTGACATTTACTTAGAAGAACATAAGGAATGGGTTCAAAGAGTATGCTCCGAAGTCGGCCTCTTACCCTTTTTGCCCCTATGGGGGAAAGATCCTAAGAATGTGTTTGAGGATTTTGTTCAGTCCGGATTTAAAGCCATAATAATATCCCTTCAACCTCCAATCCCCAAGTACTTTATAGGTAAAGAGTTAACCCTCCAAATGCTCGAAACCTTTAACCAACTGCAAATGGACCCCTGCGGTGAAAGGGGAGAATATCATACAGCTGTACTTGACGGTCCAATTTTTAAGAAAAAACTTGAAATTCGTAAAAGCAAGGTAGTTAAAGTAAAAGAAATTCTTCGGTTGGAGATAGAGGAATTTGTCATTAGGAAAAAGTAAGATCTTCAAGATCTTTTTTATTTGTTTTTTACTTTTATCTTCGAGTGCCTCTTTGGGTATAGAGATTCGAGACTCGAGGGGAGAAAGAATTTTTTTGGAAAAACCACCAAAAAGCATCATCTCCCTTGCTCCCTCCTTTACCAAGGCCATTTTTCTATTAGGTGAAGGGAAAAGGCTTGTGGGGGTTACTCGATATTGTGTAGAGCCTCCTGAAGCAAGAAGGCTTCCAAAAGTAGGAAGCGTTGTGGAATTTAACATAGAAAAGGTCATTAAGCTCTCGCCTGAACTTGTTTTGGCCACCCCTTTAACCTCCTCCTTGCTTTTGAAGAGGTTAGAAGAAATAGGAATTAAGGTGATTGTTTTTAAAACGCCCGAAACCTTTCAAGAGCTTTGCGATCAGTTTCTGATCCTTAGCGAAATCCTTGGGGCATATGATAAGGGACAAAAGATTGCAAAGTACGCCAAAAAGAAAATAGAAGAAATTGCAAAAAGGCCAAAAAAACAGAAGACTCGAGTATTTATTCAGGTAGGCATTAACCCTATTTGGGCTGCAGGGGAAAAAACCTTTATAGGTGAAGCCCTAAAGATCGCAGGCGGAGAGAACATTTTTAAGGGCAGGGGTGGACCTGTTAGCGAGGAATGGATACTTAAGGAGAATCCGGAGGTAATATTTATAATGGATATGGGGTTAAAGGGAAAGGAAATGATAAACATTTGGAAAAGATTCAAAGAGATGGAGGCGGTTAAAAAAAATAGAATCTACGTATTGAATTCCAATCTTTATTGTAGTCCCACACCCATCAGTTTCGTTGAAGGTGTGGAAAACCTCTGGCTATTGCTCCATAAGGAATAGGTTGGTAAAATAAATTTATGAAATGCATAGTATGTGGAACTCTTTTAAAAGAAGGCGAGGATTTAATTTGTAAAATTTGTGAAGATCAAATTCGTTCCGAAGCCTTAGGGAAAAAAGAAGTCGTTAAAAAGGAAACCTTAAAAATCACTAAGGGCCAAGAATATCAGAAGAAAAAGACGATAAAAGATTTTAAAAGCTTGGCGGAGTATCTTGAGTATCTAAAGAAGAATCCTTAATCTCGTATTCTAAATTTATCAACTCACCCCTTCGGAAACCCATTTTCCTGAAAAAGGCCAATAAATCCCAATCTTCCCAACTGACCAAAGTATATATGCGTTTTATGCCAAACTTTAAGAATTCTTTCACAATATTTTTAAAAAGAAAAGTGCCTATACCACGACCTTGAAATTCAGGATCTACGCCCACGGTATCAATCCAACCGAAAGTGCTCGGAACCCCGAATTCCCAGCCGCTTATAGCTCCTAAGATAAACCCAACCACTTTACCTTCAACTTCTGCAACAAGGGCGATGGTATTTTGCTTCTTTGAATTTTTTGAGATTTTCTTCAGATAAAAATCAGGCCTTCGAGTTCCTAAAATCTTTTGATCGATTTCTACTATTGCCTCAAGATCTTCAGGTTTTAATGGTCTTATTAAGACTCCGCCTTTCATCTTGTAAAAGGAGATTCTATAGGAGGCCTTTCTTCTATAACACTTTTAGGAGAGGGCTTAGCTGAAAAGAGGGTGAAGAAAATAGAAGTAAGCATAAAAATCGCAGCTAAGACTACTGTTATCTTCGTAAAGAGCCCAGTAGGTCCTGCTGGACCAAACAAAGTAGTAGAAGCTCCTCCTCCAAACACCGCTCCCACTTCAGCTCCTTTACCCGTTTGCAACAATATTATCGCTATTAACAAGATACACACAAAGATATGAATACCAATAATAACCCCTATCATCCTTTTCTCCTAAAATTAGCAATTCTAACAAAAGAATCTACCCTTAAACTCGCCCCTCCTACTAAAACCCCATCTACATCAGGAATAGCCATCAACTCATCAATGTTATCCGGTTTAACGCTTCCCCCATAAAGGATCCTCAAAGAAGAGGCCAAAACCGAATTAAAACGTCCGGCTATTAATTCTCGTATTTTTGCATGGACCTCTTCAATCTGCGATGGAGTAGCATTTTTCCCCGTACCAATGGCCCACACTGGTTCATAGGCTATTACAACTTGCTCCATTTCTTCTTCCGTTAGACCCTCAAGAGCTCCATTGAGTTGACGAGTTACAACCTCCAATGTTTTCCCCTCTTCTCGCTCTTGAAGATTCTCTCCCACACAAATTATGCCTTTTAATCCCTCTTTTATCACAGCCTTAAGCTTCTTATTAACCATTTGATCCGTCTCTCCAAAGTAAATGCGCCTCTCGGAATGACCTATAATCACATAACTACATCCCACATCTTTCAGCATCAAAGGCGAGATTTCCCCTGTGTAAGCCCCTTCTTTTTCCCAAAACACATTCTGAGCACAAAGCTTAATAAAAGACCCTCTTATCACCTCCCCTACTGGAAAAAGGGAAACAAAAGGAGGAGCAACACCTACTTCTGCCTCAGGATCGCCTATCTCTTTGAGCAACTCCTTCGCAAATTCCCTCGCTTCCGTTGGTCCTTTGTGCATTTTCCAATTTCCCACAATTAACGCTTTACGCTGCATATTTATCTCTCCAACGCCTTAATGCCAGGCAAAACTTTACCCTCTAAAAACTCCAAAGTAGCTCCTCCCCCTGTAGAGAGATGACCAATTTTTTGAGCAAGACCGAACTTATTCACTGCACTTACTGTATCCCCACCACCTACAACCGTAAATCCTTTAGAAAAAGCCACCGTCTCTGCTATTCTCTTGGTACCCTCAGAAAAGGCTTCGTATTCAAAAACCCCCAAAGGCCCATTCCATAAAATGGTGTTCGCTTTTGTTAATTCTTTCACAAATACTTCAACAGTAGAAGGTCCAATATCTACACCTATCATCTCGGAGGGAAAATGTTCATTATCCACTATCGAAAATGATTCCTTTTCATCGATATTTTTAACCACCTTGTGATCACTGGGTAAAATCACCTTTACTCCTCGTTTGGAAGCCTCATTTAATATGAATTTTGCTTCTTCAATTTTGTCCATTTCAATTGGAGATTTTCCAACTTCATATTCTAAGGCTTTAAGAAAAGTATAGGCCATTGCTCCCCCAATGAGGATCGAATCAACCTTATCCAACAATCCTTTTATAACGCCTATCTTGTCCGAAACCTTAGCCCCTCCTAAAATGAGAACAAAAGGCCTTTCAGGATTAGATAAAACTTTTCCTAAGGCTTCAAGTTCTCTTCTCATTAAAAAACCACATCCCTTTTCTTCAAAAAACTCAGTAATCGCAACCACGGAAGCATGTGTCCTATGAGAAGCCGCAAAGGCGTCATTTATGTAAACTTCAGCCAATTTAGCCAAAGCTCGAGCAAAATCCCTATCATTCTTCTCCTCCTCGGGATGAAATCTCAGGTTCTCAAGTAACAACACCTCATTTTCTTTGAGACCTCTCGCCATCTCTTCCACTTGAGGTCCCACACAATTAGAAGCCATAAGTACCTTTTTACCTATTAAATTTTCCAGTACTTTAGCCACAGGTTTAAGACTTAATTCCGGTATAACCCTCCCTTTAGGCCTTCCTAAATGGGAAGCTATAATAACTTTTGCTTTCTTATTAAGAGCATAATTAATAGTAGGTAAAACTGCTTTTATTTTCTCAGCGTCTTCAACTTCACCCCCTTTTAAGGGAACATTTAAATCAAGTCTTAAAAAAACTCTTTTACTTTCGATAGGAAGTTCATCTATCACTCGAATGGGCATCTTACTTCTCCTTTTCTTTCATGTATTTAAGCAGATCGATAATCCGCATGGCGTATCCCATCTCATTGTCATACCAAGCCAAAACTTTTGCCATCCTTTTTTCAATTACCATCGTACTCAACCCATCAACTATGGAAGAAAAGAAGGTACCATTAAAGTCAATCGAGACCAATGGCTCTTCCGTATAAGCTAAAATGCCTTTGAGTTCACCCTCAGAAGATTCTTTAAAACTTTCGTTAATCTCTTCTACTGTTGCCTCTTTTTCGAGTTCTACCACCAAATCTACCAAAGAAACATTTGGGGTAGGAACCCTTATTGCCATTCCATTAAGCTTCCCCTTAAGCTCAGGAATCACTTCACCTATAGCCACGGCAGCTCCGGTGGTCGTGGGTATCATGGATAAAGCCGCCGCCCTTGCTCTTCTTAAATCCTTGTGAGGTAAATCCAAGACCCTCTGGTCATTGGTATAAGCATGGATAGTAGTCATAAGGCCTCTTTTAACACCAAACTTGGAATGTAGGACCTTTACCACGGGGGCCAAACAGTTTGTGGTACAAGAAGCATTGGAGACTATGTGGTGAAGCTGTGGGTCGTATTTGTCGTGATTAACCCCCATTACAATAGTAATATCCGGATTTTTTGCTGGTGCCGAAATGATTACCTTTTTAGCCCCTGCTTTTAAGTGAAGTGCTGCTTTTTCCCTCTCGGTAAATAACCCTGTTGACTCAACTACATATTCCACCCCTAATTGCTTCCAAGGGAGTTCTGCCGGATCTTTAACGTTCAAAACCTTGATCCTTTTGTCACCTACAATAATATTATCGTCTTCTACTTTCACTTCCTGTTCAAAACGACCATGAACCGAATCATATTTCAACAAGTGAGCCAGTATTTTAGCATCAGCCACATCGTTTACAGCTATGAATTCCAAATCTTCTACTCCTTTTCTAAATGCTGCCCTTATGATTGACCTTCCTATCCTTCCAAACCCATTAATCCCTACTTTCATCTTCCTCCTCCTCCAAAATTCGCCCCTCTTCGGGCTCGTAAATGAGCTCCGGGGCCTCATAAATCTCTTCTCTTTCCACTTCCTGCATTGCTTCCAATATTTTCACTTTAGCTTCTTCAAGTGGGGTTTTTTCTTCTCTTCTTATAGGTATAACCTTACCCGCGGCTATTTCTCGCAAGGCAGTTACAATTGCTTTATTGTCGCATTTAACCAATGGTGGACTTCCTTGTAAAAGCATTTTGGCCCTTTTAAAAGCTATTATGGCCAAGGCAAATCGACTCGGGACTCGTTTTAGACAATCCTCAACAGTTATCCTCGCCATTTAAGGCCTCCCTAAAGACCCTCTGAGTTTTACACCTTTCAGCTAAAATTATAGCTTTAAGACACTCCAAAGCTTTTTCTATGTCATCGTTTAAAACAGTATACTCGTACAGTTTGACTTGATCAAGTTCCATCTTCGCGTTGGTCAAACGTTTTTGTATGGCTTCTTCCGAGTCTTTGCCTCGTTCCCTTAATCTTTTTTCCATTTCCTTTAAGGAAGGAGGAATTATAAAAATGAGCACCGCATTAGGGTGTATCTCCTTTATTTTCCTTGCTCCTTGAGGGTCCAGGTCTAAAATTACATCTGTTCCGGGTTTAGGAAAAAGATTTTCTTTCGGAGTACCGTAAAAAGCCCCATGAACTTGAGCCCACTCGGCAAATTTTCCCTCTTGAACCAATTTAAAGAATTCACTTTCGCTAACAAACCGGTAATCTACACCGTCAATCTCCCCCTCGCGAGGTGGCCGAGTGGTGTAAGAGACAGAAAATGAAAGCCTCGGAACCCTTTTCAAAAGTTCTTTGATCAAAGTGGTCTTCCCCGTCCCTGAAGGGGCGGAAATGACGAACAAAATACCTTTTCCTTCCATCTTTCTTTCACTCCACATTTTGAACCTGTTCCCTCAATTTTTCCACTTCTTCCCTTATCTTTAAAGCACTTTTTATAACTGCAAAATCCGGACTTTTTGAAGCTATAGTGTTGGCTTCTCTGTTCATTTCTTGTAACAAAAAATCCAAAGCTTTCCCTATGGGTTCTTCTTTCTGTAATTCCTCTCTAAAGCTTTGTACATGGCTTTTAAGCCTTACAATTTCTTCTCTTATGTCACTTTTTTCCACTAAAAAGGCCACTTCTTGTTCAAGTCTTTTTTCGTCCAATTCTAATCCCCTACACAAATTTGAGAGGCGTTCCAAAAGTTTTTGACGATGATATTCCGGAAACTCTGAAGCTCGATTCTCAATTTCTCCGATAAGACTTTCTATGATCCTTAACCTTTCTTTTATCTCCTCTAAAATCCTTTCACCTTCCAGGATACGCCTCCCAACAAGTTCCGCTAAGGCCTTTTTGATAATAGGTTCAAAATCTTCCCACATTTCTTCCTTCATCTCAGGTTCTTCAAGAGAAATAAGACCCATATTTATTAAATCTGAAAAGGTGATCTCTCCCTTTATCTTGTAGCGGGCTTTTAGCTCTTTCAATGCATTAAAATAAGACTCTAAAAGTTTCCAATCTATTTTAAGCTTGAAAGGACCTCTTTCGGACTGATCGATACGGAGGTATAAATCCACTTTTCCTCTTTTAATATATTGAGCTATAAGCTCCCTTATTTTTGATTCAAAAATCATCAGATATCGAGGAATTTTAATGTTCAATTCCAAAAATCTATGATTCAATGATCGGACTTCTACTTGAACTTTACCTAAGGAAGTTAAACCTTCTCCTTTTCCATAGCCAGTCATAGATTTTAACATTTCCACTCCTTAAGCTGTTTAAGGTAGCGCATTCTAATTTCTTTAAAAATACCACGCAAAGTTGAAGAGGCATAATCAGGATATGTCCATTTAAGGGGCCTAAATTCACCATATTCATAAATAAGAGTAAGATCCGCGAATATTCCCTTTGAGAGGTAAGGCCGATGAGGAGCTTCTTTAGTTGTAGCAAGGATTAAATTATGTTGACTTATATATCCTGGATCAATATTGACGCGTCTTTTTCCATTTTGACTTAACAATTCTTCCACTTCGTTTGTCCAAAGTTTTATTTCCACAAGTTCCTCGCGGGAGAAAAGAGGCAAAAAAGCCACTATTTTCCTCATAAGGGGGTAACCCATTTCTTTGTAATAGTAATCGGTAAAATCAAAGGGTAAAAGTTGACTTTTGAAATCCAGTTCACCGAGTTTTTCCATGAGGATCTCTATCCCCATCTCTATCCACTCGTCTTTTTGACTTATTAAGCTTGAGATAATCTTCACTGGCTTAGGGTTTTTGGTTTTTCCCATCTTTAATAATGTAAATGAAAAATTCTTTATTCCCCTTGGGTCCTAAAATGGGGGATTCCATAACACCAACGGGATGAAGCCCTAAGTTCTGTGAGAAGGTCCATATTTCTTCTATCACGCGTTTATGTTTCTCAGGGTCCCTTACGACTCCTCCTTTCCCAACTTCCCCTTTTCCTACTTCAAATTGAGGTTTAATAAGCGCCAAAATCTCCGCCTTTTCCTTCAGGAATTTGAGAACGGCAGGGATAACGAGTTTAAGAGAGATAAAAGAAGTGTCTATGGTAACAAGATCTACTTCCTCAGGTATTTCTTCCTTCAGTAAATATCTTATGTTTCTTCTTTCGAGGCAAATTACCCTTGGATCATTTCGCAATTTCCAATGTAGCTGTCCCCATCCCACATCTACTGCATAAACTTTTTTGGCACCATGTTGTAATAAACAGTCCGTAAAACCTCCTGTTGAGGCTCCTACATCAAGACATACCTTGCCTTCCACATTTATACCAAACCCTTTGATCGCCCCTTCTAATTTTATCCCTCCCCGACTGACGTAAGGGCAGGGGGGGGTGATGATCTCAATAAGGGCGTCTTCTCTTATTTTTTGACCGGGTTTTCTCATTATTTGACCGTTTACCTTCACCCCTCCGATTATGATGAGCGCTTGGGCCTTTTCCCTAGAGGAAACAAGTCCTTTCTCGACCATCAACTTGTCAAGCCTCTCCTTTCTCACCCCATAAGGCTTTTCGAATCCTTTTAGCTATTTGGTACGCTTTTAGTTCGTAAAGTTCTAATAGCTCTTCTCTTTTTCCCTGGTCTACAAAAATAGAAGGCAAACCTAAACATATCACTTTCTTTTGGATCCCCTTTTCTGAAAGCAATTCTAAAAGTGCACTCCCAAACCCTCCCTCAAGTATATTTTCTTCAAGGGTAAAGATAATCTCATGTTCCGAAATCAACTTTAGGATACTTTCCTCGTCTAAAGGCTTTACGAACCTCGCGTTAACTACGGTAATGGATAGCCCTTCTTTTTCCAAAATTTGGGAAGCCTCAAAAGCCTCTTCCACCATAGAGCCAACTGCAAAAAGGGCTACTTTTTTTCCTTTTTTTAATACCTCCACTTTGCCCCATTCTATGGGAGAAAACTCCTCGGCGGAAAAGGTCCCTCTGGCAGACCCTTTGGGATACCTTATGGCACAAGGACCGTTTGCGTATTGAAGGGCGGCATAAATCATGTTTCTCAATTCGACCTCGTCCTTAGGTGCCATAATGGTCATATTAGGTATGCATCTGAGATAAGAGAGGTCTAAAAGCCCGTGATGGGTCGGACCATCTTCTCCTACAATTCCAGCGCGGTCAATACAGAAAATCACTGGAAGTTTCTGTAAAGCCACTTCTTCCACGATTTGATCATAAGCTCTCTGTAAAAAAGCACTATAAATAGCCACCACCGGCTTTAATCCTGAAAGCGCAAAACCCGCGGCTAAACTCACCGCCGCTTGCTCAGCTATCCCTACATCAAAGAACCGTTCCGGAAACCTCTTGGCAAATTCATATAGGCCTGTTCCATGAGGCATAGCGGCAGTTATGGCCACAAGTTCCGGAATTTTTCCGCCTAACTCGGCCAACGTCTTACCCAAAACTTCCGAATAAGTAGGACGCGGATTTTTTAGCTCCAGGCTTCCATTTTGATTATCAAAGGGCCCTACGCCGTGAAAGGTTACGGGGTCTTTTTCCGCCAAAGGGTATCCTTTCCCCTTTGTGGTGACTACGTGAATCAATACAGGCCCCTTTAAGTTTTTAACATTTTTAAAGGTCTCGATGAGATGATCTAAATTATGACCGTCCAGAGGACCTAAGTACTTGAACCCCAATTCCTCAAACAACAGCCCCGGACTTATAAGCCCCTTGAGCACTTCCTCGGCCAGTTTCATTAACCGGAAAAGTCGCTTTCCTCCTGGAATCTCATTCAATAATTGCTTTAAATTTTCCTTAGCCTTAGTAACCCATTGTCCCGTCATTATTCGGCTTAAATAGCTCGAAATGGCCCCTACGGTTTTAGAAATTGACATTTCGTTGTCGTTAAGAATCACTATTAAGTCGGTTTTCCAAGCTCCTGCACAATTTAAGGCCTCAAAGGCCACCCCTGTACTCAATGTGCCATCACCTATTATGGCGATGACCTTGTAATCCTCCTTTTTTAAATCCCTGGCCTCAGCAATTCCCAAAGCAATCGGAAGCGAACTTCCAGAGTGCCCACTGTCATATACATCATAAGGACTTTCCTCCCTCCGCAAAAAACCGCTTATACCTCCATATTGTCGCAAAGTACCAAAACGCTCTCTTCGACCAGTAAGAATCTTATGGGCATAAGCTTGATGCCCTACATCCCAGAGCACTTTGTCCTTCGGAGTATCGAAGCAATAATGAACCGCTATAGCAAGTTCCACTGCCCCCAAACTTGAGGCTAAATGGCCACCCCTCTGCGCCACTATTTGAATGATCTCCTCCCTTATCTCTTGGGCTAAAAGAGGCAAAGATTCTTTGGGAAGTTTTTTGAGGTCTTGCGGTGATTGGATTTTTTCTAAGAGTTTATCCATTCTCCAGCTGTTTTCCAATCATAAGTACAATCTCTTTCAAGGGTTTATTCCGAGAACCAAATGGTTCAATGGCTTTCAAAGATCTCTTTAATAGCTCCAAAGCCTCCTGCTTTGCCTTCTCTAAACCGATCACTTTTGCCAAATTTACTGTTTCGGACTTATGGTAATCCAAAATGTCATCTGCAATTTGAAAGGCCATCCCAAAGGCACTTCCGAAATCATCCAATAGGGAAATACTTCTCTCATCTGCTTCGTAAAGAATAGCTCCGATCATGGCGGATATTTTTAAAAAGAGAGCCGTTTTATGAAGATGAACCCATCGGATGAGATCCTCGCTTATAGCCTTATTCGAAACTTCAATATCGACTGCCTGTCCTCCCACCATCCCTTGAGATCCTACTGCCTTAGATAAAAGGTTAATCACTCGAAGCACTGCTTCCGCTTTAAAGCCAGATTGGGCATCACTCATCAAATAAAAAGCATCCGTTAAGAGAGCATCGCCTGCCAAAATGGCCATAGCTTCACCAAAAACCCTATGACTGGTAGCCTGTCCTCGCCGGAAATCATCATTATCCATAGCCGGAAGGTCGTCGTGTATTAGTGAATACGTGTGAATCATCTCTACTGCACAAGCAAAAGGGAGTACCCTTTCCGGATCTCCGCCTACTAAGTAGGCCGAGCTCATAACTAAAAGAGGTCTTATCCTTTTCCCACCGGAAAGTACGCTATACCGCATCGCTTCTGGAAGTCGGGAGGGGATACTTCCTTCTTTTGGAAGAAATTCCGTTAGCTTTTCTTCTATCATCTTTAGCCAATTTTCAAGCATCCTCAGTTTTTTCCTCCTCAAAAGGTCTTGTAAATAATCGGTTACCTTCCTTCACCAGTATTTCCACTTTCCTCCGAGCTTCCTCGAGTTTCGTATAACAAAAACGGGAAAGCTCAACTCCTCGGGCAAAAAGTCTAAGCGCCTCATCAAGGGGTAAATCCCCCTTTTCCAATTCCTCCACGATCTCTTCGAGCTCCTTAAGGGAGGCTTCAAAAGACTTTTCTTCCATTTTTATCTCCTAAAACATCCAATAAACTCAGAGGGTCAACCTTTTTATTACGAAATACTACGGAAAAATGTAAATGAGGTCCTTGCGTTCTTCCACTAGAGCCTATTGTACCAATAGGAAAACCCTCCTCCACCATCTCTCCCTCCCTTACCCGAATATCCTCCAGATGGCAATATAAAGAATAAAGCCCAATCCCATGGTGTATTATAACTGTATTCCCCTCAAGTACCAAAGGCCCCACAAAAACCACTTTTCCTACATTAGAGGTATAAACCTCCCGCCCTCGGGGAGCTGAGATGTCAATACCTGTGTGATAACTTACATATTGACCATTTATTAACCTCTTGGTCCCAAAACGATCAGTAATTTTTCCCTCAACAGGCCACCGAAAAGGACCTTTCCATAAAGGAGGATTCTCCCAATCTTTTATCAAAATGAACTTGAGCCTTTCTTTTTCCATTTTAATCCTCTCAAGATCTTCCTTGGATAACTTTAACCATTTTTCAGGCAAAGTGATAAATCGAAGGGGAAGTTCGCGATTTTTAACTTCCACAAAAAAGACCTTTTCCGCTGTTTCTGATTTTACCATAAGCTTTTTCCTTCCAACCGGAGAAAACAAATCAATTCCTATAATGCCTTTCCATTCTTGGTTTTCTTTCCATAAAAAAATCGGTTCTTCTTCGAAATAAACAAAAACAGGATCCGCAGATTTTATAATTATAGTTTTTAGATCACCTTGTAAAATTTCTTGGGGTATAATCCACTCTTCATGTGCATAAGCTTGGAATATGAATATGAAAACCAAAAATAAAATAGCAATCAACTCTTTTCTTTTACTTCGCATTTAAGTTCACCTTGAGCTAAAGTAATGCGCACTAAATCACCTTTCATAACCTGTAAGGAATCCTTTACAATTATATTTCTAGGTAAAAGCCACGTAATGGAATATCCTCGCTTAAGAATTGACAAAGGACTTAAAGCATCAAGTTTACCCATAAATATCTTTAATTTTTCTTCCTTCTGACGCAAGGTGTTAGACATCGCGGTTTTTAAGCTTGATGACAATTGGGATAGTTGCCTCTCCAAAAAAGTCAATCGTTTCTCAGGTGAATGGGTTATAAGAAGTCTATTTATCCCTTCCAATCGATTGCGGTAAAGATGGAGTAGTTTTGAAATGTTTCTCATCAACCTTTTTGTAAGGTCTTCAAGCTTTTGATTATTTTCCATAAGTTTTTTTCTTGGATCTTTTAGCCTTTCTGATAATCGTTTTAGCGACTCTTCTTTAAGCAATATTAAAGAAAGTATTCTATTTTCAAGGCGTTTTTGTAATTGCGTTATTTTCCCAATTAACTCTTCTTTTTGTTTCACTACCATTTCAGCAGCTGCCGAAGGGGTAGGGGCTCTTAAATCGGCTACAAAATCGGAGATGGTGTAATCGGTTTCATGGCCCACCGCCGAAATAACTGGTACAGGACTATTGTAAATACATCTTGCGACGATCTCCTCATTAAAAGCCCAAAGATCCTCCAAAGACCCACCTCCTCTGGCTACTATTATCACGTCTACTTCTCCATATCTCCCAAGGTACTCAATCCCCTCAGCTATTTCTTGGGCCGCTCCCTCTCCTTGGACCCTTACGGGATATATTAAAATTTCGAGGTTTTCGAATCGCCTTTTCAAAATCTTTAACATATCCCTGATGACTGCCCCTGTGGGCGAGGTGACTATGCCTATTCTCCTCGGCAAAAGCGGAAGGGGACGTTTCCGAGAAGGGTCAAACAATCCCTCCTGTTCCAGTCTTCTTTTCAATTGTTCAAAGGCAAGTTGTAAAGCTCCTATTCCCTTTGGTTCCATGTATTCCACTATCAATCGATATTCTCCGCGGGGTTTATATAAACTTATTTTCCCCCAACATAACACATGGTGTCCGTTTTCAGGACGAAATTTAAGGAAACGGAGGCTCCCTTGAAAAAGAATGGCCTTTATTTGTGCCTTTTCGTCCTTTAGGGTAAAGTAAAGATGTCCCGAAGCCGAAGGTCTTAAGTTAGAGATTTCACCTTCAACTATTACCTCTGGAAATTCTCCTTCGAGTAATTCTTGGATGCGGTCTGTGAGTTCACTTACGGTATAAATTCTCAACATTCTTCAAAACGCCTTGTTCCTCAAATTTTCCCGTTCTTCCCCTCAAAGGCTTCAAAAAGAAGACGGTTTTCTCAAGAGGCCGCGGCTTCTTCCACTGCACTTATCAAAATTTTCCCGGCGCTTCCTCTTATAACCAAATCGGCTCGATCATCGTAAGGAGTAGGATCAAGGTTAACTATTACCAATTGAGCTCCTGCATCTTTCGCCATTATGGGGATCATTGCTGCTGGAAAAACTACCAAAGAAGAACCAGCTGCTATCATAAGATCGCACTCTCTAGCGCACTTCTCAGCTTTTCGCAAGACATCAGGTGGTAAAGATTGTCCAAAAGACACAGTAGCCGGTTTAAGCAATCCATTGCATTTTTCACACCGCGGAATCTCCACTCCTTCATTAAGCCATTTCTCAATTTCTCTACTGGGATAACTGTTTTCGCAAGAAAGGCACTTTACTGTCCAAGCATTTCCGTGGAGTTCCAAAACCAATTCATCAGGAACGCCAGCTTTTTGATGAAGGCCATCTATATTCTGAGTGACAACGGCCAATAATTTCCCCATACTCAACAATCGCTTACAGGCATAATGTGCTTCGTTAGGTTCGGCACGATGTAAAGTAGCATAAAATTCACGGTACATTTTCCAATAGGTCCTTCTAGCATTCTCGTCGCTTACGAATCGTTGGAAATAAAACTCACTGGGATCGTATTTGGACCATAAGCCTCCGGGAGACCGAAAATCGGGAATTCCCGATTCGGTGCTAACACCCGCTCCAGTGAAAACCACAATCTTTTGGGCCTCACGGATTAGATTGGCAAATTCCTTTATTTTTTCCATTCTCCCTCTCCTCGATTATGATCCTTTTGGTTAAAGCCTTAGGTTTAATCGGTTCTAACAATTCCATGAGCTTTTGGTGAATCAGTTCCATTTTCCTCGGTTCCGGTATACATTCAAGGACAATCCTAAGATTATCACCTTCTTTAAAATGAATGCCAAATACAATGCCTAAGCTTCTTAAAAAACCCTCCATTTCCAATTTAATCCTTTCTCTGTCCTTCAAGTCCATCCCTTTTGAATCAGTCACAAAATGGGTATGAATCCAAACCTCTACCCGTTCGAGGATCTTCACGTTTTTAAATTTTAAAAAGAGCAAAGTTTTATTGACAAGAGCCCAAGGGTAGTTTAGATTTTTACCACAAAGGGCCGTTAACTCAGGCGGCAGAGTACCGGCCTTTTAAGCCGGGAGTCGCAGGTTCGAGTCCTGCACGGCCCACCATTTTATTCTATAAAGTGAGAAAAGGGTTCTCCATTATCGCTTCCTTTAACCCCTTCAAATCGCGAAAGGATTTTCCGTGTCCGGAGCGATTCACTTTAAACGTTTACGTGGGCTGTGCCTTCGGGTGTGTTTATTGTTATGCTCAAACTTACGTACCTAACTTTCATTCGCCAAGGGTAAAGCCCAATTTCCGAAAAGGGCTTATAAGTGACATAAAGAGGCTTCGAGAGAGAGAAGAAAGGATATGGATCTCCATTTCCAATAGCTGTGATCCTTTACAGCCGTTAGAAGAAAGGGTAGGGGATACCCTTTTTGCTTTGAATAAACTTTTAGAAAGTGGTTTCCCCATCCTTTTGATCACAAAAAACCCAAAACTTCTTCTTGTCAAAGGTTATAGGGAAGCCTTGTCGAAAGGCAAATTAAAAATCCAGGTGAGCATTCCATTTTTAAAAACACCTCTTGAACCAGGAGCTCCTCCTTCTGAAGAGAGGTTTCTCTCGATAAAAGAACTGGTGAAAGAAGGCTTAGATGTAAGCATAAGGATTGATCCCGTTATACCCGGTCAAATAGGACAAAATATTCAAGAGCTTAAAGAACTCGTCTTTAGGGCGAAAGAAGTGGGGGTCAATAAAATTTATGCAAAGGTCTTACGGCTTATGACCGGGTTTAAAAGAATTAGGCCCAAATTTTACGAAACCCTCCTTCCTTTTTACAAAAGGGAAGGGTTATGGTGCGGTACCTACTATGTTCTGAAAGATCAGGTAAAAGAGGAACTTTTACTGCCCATTTGGGAAAGCGCTCAAGAAGCGGAGATGGAATTTTTTACTTGTACGGATCGGCTTTATTTCCCCGGTGTAAGGCAATGTGAGTTCTCATAACTCATTGAATTGAAAAAGAATCAACGCACAAGCCAAAATGGCGGCGGTTTCCGTCCGTAAAATTCTATTCCCTACCTTACAGGGAAGAAAGCCCATTTTCTTAGCACAATCTACCTCCTCTTCGCTCCATCCCCCCTCAGGGCCGACCAAAATCGCGATTCCCTTGGGTTTTGAAAGGGTGGATAAGGCTTCGCGAAACTTCACTCGGGCATTTTCGTAAAGCATAATCTTAAAAAAAGAAGGATCTACGCTTTCTAAAGCTTCTTGAAAATTACAATAAGGAGCCACGTAAGGCAAAAAAGCCCTCCGACATTGTTTAGTCGCTCTTAAGGCCACATGAGGCCACCGATGAGCTTTTTTTTGACGGGCTTCTCTTTCTTCAAGACTTATAGATCGAGAAGATTTAAAGGGTATGATCACATGAACCCCCAATTCTGTCGTTTTTTGAATGATGAGCTCCATCCTTTCCTTGTCAGGAAGTGCTTGAAGTAGCCAAAGTTCAAAGGAGGGTTCCGTACATGATTGTTCTTCGAAAACTATGGCCTTCGCCTTCTCAGAAGTTATTTCTAATAAACGTGCTCTAAATTCCCTCCCTTTAAGGTCAACAACCGTTATCGCCTCACCTCTTCTTGGTTCTCGGAAAAGCAAAGCTCGAAAGGAAGGGCCTTTTATAAAAAATTCCTCATTTAATTTAAGTTCCTTCTCTACTACAATTACCCTCGGTCCAGGAATTTCAAGAGACATCCATTTAAAAATAATTCCTTAGAAAATCCCTTAAGGGTTTAGAAACCGCTACATGCATACCCCAAGAATAGAAGTGATCGCAGGCCTCAATGATGTGAAGCATTTTGGGTTCTGGCAGTTTTTCGTAAAGGCCTTTCAAATTCTCAATGGGACATATGTAATCTCTGTCTCCTACAATTATGAGTTTCGGCTTTTTAAAACTCAAAAGCGGAGAAAAATTGTACATCAAAAGGGGAGGGGAGACTAAAATAAGTCCATCGATGCGTTCATCTTCCAAACTGACCTCAGTTCCTATGATGCTTCCAAAAGAATATCCTCCTACTATGTAAGGCCTTTTAAGGTTTAAAGAAAGAAGGAAATTCAAAGCGCCTTCAAGATCCTCCTTTTCTTTCACTCCTTCTCCGTAACTTCCCTGACTTCTTCCTACTCCTCGGAAGTTGAACCTTAAGGTACAAAATCCTTCTTCTGAGGCCGTCTTTTTCATCGTCTTAATGACCGGATTATGCATCTCACCCCCGTAAAGGGGATGGGGATGAAGGAGAATTAAAGCACCCTTTTCGCCCTCCTCATCCAAAAGCCCTTCAAGGAGTACCCCATCTTCAGCGTGGAAGTTAACGGGCTTTTCGCTCATCTTCTTCCTCCATCCTAATGGCCTCTTCGGGAATCATAACGGGAATCCCCTCTTCAATAGGGTAAAGGAGCTTACAAACCTTACAAAAGAGGCCTTTTTCTTTCAAAAAAACCTTACCTTTACAAACCGGGCAAACTATTACTTCTACGATCTTTTCATCTAACATCCTTAGACCTTCCTCTATTTCTTTAGCTAATATCCAATAAGCCCCTTCCAAAAGATCCCGAGCAACGAAATTGGGTCTGTGTCCCCATCGCCATTTACGCCAGGTCTCCTCTCCATACCCCGTAAGCACCAATATGCCCTTTCCTCCTACCGAAGCTATAGCCCCTACATCGCTATCTCGATCGCCTATCATATAGGACCTTTTTAAATCGATACCATACCTCAACGCGGCCTCAAACAATAATCCAGGCCTTGGCTTCCGGCACATGCAATCTTCCTCTGGGGCATGAGGACAAAAAAGGATGTCGTCCACATCGGTCCCTTCTTGACGTAAAAGCTCCCTTAATTTTTCATTAACCATCTCAACCGCTTTTAAGTCAAAATAACCCCTTCCCACCCCCGATTGATTGCTTATTACAATGATCAAAAATCCCATTTCTCGAAAAAGCTTAAGGGCTTGCGGAACTCCCTCCAAAACCCTTACTTGAGCGGGATCGCTCAAAAATTCGATCTCTTCTATAAGCGTCCCATCCCGGTCAAGAAAAACAGCCCTTTTCATGGAACTTCGTCTCATAAAGTTTTTGGGCAAGGCTCAAAATATACCTTCTCCCTTTTGGTCCGTCTTCGAGTTTTTCCAACCAATCCGAAGGAATAGATGAGAAGCCGTAATAGGCACCTGCCAAAGCACCGGTCATTGAGCAAATCGTATCAGTATCACCTCCTGCGTTAACGCTTATGAGAAGCGCTTCCTTGAAGCTTGAAGACATCAAAAAGGAAGCAAAAGCCACTGGGACGCTCCCCTTGGCACTTACATCACAGGGAAAATTACTGGCTAAAAAAGCGGCCTTTTCGAGCAAGGTGTTGCAAAAAGGAATCTTCTTTAGTTTTTCAATTTCCTGCGAAAAAACCGGAGAAATGTCCAGGGTCTTTTTGATTATGATCTCTATCATTTCTTGAAAAGATAAATTATCCTCATTCGCTACCTTTCGGGTAAGAAGGGCGACTCCCATCGCTTGAGCAACACTTCCGGCTATTGCCTCGGGATGTCTATGGGTGATAATAGCACTTAAAACGGCCTTTTCTTTTACCTTCTCCAGATCATCATAATAAAACAAACCAATAGGAGAAACCCTCATGGCTGCCCCGTTTCCCCAGCTGTCACTGCCGACTTGGTCCCAACATACACCTTTTTTGAGGTTACGAATGGCCAAATGCGTCCGGGGACCGTACCCCCTCCAAGGGTTATAGTTTTCCACAAATCTACGGGCCATCCCCTCAGGTGGAAGAGAAGGGTCTTCTATTATTGTCTCTATTATCCCTATTGTCATTTCGGTATCATCCGAATAGATCCCTTGGTACATTTCTTCTATTAAACCAATTCGTTTAAGGATTAGTTCGTGCGTCCACCCCTCAAAGGGTCTTCCAAAAGCATCACCTATCGCCACTCCCACGATTGATCCCAAAAAGGCCTCTTTATATTTTTCCTCCTTTCCCATCACAAATGTATTACCAACTCATAAGTAGCGATTGAAACCTTACCTGCTAGTCCTTCCTTCCAAAGTATTTCAGTAACTTTAGCTTTCCTATGATGAGGAACCATCAGGATTAAACGGGGACCTAAACCAGCAAGCTTTTTCCATAGTGTTATTCTTTCCTTGTCCTCCAATGTCTCTTCAGTTTCTACCTGCACAAGTCCTACTGTAATCCCGTAACTTGCGAGAATTATGTCAGGATAAAACCCTTTAAATTCATGGGCTTTTTCTTCCTTATTAACCTTTATATCTTTATAATCCTTACTAAGTCTTTTTTCCAAATGGGAAATCAACCAGCTTCGAAATTCCATCTTTTTTGCCCACCCTGTACCACCATAACCAAATGTGGGGTTCTTTGTAAATATCCTCAAATATTAAGGAATTCAAGGCGCTCAAGTCCTTAAGAGGAAAAATCTCCACCTTCACTTTTCCCACTTCTTCGGAAATTCGGCCGTAAAAAAGAGGAACCCCAAGCCGAACCTGCAAGAAATGCAACCATTCCTTAAGAACCTGAGAACGCTCACTACGAGAAAGGTTAAAAAAATATTGATCTACAAGATAAACCACTAACTCCCCCCTCTTTAAAGCCTCTCTCACTTTGAAAAGGCTTCCTTTTGGCTCTATCATCTTTATTCCAGCGTATTTAAAAGCTTCTTCTATAAAATTTCCAATCACCTTGTTTTTGAAATTCCTTAAAACTACACTGACCTTCAGTTCCTGAGCCAATCTCGCAATACCCCAAGGGAAATTCCCCTTATGGAGGGTCAAAAGAATCGCCCCTTTGGACTTAGAGAGGTCTTGTTTTAAACTTTCAAGCCCCTTTATCTCTAAACATTCTCTCAAGTTCAAAGAAAAACAAGGGTCATATCGTCCATAAAGGAAGCGGTCAAATAGAAAAAGCAAATAATGAATGTTTCTTCTTACCAGTTTGGGATCATCAAAACCAAAAGCCAAAAGGCCTTTCCGAATATTCCTGCCTAATTTGGTAAAACTCAAAAGGAAAGAACATACCTTTAAAATTCCCTTGGAGATCCAAGGAAATTTTCGGCTGAATTTGCCATATAAAACAAAAGATAAGGCCAAAAATCTCATCCTCTTTTGAAGATTGCCGATAAGTTGAAATGAAGTCAATCCTCTATGTAAAATGACACTATGCGTCCCGACGAACTTTACGAAAAAGCTGAAGAACTTAGAGCTTCGTCTCGATTTAAAGAAGCCCTCGAAATTTATGAAAAAGCTTTAAGTTTATTGAACTCCCGAAAAGCAAAAGGAAAGGAAGATTTATTTGGGAGGTTAGAGATAAATAAAAGGGTAGGGGATTGCTACCGAATGGTAGGGGACTTCTTTAGAGCTGAAAATGCTTATTTTGAAGCTCTAAAAGTGGCCGAAAGGTTAAAGGACGAATTGGAGATCGCCGACTGCAAACTCGGATTAGGTCTTGCCCAACGTGGGTTAGGGAGACTTGAAGAAGCCGAGCGTAATTTCAGAGAAGCCCTTGCCATTTACGAGGAATATGATGACCCCGAAGGAGAGGCCTTTTGTTTATGGGCGTTAGGAGGGTTATTTAGAATACAAGGCGAGTTGAAAAAGGCAAAAGAAACCTTTGAAGATGCCCTTTTTATATATGAACAGCTTGAAGATCTTAAGGGACAAGGTTATTGCCATTGCGGCTTAGGAGGTACCACTCGAGTAATGGGGGAACATGAATTATCCTTTAAACATTACAGTAAAGCCAACTCGTTATTTTCAGAAATAAACGATATTTTTGGAATGGCTTATTCTTTTTGTGGAATAGGAAACGCTTATAGGATGCAAGGAAAGTTCGAAGAAGCATTTGAAAATTTCAAAAAGGCCACCGAATTATATGCTCAAATAGGCGATAAGGTTTCTTATGCTTGGACGGTTTGGGCTGAGGGTAATGCTTACAAAATGATAAACGAGCTCGAAAAAGCAAGGGAAAAACTTGAGAGGGCTTTAACGTTATTCTCCGAAACCAAAGATATCCGTGGACTCATCCTCACAAAATTAACGTTGGGCGAAATCGAAAAACTTAAGGGAAACACCGAAACGGCTCTTCAGTTTTTAAAAGACGCGGAAGAGCTCTTGGATGAAAGACCTTATAAGTTAGAAAAATGTCATGTTGAACTTTATAGATGGCTTTTTCTAAACGGAAGAGAGGAAGAATTGCAGAATCTCAAAAATCAATACCAAAAGCTCGGCTCAAAAATACTCTCCACTAAACCAAAATTGCCATTCAACTTGCCCTAAAGGAGGACAAACATGGTGAAAATAGGGGTCTTGGCAGATACGCACCTCGAAAAAGTCACCCCAGAATTCGAAGAAATTTTAAGAACTTACTTTAAAAATTGCGATTGGATCCTTCATGCAGGGGATTTCGTTAATATAGAGATTTACGAATATTTAAAGGAATTTATGAAAAATAATGTAAAAGCCGTATGTGGAAATATGGACTATGGAAAAATAAGGGAGATCTTACCCAAAAAGGAAATCCTCGAGTTTGAAGGGGTAAAGATAGGTCTTATTCACGGATGGGGACCTCCTTCAGGGATCGAGGAAAGATTATACGAAGCTTTCCTAGGGGAAGAAATTCATTGCATCGTCCACGGCCACACTCATCATTGGAATAACCAGAAAAGATGGGGGATCCTTTTCTTCAACCCTGGCTCCCCAACTGATAGAATTTACGCCCAAGAAAACACCGTAGGTATCCTTACGATCCATCAAGGCTCCATTAATGGGGAAATAATAAAAGTTCGTATAAGAAATATTATGTAAACTTCTAAAAAGCCCTGATGTTAAAGGCTCCATTTTTGCGGTTTTGTGATTGTTATTTTTTAAAAAAGATGGAAAAAAGAATAGTAAGGATAAGGCTTATTAAAAGGCAAGTCGCTATAGGAAAGTAAAAATGAAAGTTCCCCTTCCTTATATAGATATCGCCTGGTATCTTTCCCAAAAATGGTATTTTAGGTAAAAACAAAAAACCAAAGCCGAAAATTATCAATAAAATTCCAAAAAGTATCATAAATTTACCAAACCATTCAAAAGTTCCCATTTTTCGCCTCCTTTTTCATATATCGTTCTTTTTCGCTATATATGCATCCACAATACTGTTGCCTGTAAAGACCTAACCGTTTAGATTCTTGAATACCTTCTTTCCAACCTTCTCTAAAGTCTTTTTCCAAAAACATCAAGTTATATTTTTCTCCCAAAGAACATCCAATTTCTATAATAGAATCAAATTTTTGATATTTACTATAAAGAAGCGTAGTGGTAAAAGCGTCAAAATTGTTTTCTTTTGCAACTTTTGCTGTTTCTTCAAGCCTCAAATAATAACAAATCTCACAACGTTTATGCTCTCGGAATACTACAGCTTGAATAAATTTTTCTAATTCATAGTCCTTACCCCAAATCATCGGAAGGTCTATCATCTGGGCATAGTTTTTTAAGCACTCTTTTCTCTTTATGTATTCCTGATAAGGATGGATATTAGGATTGTAAAAAAAACCTCTTATCTCCCTTCCTTCCGTTTTTAACACTCGGAAGGGATATATTAAACAGTTGGCACAACAAATATGAAGTAATACTTTCATCTAATTCAGTTTCTTAATCCACCTCCACTTTTCTTGATTCTTTTACCACCGCTTGTGCCGCAGCTAATTTGGCGATGGGTATCCTCAAAGGAGAACAACTCACGTAATCGAGGCCTATCCGATGGCAAAACTCTACTGAAGTAGGCTCTCCACCGTGTTCTCCGCAAATTCCAAGTTTTAGATCGGGTCGTACCCCCCTGCCCTTTTTCACGGCTATTTCCATAAGTTGCCCTACTCCCTTTGTATCGAGACGTACAAATGGGTCAAAATCCCAGATGCCCTTTTCGATATAGATCTTTAAGAATTTTCCTATATCATCACGGCTTATCCCATAGGTAGTTTGGGTCAAGTCGTTTGTCCCAAAAGAGAAAAATTCGGCTTCTTGAGCAATCTCATCCGCGGTAATCGCAGCTCGAGCTATTTCGATCATGGTTCCCACTTTATAAGGCACCTTAACCCCATATCGGGAAAATACCTCTTCGGCCACTTCTTCTATGATTCTTCTCTGATCCCTGAGCTCCTTAACATGCCCAACCAAAGGGATCATCACTTCAGGGTAGACTTCAATACCTTCCATCTTCACCTCACAAGCCGCTTCAAAAATAGCTTGAGCCTGCATCCTGGTGATCTCAGGGTAGGTTATTCCTAAGCGACACCCTCGATGACCGAGCATAGGGTTAGCTTCTTTCAGGCTTTCAACTTTAGCCTTTAATTCCTCGGGCGTAATTCCTAATTTCTGAGCCACTTCTTCTATTTCGCGTTCTCCGTGAGGCAAAAACTCGTGTAAAGGCGGATCCAAGGTCCGAATGGTTACAGGAAGCCCTTTCATGACCCGGAAAAGGGCCTTGAAATCCTCTTTCTGCATGGGCAAAAGTTTTGCAAGTGCTTTTTTTCTGGACTCTGAATCCTCGGCGATTATCATCTCCCTCATCGCATAAATCCTTTCGCCTTCAAAGAACATATGCTCCGTCCGGCATAGTCCTATCCCTTCTGCTCCAAACGCTAAAGCTAAACGAGCTTGTTCTGGCCTATCAGCATTTACCATTACTTTTAACCGTCGGCGTTTATCTGCCCATTGCATAAGTTTTTTATAAATTTTGAAAGTTTCGCTCTCGACCTTTTCTTCCCCTTCCATTAAGGCTCTAAGCACATCCGAAGGTTGGGTCTTTAACTTCCCGATGATGACCTCACCTGTGCTTCCATCAATGGAAAGATAATCCCCTTCTCTTATCACCTTACCATTAACCTCGATCTGTCTTGTCACATAGTCGATTTTTAATGCTTCACACCCTACCACACACACCTTCCCCATTTGTCTCGCTACCAAAGCGGCATGAGAGGTCATCCCTCCTCTGGCTGTAAGGATTCCCTGAGCCACGCTCATACCCCGTATGTCCTCTGGAGATGTCTCAATTCGAACTAAAAGCACTTCCTCACCCTTTGCTGCCCATTCTTCAGCATCACTTGGGAAAAAGACCACTCGTCCACTGGCAGCCCCAGGTCCAGCCGGCAACCCTCGGGCTACTATCCTGCCTTCACGTTCGGCCTTCCTCTTTTCCTCAGGATCAAAGATAGGCCTCAATAACTGGTTGAGTTGTTCCGGATCAACCCTCAAAAGGGCTTCATCCTCATCTATCAGCCCTTCTTCAACCATATCCACAGCAATTTTTAAGGCCGCAAATCCCGTCCTTTTGCCCGAACGCGTTTGTAAGATATAAAGTTTCCTTCTCTCTATCGTAAATTCCACGTCCTGTATGTCACGGAAGTGTCGTTCTAAGAGTTTACAATAACGTTCGAGTTCTTGATAAACTTCAGGCATCGCTTCTTCTAAAGAGATTTCATCGGGAGAAGATTTTTGACGTTTATTAATGGGTTGAGGCGTCCTTATCCCAGCTACCACATCTTCACCTTGTGCGTTCAAAAGATATTCCCCATAAATATAATTCTCTCCCGTAGCGGGATTTCGAGTGAAAACCACTCCTGTTCCAGAATCCCAACCCATGTTTCCAAACACCATGCTTTGAACATTTACCGCAGTACCGAGATCATCTGGGATATTATTCAAACGCCTATAAGCTATAGCCCGTGGATTATTCCAAGACCGAAAAACCGCAGCAATCGCCCCCCAAAGTTGTTCTTGAGGATCTTGAGGAAATTCCACACCAATACGTTTTTTTATCTCCGCCTTATAAAGAACTATAAGCTCTTTTAAAGCCTCAACATCTAACTCGCTATCGTATTTTACTTTATTCTTTTCCTTTACTTCTTCAAGAATAACCTCAAATGGATCCCTTTCCTCTTTCTCTTGGGGTTTCAAACCCAAAACCACATCACCGTACATGGCTACGAAACGTCTATAGCAATCATAAGCAAAACGGGGATCATTAGTCTGCGAAGCCAAGCCTTCCACCGTTTCATCATTAAGCCCCAAATTAAGAACGGTATCCATCATCCCAGGCATGCTAATGGGAGCCCCAGACCTTACCGAAAAAAGAAGAGGATTAGTAGGATCACCAAATCTTTTCCCCGTCAATTCCTCTATTTTCCTTATTCCCTCTTCCACTTGTTCTTTTAACTCCGGAGGATATTTGCCCCCAGTCTGATAATAATAACGACAAGCTTCAGTTGATATGGTAAAACCTGGAGGTACGGGTATCCCCAATAGGGTCATCTCCGCAAGGTTTGCCCCCTTTCCTCCGAGTAAATCCCGCATCTTAGCACTTCCTTCGGTTACCCCTTTCCCAAAAAGATATACCCACTTTCTCATCCCTTTTCCTCCTCCTTTAAGTATGGGAAAAAAAATTTTAAATCTTTAGGTTATAAAAAGCAAGCTACTTTACGTTCTTTAACTACATCTTTTAATTCCGGAACATTCTCTTTACATATTGGTTTGGCTTTTTTGCATCTTGAAAAGAAAGCACAACCTCGAATTTCACCATTTTCTTCATCCGAAAGAATTCTAAATCGGGGAAATCCCCTACCCTCTTTCTGTAAATTTGCTGCTTCCAGAAGTAGCTTTGTATATGGATGCAAGGGGCTCTTTAATATCTCTTTGGTTGGCCCCACTTCCACTAGTTTCCCTCTATACATTACCCCTAGTCTCTGAGCCATATAGGCTACTACATTGATATCATGCGAGATAAAAAGATAAGTAAGCCCAAAATTCTCTTGCAATCTCAGAAAAAGCTCAATAATTTGTGCCTGGACAGAAACATCAAGCGCGCTTAACGGTTCGTCTGCTACAACGAAAGATGGCTCCAAAGCTATAGCCCTAGCAATAGCGATTCTTTGCCGTTGTCCACCGCTGAATTCGTGAGGATATTTATAAATAGAATCTAATGGAAGTCCAACCATTTCCAAAAGAAACTTCACTTTTTCTAAAATCTCCTTTTTGGGAAGTTGATAATGAACTATAAAAGGCTCTCCAAGTATATCAAGTATGGTTTTTCTTGGATTCAATGAAGCATAAGGATCTTGAAACACTATCTGCATTTTTCTTCTTAAGGTTTTCATATCCTTTAAAGGAAGATTGGTAATGTCTTTACTTTCAAAAAAAATTTTCCCTTCAGTTGGTTCTTCTAATCTTAAAAGCACTTTTCCTAAAGTCGATTTTCCGCATCCGGACTCTCCAACAAGTCCAAAAGTTTCGCCTTTTAAAATGAATAAAGTGACCCCGTCAAGTGCTTTAATTTGCACCTTTTTCCCAAATAATCCCTTTTTTAAGGTATAAGTTTTCTTTAAGTTAATCGCCTCAATTATTTTCATATAACCAACACCTTACCTTGCGGTCTTCTATTTTAAAGAGGGGAGGAGATAGGTAGAAGCATTTCTGTGTTTTATATGAACATCTATTATGAAACGCACATCCGTTTATTTTGGAAGTAATATCGGGCACTGTACCTGGAATCGGCCGCAATGGAGAAGAGGGGTCACGAGGTAAAGAGGAGATAAGCCCTTTAGTGTAAGGATGATAAGGATCTTTGAGAAGGGAGTCGCTGCTGCCGTATTCTACTATCTGGCCAAAATACATAACAGCCACTGTATTGGCAAATGATTTTGTCAAAGTTAAATTATGAGTGATAAAAATTAATGAAAGTCCTTTTTCTTCTTTTAATTGAAGAAGCAGATCTAAAATTTGAGCTTGCACAGTAACATCCAATGCTGTGGTTGGTTCATCTGCTATTAAAACCTTTGGCTCAGCTGCAAGTGCCATGGCTATAACTACTCTTTGTTTCATACCTCCACTTAATTGGTGAGGATAACTTTTATACCTTAAGTGAGGATCGGGAATTCTAACTTGTTTCAATAACTCAATCGTTC
>CAYZRR010000059.1:0-5579 GCA_964480925.1 uncultured Thermodesulfobacteriota bacterium
TATTGTTGAGGTGATCGTCTCCCCTTATCACGTGGGTTATGCCCATAGATACATCATCCACCACTACCGAAAAGTTATAGGTGGGAGTTCCGTCCGATCGGAGGATTATGAGGTCGTCAAGTTCCTCGTTTTTAAAGATAACCTTTCCCCTCAGAAGATCTTCCACAACTGTAACGCCTTCTTGAGGGGCCTTAAACCTTATGGCGAATGGCCTGTTTAAGGGTTCCTTCCTTTCACGGCATCTCCCATCGTATTTGGGTTTTCGCCCCTCTTGTAAGGCCTTTTTTCTCATCTCTTCCAATTCTTCAGGGGTGCAATAGCACCGGTAGGCCTTTCCTTCTTCGAGGAGTCGAAAGGCATATTGCCGGTAAATCTCCATTCTTTCGCTTTGAAAATAAGGTCCTTCGTCCCATTTAAGTCCAAGCCAAAGAAGTCCTTCCAAGATGTCCTTAAGGTATTCTTCTTTTGACCTTTCCCTATCGGTGTCTTCAATCCTCAGGATGAACTTCCCCCCGTGATGTTTGGCGAAAAGCCAGTTAAAAAGGGCGGTTCGGGCTCCTCCCACGTGTAAATAACCGGTTGGACTCGGAGCAAAACGCGTTCTTACCTCGCTTACGCCCATATAAAAATGAACCCTCCTATCGGTAATGTGATTATGAAAAACACTATAAAACTCAAAGCCACTGCCACCAGGGCTTGGATTTTACTTACTCCGTAAACGGTTTCAAGTCCCACCAATTTTATCCATAATCCATAAAGCGAAAACAGAAACCCTATAAGGGGGATCCAGGAAAGAAGATTTACGGCCGAACTGTAAGCGGTAATCCGGAAAACCCCTTCGTAAGTGGCAGGCACCTCAAAAACCTTCCTTAAAATAAAAAGCAGAATAGCCGATCCCAAGAAAGAGAAAAAGAAACTTACTAAAGCCACCAAAAAGAAAAAGGGATTGAAGAAGGTTACCGACTTTAAAACTCCCCAGATTAAAAAGCAAAGGCCAAGATACAAAACAGGCCCTCCATATCCTCCACTCGGAGGCATGATCTTAAAGAATCCCTTCGGCCAGATGAGAATGTCTTTGGTTATACCGAAGAAGCTCTTTAAGAAATTTCGGAGATCAAGTTCTTTAAAAATTTTCTTCATTTTACCTCCTGATCTTTATTTCTTTAAGGATATCACCTTTTAAGTTTAAAAGCTTAAGGGAAGCGATGGAAGTATCAAGTAGGCCTACAGTGGAAGGTCCTTCCTTGGGAAGAGAGGGTGACCCTGGGTTAAAGAGGATGTTCTTTTCTTCTTTTAAGTCGGGTTTATGAGTATGACCGTAAATTAGGATGAGGGGATTATAGACGTTTATAAATTTCAAGGAGCTTTCGTTAAGCTCGTGAACCATCAAAATGGTTAGACCTTCAATGAAAAAGACCAAAAAAGGATTCATCAAAGGAAACCTTATCAAAAGTTGATCCACCTCAGCATCACAATTGCCTTTTGCGAAAAAGATGGGGATTTTTTCTTCGTTTAAAGCTTGAGCCAACCCCTTGGGATCATATCCCTCGGGCAAGGGATTTCTCGGCCCATGGTAGAGCACATCCCCCGCATGCAGGATAAGGTCCACTTCTTTGAACACTTTTTCCCGTACAAGCTCCCAAGCAGTTAGGGAGCCATGGGTATCGCTGAGGATGCCGATTTTCACTTCTTTAATAACTCCAGAAGAGCTTTAGCAAACTCGTGAGCCGCCTGAGGACCATTGGCAGTTACAATTAATCCATCCACCTCAACTGCTTTTCCCGTGTAAATGGCCCCCTTTTCTTTTAAGGTCTTTTCTTCCGAAGGCCAAACGGTCGCCCTTTTGCCTTTAAGTAAATCAGCTTTTGCCAAAATACTCGGGGCCAAACAAATGGCTCCAAGAACCTTATTCTTTGCCTGAGCTTCCTTGGCAATCCTTAATGCCTCTTGATCATCGAAGTAAACAGGGGTCCCACTTCCACCTACAAAAACTACGGCTTTATATTCATCGACTCTTACTTTCCTCAAGCTCAGATGAGGTTTAACCTTGGTCCCGAACATCCCTATTGCTTCTTTATCGGTTTTTGAAGCCAATTCCACCTTAAAGCCCTTTTCCTCAAAAGCCTTTTTGGGGATCAAAAGCTCCTCATCTCGAAAATCCTTAGGGGCTATGATCATCAGGATCTTGCCTTCAGCCCAGGCCAAAAGCGGGATAAAAAGTATCAAAAGGATTAAAAGCCTTTTCATGGAGCCTTTACCTCCAGGATAAAATACCTCTTTTGTCCTTTAGGAACCTTTACCTCCACTTCATCCCCCTCTCTCTTTCCTATAAGGGCCCTTCCTACAGGAGAATGAACCGAAATCTTACCCTTTGAGGGATCGGCCTCCTCACTTCCCACAAGCTGATATTCCAAAACATCACCTGTCTCAAGATCCTCAAGCCTTACACAACAGCCAAAAACAACCCTCCCGTCCTCGGGAATCCCTTCGACTACAAAAGCCCTGGCCAATTTATCTTCAAGCTCCTTTATCTTCGCTTCGATAAAGGCTTGCTTTTCCTTTGCTGCATGATACTCGGCGTTCTCAGAAAGATCTCCAAAAGCTCTGGCTCTTTCTATTTCCGCTATTATCTTAGGCCTTTCCTGCCTTTTTAACCTCTCAAGCTCCCTCTTCAAGGCTTCATAGCCTTCTCTGGTCATGGGAATCTGATCCCTCACCATATCACCTCCTGTTTCCGAGCCCTATTTAAAGATAATTTTAACATCTTCCCCTTTTCTTTCAAAATTCTTCACATCCTTGGATTTTTGAACTATAATATTTAAACGATGGTTAAAAAATTCCTCGTAGGATGGATTTGCCTATTTACTTCTATTTTTATCATATATCCTTTTAAGGCCTTTCCTCAAGAGGAGCTGAAGGGGCCCTTTAAAGTAGAGGGAGAGGTTCTGTTTACTCAGAAAGGGAGTTTTATCCTCTCAAAAGAAGTAAAGGTAAAAAGCCTGGAGGGAAAAGAGTTAACTATCGAAAGCCTTCAAGCAGCAAGGCTAATTAAGATTTACTTAGATCACCAAGGTAAAATAAGGGAGGTAATAATCTTAGGATGGGAGATATAAAGTTAAGAAAAACCTTTTTTCAATGCGCCCTTTTGAGCCTTATCGTTTTCGCGCTTTTTTCTTTTAAAACAGAACCTTCAATGTCACAGCAAATGTCAGACTATTGTTATATTCCTCCCTCCACCCCAGCTCAAGAAGTAAAACCAAACGTCCTTTTTGTGGTAGATTTTTCAGGTTCAATGCAATTCCCGACCTATGTGCCTTGTACTTTTGGTGGATATACTCAACAAAATGTAGCCAGGTGCGGGGAAAATAATGCTTCTTATAATAGCCCCCAGACCTATTGGGGATATTTTGATCCTGATAAATGTTATAAGCCAACACAGCAAGGTTTTGAAGAAACGTTTTGTAATTGCTCAAGAAACATACAAAATATGAGTTCTTCTTGTATTTCGGGAAATCTCCTTAATTGGATTACAACTACAAGGATAGATGCGGCAAGAAAGGTATTGACAGGAGGGAAAGCACCACAGGAAGGTGCTGATAAAGGAAGATTAATTAGTGAAGGAGCACAATATATAATTAATGACTCTACAAGTGGATGTCAATTTACCATCACTGCCAATCAGCCTGATTCAAGGAAGATAACAATTTCAGATTTTTCGGGGCGGAGTTGTTCAATTAAAATCAACAACATAGATATAAAAATAAATCTTCCTCGAGATGCTCAAGTTAGAGGTATTATTCATGAAATATGTGACGTTTCTGATTTAAATGGCCAGATAAACGAGAAATGTAAAGCAATTATTGAGTTTATGATATTTGCGTCTAACAATAGGGAAGGGGAAATTTTAGTTGGTAAAAATGCAACTATTTCCAATTTGATAAGCGCCATTAATAATGCTCAACCTTATTTGGGAACTCCAACTGGTGAAGCCTTATGGGAGGCTTATGATTATTATAAACAGAGTAATGACCACCCTTATGAAGCTAATAGGGACCATATAGGTCGAGGTAATGTGAATAAAGATCCTTATTATGACAGAATTGGGAATAAAGACGTTCCTGCATGGTGTAGAAAAGGTTTTGTCCTTTTGATTTCAGATGGAGCTTGGAATGGAGATGTTGATCCGGTTATTCCGGCTCATGTAATGGCGACAACGGATTTAAGGGAGGATTTGGAGAGTACACAATCGGTAATAACCTATGTGATTTATGCCTGGGGTGATTTGGATAATACAGCAAGGCTTGAGGGACAGCGGGCAATGATCACAACCGCTATTTTTGGAGGTTTTGAAGATTATGATAATAACAAATGGCCTTATCCATTTGTCTCTTATGAAGAAAATGCTCAAGGGACATGTAACTATGGTGGAGATTCGACCCGACGTTCGAATATAAGTGACAATGCTACTACATATTGCAATAGTCGAGGTGTTTCTTATCCACTTTCGAAATGTAACCCTAACGGAAATTGGAACAACCTTTGTGCGGAATGGGATACTGTATCTAATTCACCGAAAGACGGATTGCCTTACAATTATTATGAAGCAAATGATATAGAAAGTCTTAAAGCAGCAATTCTCAATGCCCTTTATGACATACTGCGAAGGGCTTCTTCCCAGGCGGCAGTTGCCTGCCTTACTTCAAGAAGCGGCCTTTCGAGTATCGTAGTTCAGCCTTATTATTTCCCCAAGTTTCAGAGTCAAGAAGGAGAAAGGTCGTGGTTAGGTTTTCTTAAGGCCCTCTGGATCGATGCAAGACTTCAATTAAGGGAGGATACATTTACCAATAAAATACTTAACCTGTTGGGAGAAATGTTCGATAAAATCATACAATTTATAACTGGAGCTCAAGGAACAAAGGTGGCAGTTCTTCAGGGAAATGAGCTAACAGATAATAGTTCCTGTTCCCTTTACCAGTTTAAAGATATAAATGAAGTTATTGCAGTTTTTGATAGTGGTTGCATACTTGCTGAAAGTAATCCCAATGAAAGGCAGATTTTCTTTAATAGTGGCAATGAAATATTGAATTTTATAAGTAGTGACAGTAATGTGGTAAGTTTATTAAGTGGAATATGGGGGGTTACTTCACAAGAAGCACAATGTATAATTCGCTATCTTAGGGGAGAGAACTTAAGTAATGATCCTCAATGTAGCATATATGATTCCGTTAAAAGGCCAAGGGAGGTTTTGAAAAAGGAAGTATGTATAAGTGGAGATAATGAAATAACTTGGAGGCTTGGTGACATCATTTCTTCTACTCCTTCTCTTGTGAGTGAGCAACCGGTTAATATTTATCACTTAAAGTATGGAGATGAGTCTTATCGAGCATTTATAAGTTCTCAAATGTATAAAACGAGGCCGACTTTTGTGTTTGTCAGTTCCAATGACGGTATGCTTCATGCCTTTAGGGTAGGTTATCTTAAACCCGGAGAAAATGCGGGAAGTCCAGTTAAACTTGTTAATGCTCCGGGAACAGATGAGTCTAATTTAGTTGGAAAAGAGGAGTGGGCCTTTATTCCTA
>CAYZRR010000060.1:0-5584 GCA_964480925.1 uncultured Thermodesulfobacteriota bacterium
GGAGGTATTTTAGGTGGGATCTCAACGGGTCAAGAGATCATATTAAGGGTTGCGGTGAAACCAATCCCCTCCATTTCCAAACCCCAAATCACCGTTGATGTAAAGGGAAATCCTCGTCAAATCTTCATTAAAGGGCGCCACGATCCCTGTGCCATTCCTCGAATCATCCCAGTGTGTGAAGCCATGGTGAGATTGGTGCTTGTGGACCACCTCTTAAGACAAAGAGCATTGAGGGGAACAAGTTCTTTCAAGTAGCCCTTTTGAGTTCCGCAAACAACTCCAGCATTTGAGAAGGCCCTTCTTCCGTGAGGGTTTTGAGAAGTGACGATCCGACGATTATCCCATCGGCTTCCTCAAGTAAGGCCTCAACTTCCCATCCTTCTCTTATTCCGAACCCCACGTAAACGGGAAGGGGGGTGATGCGTTTTATTTCTCTTATTCTTTCTCTCACCTTTTCAAGGTCCTTTATCTTCGATCCGGTAACTCCTTTAAGGGAAAGGTAATAAATGAACCCCGTGGTCGATGAGGCGATCTTTTTGATTCTCTCTTCAGGCGTATTGGGGGCCACAAGGAAAACCGTGTCAATGAGGTATTCCTTTGAGGCCTTAAGCCATTCCTCTGCTTCTTCGGGTGGAAGGTCAGGTATGATGACCCCCGAAATGCCCGTTTCTTTTGCCATCCGAGCAAAATGCCTTTCTCCCATTCTAAAAACGGGGTTAAAGTAAGTCATTATGATCAAAGGGACCTCCCATTCGGGTTCCTTTTCCTTTATAGCCCTAAGGATTGAAAGAGGGGTCACTCCCCTTTTTAAAGCCACCGTATGGGCCGTTTGAATCACAGGACCATCAACCATAGGATCCGAAAATGGTATTCCTATTTCGATGGCCGTTGCTCCTCTTTTTTGAAGTTCAAGGGCGAGCTCCAAAGAGGTTTCGAGATCGGGAAAGCCCGCCACAATGTAAGGTATTATGGCCTTTTCTCCACGGGTTTTAAGTTGAGAAAGCCTTTTTCTAAGGTCTCCCATTTTCTTTTATTCCAAGGAAATTTCTTACAAGCTCCACATCCTTATCTCCCCTTCCAGAAAGGCAAACGATTACAAGATCGTCACTGTTAAAGTGATTTTTGTTTTTCAAAAGCCATCCTATCGCATGAGCACTTTCAAGGGCTGGTATGATGCCTTCAAGGCGTGAAAGACTTAAAAAGCCCTTTATAGCGTCTTCCTTTTTTAAGGGATAGTATTCTGCCCTTCCTTCTTCTTTATACCGAGCATGATCAGGACCGACTCCGGGGTAATCCAAGCCTGCGGCGATGGCGTTTGTTTCGAGGATTTGTCCCCATTCGTCTTGGATGAAATAGGACAAAAACCCGTGAAGAACCCCTTTTTCACCGCTTAAAGAAAGGGTTGCTGCTCCTTCGGCTTCAACGCCGATAAACCTAACTTGGTCATTCTCGAAGGGATAAAAAAGGCCCAAAGCATTTGATCCCCCTCCCACACAGGCTACAAGGTGAGTAGGAAGTCTTCCCTCAAGATTAAGGATCTGCTCTTTGGCTTCTTTTCCTATTACCGACTGAAATTCCCTTACAATTTCCGGAAAAGGATGGGGCCCAACGACGGATCCGATCACATAATGGGTATCATCCACATTTGTAGCCCAATCCCTCAAGGCTTCATTTATGGCATCTTTAAGGGTCTTACTGCCTGAAGTAACGGGCACCACCTTTGCCCCAAGAAGCTCCATGCGAAACACATTAAGGCCTTGTCTCTTTATGTCTTCCTCTCCCATGTAAATGGTACACTCAAGCCCTAAAAGAGCCGAGGCCGAAGCAGTAGCCACCCCGTGTTGCCCCGCTCCTGTTTCGGCAATGACCCTTCTTTTCCCCATCTTCTTCGCCAAAAAACATTGGCCAAGCGTGTTGTTTATTTTATGAGCACCAGTATGACATAGGTCTTCCCTTTTTAAATAAACTTTAAACCCCAACATCCGACTAAGATTCCGGGCAAAATAAAGAGGGGTAGGCCTTCCCGCATAATCCCGTAAAAGGGTATTTAACTCATTTTTGAATTCCTCATCCTCTTTAAACCTTTTCCAAGCCTCCTCCAGTTCCACTAAAGGCCAAAATAAAGTTTCCGGAACATATCTTCCTCCGTATCTCATACTTGTAAAACCCTCCTTATGAAAGCTTCAACAAGCTCCGGATCCTTCATCCCCGGGCTTTTTTCAACCCCTGAAGACACATCAACTCCCCAGGGTTTTGCGGTTTCTATGGCTTCTCTGACGTTTTCGGGAGTAAGCCCTCCAGCTAAAATAAAGGGTATCTCTTTTAACCCCTTTAATATCTCCCAGCGAAATCTTTGCCCTGAGCCTCCTGGAAGTCCTTTCACCTTGGTGTCAAAAAGAAGGGCCGAAACCACTCCGCGGTACTCCTCCCATCCCTCAAGATCCTTTTCTTCCTTAACTCTCAAAGCCTTAATTACCCTCAGGCCCTCTTTCCTTAGGTTTTCACAAACTTGAGGGGGCTCTGATCCATGAAGTTGAACTGTGGAAAGGCCAAGGTATCTTGATATCTCCAAGATCTTTTTGGAATCCTCATCTACAAAAACACCTACCCATGAGACCAAGGGAGGAACGCATCTCATGATCTCCTTTGCTTTTTCCACTTGAAGGAAGCGAGGGCTTTTTTCATAAAATACAAGCCCCAAGGCATGGGCTCCCAATTTGGCGCAAAAAAGGGCATCTTCCTTGCGGGTTATGCCGCATATTTTAATCCTGACCATAAGTTCGTAGCTCCTTTAACTTTTCCAAAGGATCTTGGGCCAAAATAAGGGCTTCTCCTATAAGGAAATTTTCGATTCCAATTTTCATAAGCTTTTTAATGTCCTTCTGTTCTTTTATTCCGCTTTCAGCAACCACAATTCGGTCCTTTGGTATTTTCGCAAAAAGACGCTCGATAATTTCAAGGTCAACCGTTAACGTTTCAAGATCTCTCGAATTGATTCCTATTATATAAGCTTCAGTTTCAAGAGCCAGTTCCAATTCTTCTTCCCGGTGAACCTCAACCAGAGCCTCGAGGCCCAAAGATTTGGCTTCTTTTAATAGCTCTTTAAGCCTATTTTTTGAAAGGAGGCCTCCTATCAATAGCACCGCATCAGCTCCGTAAGAAACCGCCTCCTCAAGTTGAAGCGGATCAATTAAGAAATCCTTTCTTAAAATCGGAAGACTCACCTTTTGACTTATGAGTTTCAGGTCCTCTATGGAACCTTGGAAGTTTTTATCAGTAAGAACCGATATGGCAATAGCTCCTCCAACTTCATAAAAATGAGCCTGTTTCAAAATATCAAGATCAGGCCTTAAAAGTCCTCGGCTTGGAGATGCACGTTTTATCTCAGCGATGATCCTCGGGGGTGAACCCTTTTTAAGGGCTTGGGAAAGGCTGAAAAAGGGCCTTTCTCTGGGAGGAAAGCCTTTGCCCTTTAAGGCTCTTATCTCTTTGAGCTTTTCCTCATACGCCTTTTTCAAAAACCCCTTCATTCTGAAGTTCCTTTACTTTTTCTAAAATTCTAATCCCCTCTCCCTTTTTTTGAACTTCTTTTGCAATCTGTATTCCCTCCTTCAAATCCTTCACCTTCTTCGAGAGCAAAAGCCCCAAAGAAGACTCCATCAAAATTGCTTCAAGTCCTTCGTCTTCTTCTCCTTCCAGAATCCTTTTTGCCCTTTCGATGCCTTCTTTCGGGTCCCTTATCCTTATGGACGAAAGGGGTTTACCTTTAAGGCCGAAGTCCTTGGGGGTGAGGATTTTCTCCCTTAGGGTCTCGGAAGAGACTTCGATTAGAAGCGTCTCCCCTTGAGGGCTTACTTCATCGAGGCCTTCTAAGCCGTGGATCACAAATCCCTCCCGACCAAGAAGCCTTAATGCGTGAGCCATAATCCTTGCCCCTTCAAGGGTGGGGGCTCCTATCAAGAGTTTTTCAGGAAGAGCGGGGTTTATGAGAGGACCCAGGAAGTTGAAAATGGTCCTTATCCCGAGCTCTCGCCTTACTTTTGCCACGTTTGCCAATATAGGGTGATAAAGAGGGGCAAAGAGAAAGCCGAAACCGATTTCTTCAATACATCTTTTGGTAAGATGAGGAGGACTGTCGATCTTCAAGCCCAAACGTTCCAAAAGGTCAGCACTTCCCAAAAGGCCTGACGCAGTCCTATTCCCGTGTTTTGCCACTTTAAGACCAGCTGCAGCGCAAATGAGGGCCGAAAGGGTCGAGATGTTGAGCGTTTTGACGTTATCACCACCTGTCCCCACCACGTCAATAAGGGGGCGCGTTTTAGGATCGATGAGGTTTGCCTTTTTTAACATCACCTCCGCAAGGGCCCACAGCTCTTCTGCTCTTTCCCCCCTCATCCTCAAAACGCAAAGGATCCCTCCCGAAACGCTTTCACTCACCTCCCCTTGAGCCATCTTTTCGAAGACCATAAGGGCCTCTTCTTTAGAAAGGGTCCCTCCTTCAAGGAGCTTTTTCAAAATCTCCCTCATCTTTTTTCTCCCTTTGAGATCCTCAAAAAGTTCTCCATGATCTCCCTTCCATATTGACTTAAGTAAGCCTCTGGATGGAACTGAAGTCCGAAGATGGGATACTTAGTATGAGCGATCCCCATCACCTCACCTATCTCATCCCAAGCAAGGACCTCAAGCTCAGAGGGTAACTCGTCCAAAATGAGGGAATGGTATCTACAGGCTGAAAAAGGAGAAGGAATGCCTTCAAATATGCTTCTTCCAGAATGAAATATGAGGGAGCTCTTTCCATGAAGGATCCTCTTCGCCCTTTTTACCTTTGCGCCGAAGAAAAGCCCTATTGCCTGATGCCCCAAACAGATTCCCAGAATGGGGATCTTCCGGAAATTTCTTTTTATGAGGCTTAAAGTAAACCCTGCCTTTTCAGGTCTAGAAGGACCTGGGCTTATCACTATGGCTTGAAATCCTGAAGGATCCTTCAAAAGGTTGGGATCATCATTTCTGAGAACCTCACTTTCTATTCCAAGTTCACCAAAAAGGTGAACCAAATTGTAGGTGAAGGAGTCGTAATTATCCACAACTAAAACCTTCATGGCCTTTGAACCCCCAAAGCCTCGAAGAGGGCGGAAGCTTTATGTAGGCATTCCTCATACTCCCGTTCAGGTAAGGAATCCGCCACAATCCCTGCTCCTGCTCCTACGTAATAAACACCCTCCTTATAAAGGGCACACCTTATGGCGATGGCAGTATCTACATTTCCAGTGAAGTCCAGATACCCTACTGCCCCTCCATAAAACCCCCTTTTTACCGGTTCCTTTTCCGAGATAATCTGCATGGCCCTTACCTTAGGAGCGCCCGTAAGGGTTCCAGCAGGGAAAGTGGCCTTTATCACGTCCAAGGCATCACATCCTTCTTTTAGCTCTCCTTCCACCTCCGAAACTAGGTGAAACACATGAGAATAGGCTTCAACGGTCTTGAAGCGCGTAACCTTTACGCTCCCTATTTTGGAAACCCTTCCAAGGTCATTTCTCGCAAGATCCACAAGCATAACGTGTTCCGCAGATTCCTTGGGGTCTTT
>CAYZRR010000061.1:0-3656 GCA_964480925.1 uncultured Thermodesulfobacteriota bacterium
ATATTTTTTCCCCAAAATGATCAGAATGACTCCATTGCCTGTACCAAGCTCTATGAGTTTTTCTCCTTTTTTAACCTTCACAAAAGAAGCTAAAATGGGAGCATCTATTGAGAAACGGTATCCATCACTCGGTTGAAAAAGCTTTATCTCTCCCTGGAAAAGCCCATCAAGCGTCCACTTCACAATCTGCCTCAAAAAGTTGGTAAAAGACCAATCCCGTTAGAACCTTCGGATAAAAGTAAGTGGACTTTTTGGGCATTATCTCTCCTCTCTCAACCACCCTTTCCAGTACTTCCCGCTTAACGCCCCTTAAAAGGAAGACCATATCCGCTCCTTCACAAAGAGCTCTAAGGGCTTCTTCTCGATCCTTGGTAAAACTAATTTTCCCCCCTGTTTCCTCAAGCAGGAGCTGGTCCACCAGCACCGAATCAACGCCTTCTAAATGGGGAGGGATGGGGAGGTCCTTTAATGGGAAAAGAAGTTTTGGGTTACCTTTTTTAGAAAAAAGGACAATCGCTTCTCCTTCCCTATGGGCCTCAAGGGCCAGATCGAAAGAGGTCTCTTTGACCTTAAAGAATTCTCGAATCTTTCTCATAATTGATGTCTCTTCTACTCCATAAACGATCCGGTGAACCGGTAATATCAAAAGTCCCTCAGATAGAAGATCCGTAAGGTACATGGAGACGTAGTTAAAGGGGGAATCTTCGTCCTTTATGCCTAAGTAGTTCCTTAAAGCCTTAGCTGCCTTAAGCCTATGATGGCCATCGGCTATTAAGAGCCTTTGTTCTTGTAATTTCTCCTGAAGAAAAGAAATAAGAGAAGGTTCCTTCAGGGTCCACAGTTGATGCTTGACGCCTTCGTCATCGGTGAGTTCAAATTTGGGTTTTTCCCCTTCTAAAGCCTTAAAGGTCTTTTCAATCTCGCCTTTTGCATCTTGATAAAGCGAAAAGATTTCCCCCGTCTGGATTCCTGTAATTTTTAAAAGAGTAAATCTTTCACTTACGACTTCTTCCATGGTGTTTTCGTGTTCCTTTAAGGCTTGATCTTCAAGCTCAACTAACGCGATAAAGCCCCATCGGGTATAAGTCTTACCATCATAGGAAAAGACCTGTTTATAAGGATAAATAGAAGGTTCCTCCTCCCTTTTAAGGACCCCCTTTTTTAGCCAAGCCAAAAGCGTCTTTTTGGCCTCCTCAGGGCCCTCGGGAAGTATAAGCCTTACCACGTTAAAAGGGCTTCTTTTTAAAAACTCTTCTTTCATCCGAGGAGTTATCACATCATAAGGGGGTGTTACGACCTTTTTTATTTCTACTTCTTCCGAAAAAAACAATCCTCGAAAGGGCTTTATCTTCGGCACTTTACCACCTCTTCCTCACCTTTACCCCTTTTTGGGTCAGGTAATCCTTTATCTCCTTAATGGTGTATTGGTTATAGTGTACCATGGAGGCTATTAAGGCTGCATCAGCTTTTCCTTCGGTAAGCACTTGGAACAAATGCTCGGGATGCCCCGCTCCCCCTGAGGCCACAACCGGAATGGAGACGTTTTCGGAGATCATCCGCGTTATACGGAGTTCATACCCCTGTTGAGTCCCATCCGCATCAATGGAATTAAGGCATATCTCACCCGCTCCAAGCCTTTCCGCTTCCTTTGCCCACCATAAGGCATCAATCCCAGTAGGGGTTCTACCACCATTTATCCAAACCTCATACCCCGAAGGGATCCTCTCGGATTGCCCCACATAAAGCACATCCATTCCCAACACTATGGATTGGCTACCGAAGGCCTTTGCCCCCTCGTAGATGAGATTGGGATTTTTTACGGCCGCCGTGTTAATAGAAACCTTTTCGGCTCCCGCTAAAAGGACCATCCGCATCTCCTCAAGGCTCTTAATACCCCCTCCTACTGTCAAGGGGATGAAGATCTCCTTGGCCACTTCCCTAACCAGGTCTATCACGATCCTCCGACTTTCAGCTGAGGCTGTTATATCATAAAAAATTATCTCATCGGCTCCCTCTTCATAATACCTACGGGCCATCTCAACGGGATCGCCCACTGGTACATTATCCTTAAACTTCACCCCTTTGGTGGTTTTCCCCTCCTTTATGTCGAGACACACCACGATCCTTTTACTTAGCACCTTAAGCCCTCCATTTGCAGAAATTTTCGAGCATTTTAAGACCAGGTCTTCCGCTTTTTTCAGGATGAAACTGAACCGCCCACAAATTACACTTAGCTACCGCCGACGTAAACTCCACCCCATACTCCGTTACGCCTATTATCACCTCCCGATCTTCCGGAACCGGAAAGAAACTATGAACGAAATAAAACTCATGCTCTTCCTCTATCCCCTCAAAAAGAGGATGTTCCCTCACTTTCTTCACACTGTTCCATCCCATATGAGGAACCTTAAGCCTCTCCCCTTCCATCCCATAAAGGGGTTGCGGAAACCTTACCACCTTCCCCTTCAAAAGTCCAAGCCCTTTTACCCCGTCCTCTTCGGTCTCTTCAAATATAATCTGAATCCCCAAACATATTCCCAACATGGGCCTTCCCAATCGGAAAAACTCTTTTAAAGCTTCATCAAGCCCAAGCCTTTTGAGGTTCGCCATGGCCGAGCCAGCTGCCCCCACCCCAGGAAATATGAGCCTTGAGGCCTTAAGAACCGTTTCGGGATCGGAAGTTATGAAACACTTATACCCCAAATGATCCAAAGCCCTTTTCACACTTGCTAAATTACCCGCTTGATAATCCACTATGGCAATCATTTCGCTCTGCGAGAGGGGCCTTTTTGTTAATTATACTATAAACCAATATAGGACTCTATTGGAGCTGGTGGGCTTAAATAATACCCTTGCACGTAATCACACATAAGAAGCCTTAAAATCCTAAATTGTTCTTCATTCTCAACTCCTTCCGCAATTGTTTTAATGTTAAGCCTTTTTGCAAGGTCTATAATAGTTTGAACAATTGCCCAAGCCTTTGGTTCATCAAGCATCCTTCTTATAAAGCTTATGTCAATTTTTATAAAATCAATAGGAAGGGTTTCAATGTAAGAAAAAGAGGAATATCCTGTTCCAAAATCATCTATCGCAATTTGTATGTCAAGGTCTTTTATTTTACTAATGATTTTTACAGTGTCTTTTTCTAAAAACAACCTTTCAGTAATTTCACAAACAAAAGGATAACCGAGTGTTTTTCTTAAATCATGAAGCTTTGGAAAAATTTCTGGGGAAATAAAGGATTTTGCTGAAAGGTTTATGGAAAGTGGAATTCTAATTTTGGGGCCAATTTTTTTGATTTCTTCAAAAAGATAATCCTCAACTTTTGAAATCAATCCTGAACTTTCAAGGAAATCTATTAGAGTGGCTATAGACTCGACTTTCTCATTTTCTTTAATCCTCGATAAAATCTCAATACCCCCAATCTCCTTGTTTGAAGTTGAAAAATAAGGTTGACCATAGAGAAGGGCTTTTCTTTCACTTAGTAACTTGGCCACTTTTTCCCTTTGAGAGATAAAAGCTTTAACTTCTTCTTCTAGCTCTTTTTCATAAACCGAGAAGGTATTTTCTCCCTTTTTCTTTGCTTTCTCAAGTGCAGAAAAAGCTTTAGAGAAAAGTTCTTCAAAGGTGCTACCATCTTCAGGATAAGAAGAAGC
>CAYZRR010000062.1:0-2950 GCA_964480925.1 uncultured Thermodesulfobacteriota bacterium
TATAAGTGATGAGGTGGCCAATCTGGTGATCGCTCAACTTTTGTTTCTTGAAGCGGAGGATCCCGATAAGGACATTTACCTTTATATAAACAGTCCTGGAGGGCTTGTAACGGCGGGGTTAGCCATTTACGATACCATGCAAAACATCAAACCCCACGTCGTGACCCTCTGTATTGGGCAAGCAGCAAACAACGCAACCCATTTTTTTGCAGGGTAACAAAAAAGGCAAACCCCCGCCGTTACAAGCCCTCCAGGACTGTTTATATAAAGGTAAATGTCCTTATCGGGATCCTCCGCTTCAAGAAACAAAAGTTGAGCGATCACCAGATTGGCCACCTCATCACTTATAGGAGCTCCTAAAAAGATGATCCTCTCCTTTAAAAGCCTCGAGTAAATGTCATAAGCCCTCTCGGTACGCCCATCTCGTTCGATTACTATGGGTACATACAGGTTCTTAATCGACATATTCAATTTGAGCCTCCTTTAGGAGAAATTCGAAGACCTTTTCCCTCTCTAATTCCCTCTTGGCTCGATCCCTTACAGATGAAGATTTGAACAACGGCTCAGGGATGTTGGAAGCCCTTAAATATTCGTCTATTTCTTCCTCTCCTACGCTTATTCCTTCAGTTTTCGCTATTTCTTCCACCAAATACAGGGTCTTGAACTCCCTTTCCGCGATCTTCAAGCAATCCAGATAAGCCTCCTGTCGTTTTTTCTCACTTAAAGAAGAAACCCTTTCTTCTATCCTCTTAAGTAATTCCAGAGCCCTCCTTTCCACAAGCGACTGCGGAACCTCCAAGGGGTTTTTCTCGAGAAGGGCTTCCAACAATTTCTGCCTCAAAAGCGCCTTTTCCGCCTCTTTTTGCCTTCTCTCCAGCTCCTCTTTAACTTTATTCTTCAGATCTTCCAAATTTTCAAAACCCAGGTCCTTCGCGAAATTGTCATCAACAGGGGGTAAAACCCTCTCCCTTATCTCCTTTAAGGTAAGGCGGAAAACTACCTCTTTACCAGCCAGGTCTTCTCTCGGATGATCCGCGGGCATAAGGAGTGAAAATTCCTTGGTCTCCCCTACTCTCATCCCCTCTACGGCTTCTTCAAACCCCGGTATCATGGTCCCGCTCCCTACTTCAAAAAGGTGATTCTCCACCTTACCATCAGGGACTAATTTACCATCCATTCTTGTCTCAAAATCCACAAGAACCCAATCACCCCTCTTTACCTGGTCCCTACCTTCTACGACCCTTAATTGAGCTAACTGTTGCTGCATAAGTTTAATATGTTCCGATACCGCCTCTTCATCAATCGGCTTAAATTTTTTAAGCTCCAGTTTCAAGCCCTTGTATTCCTGAAGACTTACCTGCGGGCGTACATCAATGAGGGCCCAATAGGTAAATGCCTTATTTTCTTCAAGAGGTCCCGCTTCCACCTTGGGCACAGTGAGGGCCTCTATCTTTTCTTTTTCCAAAACCTCGTTAAGGGTTTCCTTAAGAAGCCTTTCTATTGTTTCATTTTCGACTTGATCTTTGTAAAGGGTCTTAACCAATTCGAGGGGAGCTTTACCTTTGCGGAAACCCTTAATGTTTGCCCTTTTCTGGATCTCCCTTAAAACGACCTCCAATACCTTCTCCACCCTTTCGGGCGGAACCTCCACCTCTAACCTTTTCCGCGTCGCGGATAGATCCTGTAACTGAACCTTCACCCATCTCTCCTTTCCAAAAGTATTTGGTGCGAGAGGGGGGACTCGAACCCCCACCCGGTTTTACGGACTGGATCCTAAGTCCAGCGCGTCTCCCAATTCCGCCACTCTCGCTTATGTTCAAACTCTGGTGGGCCGTCCGGGACTCGAACCCAGAACCTACGGATTAAGAGTCCGTTGCTCTACCGGTTGAGCTAACGGCCCACATATGGCACGCCCGGGGCGATTTGAACGCCCGGCCTTCGGATTCGAAGTCCGACGCTCTATCCAACTGAGCTACGGGCGCCCGTACTCTATTTTTAATTTTTTATCAGCCCCCTCCCCAAGTCAAGCCTTAGGCTTTATCGGGAAAGGGATTTCGCCACTTGTATAGTGTGAGCGAATATCAAAGCGGTAGTTACGGCCCCTACACCTCCGGGAACGGGGGTTATACCACCTGCTATCTCCTTCGCTGCTTCGAAATCCACATCTCCGAAAATACCTTCAGGCGTTGGGTTTATCCCCACATCAAGAATGTAAGCCCCCTTCTTAACCATGTCTCCCCTTATGAACTTGGCCTTCCCCACACATACGCACAGTATATCGGCCCTTCTGGTAACTTCTCCCAAATCAGGGGTATTGCGATCGGCAACCGTTACCGTGGAAAGCCCTTCGCGCAAAAGCAAAATGGAAAGGGGAAGTCCAACTGCTCCTCCGCCTACTACAACAGCCTCCTTTCCTACAACCGGAATCTGATAGGCCAAAATGAGCTCCATTACCGCTTGAGGGGTTGTGGGAAACATAAAATCGCCCCTTGCTTTGAGTTCACTATAAGTGGCTGTAGCGGCTCCACCGAAAACGAGCTTGCCCAAGTTCTTGGGGTTAAGACAATCGATGTCCTTCTCGGGCGGAATGGCATCGGCGATCTTATTGATGTCAATCTGCTTCGGAAGAGGCAATTCGACAAATATCCCATGAACCCCAGGGTCTTTTCCCAGCTCATCCAACACTTTAAGAAGATCAGCTTCTGTAGCATCATCGGGAAGTTCAACCCCTCGGAATTTAATGCCGAGCTTCTCAGCCTGCTTCTGCTTCGTCCGGTAATAAACCTTCGCCCCAGGATTCGACCCCACCAAAACCGGAGCAATAGCGGGCTCAATTCCCTTCTTCTTAAGCTCCTCCACATCCTTCTTGATCTCCTCTTCGATCTTCGCCGCTACACTTTTTCCATCTATAATCATCCTCCCCCTCCTTTGAAAAAATTTTCACAATTCA
>CAYZRR010000063.1:0-9685 GCA_964480925.1 uncultured Thermodesulfobacteriota bacterium
CCTAATGCTATCTTCAATCCTAACATCTCCCTCACCTCCTTTCTTTAATGTCCACCCTATTAGATGCAACTGTCGTGCCAAAAGTCAAAAAGGCAATTCCTCCCCAAAAGGAACCTCAAAACTTTAACAGACCCTTTCAAAAGCTCTGGTGAGTCCTTCTATCTGTGTGGAAAATTTCTACAATTAAGTATAATTTTTTCGACAGGAAACCTACCCTAAAAGCTCTTTTGACATAACTTGACATTGAAAATTAAGGAAATTAAAATCGAAAGAGAGTGGGGCTGTAGCTCAGATGGGAGAGCGCGTGAATGGCATTCACGAGGTCACGGGTTCGAATCCCGTCAGCTCCACCAAGGTTTTAAATGAGCGGGCATAGCTCAGGTGGTAGAGCACAAGCTTCCCAAGCTTGGGGTCGCGGGTTCGAGTCCCGTTGCCCGCTCCAAGGAAGGGCAGAGGCACGTAGCTCAGGGGGAGAGCGCTACCTTGACGCGGTAGAGGTCGGCGGTTCAAAGCCGCCCGTGCCTACCATTTTTTAATAGGGGATGGTGTTAAAAAGGGGAGGTATGTAAAGAAGGGAAATACCTCCCCTTTAGTATTGGGTGGTTCATGGGGATGGATAAAGAGAGGCTTCAAGTATTGAGGCATAGTACGGCTCATGTTATGGCTCAGGCGGTTAAGGAACTTTATCCTGATGTGCGTTTAGGGATTGGACCTCCCACGGAGGATGGTTTTTATTATGATTTTGACGGTGATCTGGGCGAAGATGATCTGCCTAAAATCGAAGAAAAAATGAGGGAGATTATAAGGAAGGATTTCCCTTTCCGGAGGGAAGAGGTCTCAAAGGAAGAGGCGAAGAGGATTTTTGAAGAGCGGGGTGAGATTTATAAGCTTGAACTTCTCAAGGAGATTCCAGATGACCGGGTGAGCCTTTATTGGCAGGGTTCGTTTGTGGATCTTTGTCGAGGCCCCCATGTGGAATCCACCGGTCAGATAAAGGCCTTTAAGCTTTTAAGTGTAGCGGGTGCTTATTGGCGCGGTGATGAAAGAAATAAGATGTTGAAACGGATTTATGGTACGGCCTTTTATACTGAAGAGGAACTCCAGCAGTATCTTGCCCGGCTTGAGGAGGCTAAGAAACGAGATCATAGGAAATTGGGCAAAGAGCTTGAGCTTTTTTCATTTCATGAAGAAGTAGGGGCTGGTTTTGTCATTTGGCATCACAAAGGGGTCATTCTAAGATGGATCTTGGAGGAGTTTGAGAAGAGGGAACATTTAAAAAGGGGGTATCAATTCGTTCTCGGACCTCAACTTTCAAAACTCGAGCTTTGGAATCAATCTGGTCATTATGACTTTTATAGAGACCATATGTTCTTCACGGAGATAGAGGGGCAGAAGTATGCCTTAAAGCCCATGAATTGTATAGGCCATATCCTGGTTTATAAGACCAGGCATCGAAGTTGGAGGGAATTGCCTTTAAGGTTTTTTGAGCTTGGGCGGGTTCATAGGTTTGAGCGTTCGGGTGTTTTGCACGGGCTTTTGCGGGTAAGGGAGTTTACCCAGGACGATGCCCATATCTTCTGTCGGCCCGATCAGTTAGAAGAGGAGATAAGGGGGGTTTTACACTTCGTTCAAGAGACCATGGACCTTTTTGGGTTCTCCTATGAAGCAGAACTAAGTACCAAACCAGAAGAGGCTATAGGCACGGAGGAATCTTGGGAAAGGGCCACCGAGGCTTTGCGTAACGTATTGGAGAAAGAGGGCATTCCCTATGAGATTAACGAAGGTGAGGGGGCTTTTTATGGGCCCAAAATAGATATCAAGCTTGAGGATGCCCTTGGGAGAAAGTGGCAGTGTGCCACTATCCAATGTGATTTTTCCTTGCCAGAGCGTTTTGATTTGAGTTATATAGCTCAAGATGGTTCGAGGCAAAGACCGGTTATGATCCATCGGGTGATCCTTGGGGCATTGGAAAGGTTTATCGGCATTTTGATTGAGCATTACGGTGGAGCTTTTCCCTTATGGCTTGCTCCCGAACAGGTGAGGGTGATAAGTTTAACTTCTAGGAACATACCTTATGCAGAGACGGTATTAAATAAGTTGAAGGAAGCGGGGATTAGAACAGAAGGGGACTTCCGAAATGAGACGCTTGGTTATAAGATACGTCAAGCACGGTTGGAGAAAGTGCCTTACATGTTAATTGTTGGCGAAAAAGAAGAGAGAGAAGGGCTTGTAGCGGTAAGGAGTAGAGAAAAGGGGGAATTAGGCACTTTACGCCTTGAGGCATTTATAGAAGAGATATTACCGCAATGTCAGATACCATCTTTAAAAGGGGGAGGTGGTAGAGTATAGAAAAGCAATATAGGGTCAATTGGCAGATTAAGGCGAAACTGGTAAGGGTGATCAGTCCAGAGGGGAAGCAAATGGGGGTTATGCCTTTAAAAGAGGCGTTGATGAGAGCAGAGGAGTACGGTTTGGATTTGGTGGAGGTGGCGCCCAATGTGGATCCTCCGGTCTGTCGGATTATGGATTACGGAAAGTTCAAATACATGGAGGCTAAAAAGGCTCAAGAAGCCAAGAAAAAACAACATGCTTCTTCTCAGGTTAAGGAGATCCAGATGAGGCCTTCTACCGATGAACACGATTTAAATATAAAGCTGAGAAAGATAAAGGAATTTCTCACGGAAGGGCATAAGACCAAAGTCAGAATTATATTCAGAGGCAGAGAGCTTGCGCATAAGGAAATAGGGGAGAATTTGATGCAAAGGGTGCTGGAAGAACTCAAAAGCGTGGGGAAACCCGATCATCCTCCGAAATTTGAAGGCCGACAGATAGTGGTGATGATAAGCCCTGTTTCTTCAAAAGGTCATAAGGAGGGAGGAAATGCCCAAAATAAAAACTAACCGTTCGGCTGCCAAAAGGTTCAAAGTGACTGCTTCTGGTAAAATACGCCGCTTTAAAGCAGGGGCAAGTCATTTGATGAGGAAAAAAACCTCTAAGAGAAGGAGGCATTTAACCAGGCCTACTTTGGTTAAAAAGGCAAATCTTAAAAACGTTAAGAGGTTAATTCCCTATGCTTTTTAAGAGTAAAGGAGGAAAAGATGAGAGTTAAGGGTGGTCCGCGTAGAGCGAGGCGTAGAAATAAGATCCTCAAACTGGCCGAAGGCTATTGGGGTAGAAGGAGTAGGGCTTTTAAGATAGCGAAGTTAACCGTTCAAAAAGCCCTACAGTATGCTTATAGGGACAGAAAGGCCAAAAAGAGGGAGTTCCGAAGGCTTTGGATTATAAGGATAAATGCCGCAACGAGAGCACATGGTTTGAATTATAGTCGCTTTATGGAGGGGTTGAAGAAGGCCAATATTTCCCTTGATCGTAAAACCTTGGCCGATATTGCGGTTAGGGATCAAGAGGCCTTTGCCGAACTCGTGAAGATAGCCAAAGCACATGTTAGTGCGTGAATTTGAAGAGGAGTTAAAAAGATTAGAAAGAGAAGCCTTTCAGTGCCTAAAGGAAGTAAAGGACATATCGGCTCTTGAGGAATTAAGGGTTAAGTTCTTAGGCCGAAAAGGAAGGCTTACCTTACTCCTGAGGTCCCTTAAGGATATTCCCCTGGAAGAGAGGCCTCGCTTAGGAGATGCCTGTAATAAGACTAAAGCGCTTCTTGAGGAGGAGATCGAGCGTAAAAGGCTTCAGCTCAAAGAAGAGGAGAGAATTAGGGTTCTTTTAAAAGAAAAGATAGATATCACCCTTCCGGGAAGGCCAATCTTGAGGGGGAAATTGCACATCTTAACCCAGGTGATGGAAGAGATAATTGATATATTCGTATCAATGGGGTTTCGGGTTTACGAAGGGCCTGAGGTGGAATTGGATTATTACAACTTTGAAGCCCTTAACATCCCTCCAGATCACCCAGCTCGAGAGATGAACGATACGTTTTATTTCTCTCAAGAAATACTCCTTCGAACCCATACCTCTCCCATGCAGATTCGAGTCATGGAGAAGCAAAAGCCTCCGGTTCAGATGATTTCGCCCGGACCCGTATATAGAAGGGATGCGGACATCTCTCATAGCCCAATGTTTCATCAGATTGAAGGATTATGGGTTGATAGAGATGTATCCTTTGCCCATCTGAAAGGGACCTTAGCTTACTTTGTAAGAGAGTTTTTTGGGGAAAAGATCCAAATGCGTTTCAGACCGAGTTATTTCCCCTTTACCGAACCGAGTGCCGAAGTGGACATCACCTGTGTGATCTGCAAAGGCTCAGGCTGTCCTATCTGTAAAAACACCGGCTGGATAGAGGTTTTGGGATGCGGAATGGTAAGGCCGGAGGTCTTTCAGGCCGTAAATTATAATTTCCCCGAGTGGAAGGGATATGCTTTTGGAATGGGCGTTGAAAGAATAGCCATGCTTAGGCATGGAATAAATGACATCCGTTTGTTTTTCCAAAATGACCTTAGGTTCCTGGATCAGTTTTAAAACGGGAGAGGGTGATGAAGGTACCTCTTTCTTGGCTTCGGGAATTCGTGGAAGTGGAAGAAGATCCTTTTAAACTGGGTGAAGTCCTTACCCTCGGAGGCATTGAGGTAGAAGAGGTCCAAGAGGTCGGTCCTTCTTTCAAGGGCGTAATAATAGGAAGGGTTTTAAGGGTTTGGGATCATCCCAATGCCACAAAGCTTAAACTCTGCGAAGTTATAGATGGTAAACGTTCCTTTAGGGTGGTTTGTGGAGCTCCTAATCTTCAAGAAGGACAAAAGGTCGCCTTTGCCCCTCCCGGAGCCCTTTTGCCCGAAATGCAGATTGAAACGAGGAAGATAAGGGGTGAGGTTTCAGAGGGCATGATCTGTTCGGAAGCCGAACTGGAGCTCTCGGAGGAGTCAAGTGGCATAATGGTCCTTCCCGAAGACGCCCCTTTGGGAGCTGATTTGGCTGAATATTTGGGACTGAAGGATTATATATTAGAGGTTTCTCCCACCCCTAATCGAGGAGATTGCCTTAGCATATTTGGAATAGCGAGGGAAATAGCGGCTTTAAAAGGGGTTCCCCTTAAATTTCCACCCATTGACCTTAAAGAAGAAGATCTGGACGTAAAGGAATTTATAAAGGTTGAGATAGAGGCCCCTCAGCATTGTCCGCGTTATACTGCCAGGTATTTGTTTGATGTGAATGTTGGTCCTTCTCCTTTTTGGATGAGGTTGAGGCTTTTACGGTGTGGGATGAGGCCGATTAACAATGTGGTGGATATAACCAATTATGTGATGCTTGAACTCGGACAGCCCCTTCACGCTTTCGATTACGATAAGCTGAGGGGCAAAAAAATTATAGTGAAGCTGGCTAAGGATGGGGACAGTTTTACCACCCTAGATGGCAAACAGAGGGTTTTGGATGCTCAAACACTCATGATATGTGATGCGGAAGGACCTGTAGCCATTGGGGGAATAATGGGTGGGTTGGAATCGGAGATAGAAGAGGGGACAAAGAGGGTGCTTTTGGAAAGCGCCTATTTCTCACCCGAATCAATAAGGAGAAGCGTTCGGGTCTTAGAGCTTAATACGGAGGCCTCTTTCAGATTTTCAAGGGGGGTCGATCCCGAGCTTTCCCCGGTTGCTTCCGCGAGGGCGGCGAGTTTAATGATGAAATACGCAGGGGCTAAGTTAGCGAAAGGGATCGTGGATGTTTATCCAAATCCTTCATGCCCTAACAAAATTTTGGTGGATTTAGATTGGATAGAAAATTTTTTGGGCATAAGGGTTTCAGAAAAGGAGCTTGTGGATTATCTTAAACGCTTACAGATGGGAGTTGAAAAAACGCCCGAGGGGAAGTTTTACGTGAGGCCTCCCTCCTTTCGGTTCGATTTAAAACGGGAAGTGGATATAGCCGAAGAGATAGCTCGGCTCAAAGGGTACCATAATATACCCGAAACTCTGCCTCGTCTCATGCCACTCCCCAAGGAATCAAAGACGAGAGCCCTCGAAAAGAGGTTAAAAGAGATACTTATAGGGTTTGGTTTTAATGAGGTTATTACTTATAGCTTTCTTTCTCCTCGATCACTTCAAGCCTTTGGTTTCTCTGAAGTTTTAAAGCTTCTAAACCCTTTATCCGAAGAGATGTCCGTAATGAGGCCAAGCCTTTTACCGGGTTTATTAGAAGTAGCTCGGTTTAACGCTAATCGAGGAATAAAGGACCTTCGGATTTTTGAGTTGAGAAAAGTTTTTATACCTCAGGAGGGTAAGCTTCCGAAAGAGGAGAAAAGGTTAGGACTTCTCATAATGGGTGAATTTTACCCTTCTTGGTGGCAGAAAAAGGGAGAGAAAGGAGATTTCTATGTCTTGAAAGGATGTTTAGAAAGGATATTCAAAGAACTTGGGATCCTGGAGAAAATAAGTTTTACGCCCGTTGAACTTTCTTATCTTCACCCATTCCAAGGTACTAAAGTGGAATTAGAAGGTATGAGGATCGGTGTATTGGGAAGGCTTAACCCAGATTTGGAAGATCTTTTGGAGTTAAAAGAAGTTTATTTGGCTGAAATTTCAGTGGAGAGGCTTTTGGAACAAGCAATTGAGGTGAGAACCTTCAAACCCCTTCCCAAATTTCCCGGTACATTTCGCGACGTAAGTGTCCTGGTAGAAGAGGAAGTTCAGGCTCAGAAGTTATTGGAAGTCCTGAAAGCGAGTGATCTTCCTTATCTTGAAAGGATGGAAATAGTAGACTGTTATACTGGCTCTCCCCTTCCTCAGGGGAAGAAAAACATAACTGTAAGACTCTTTCTGCGAGTGCCTGAGAGAACCATAACCGATGAGGAAGCGGATCTGGCTTTAAACAAGGCTATTGAAGCGGTGAGAAGAGCCGGGTGGTCAATAAGAGAATGAAGTTTTAAAGAATGGTTAGAGTCGATTTAGTAGAAAGGGTTTACGAAAAAATGGGGTTTTCGAAAAAAGAAGCGGCAAAAGCGGTAAAGGCTTTCTTTGAGTTGATAAAAGAAAGCCTTGAAAAAGGGGAAGAGGTCAAATTGTCGGGGTTCGGTTCTTTCAAGGTCAGAACGAAAAAATCACTTAAAACTCGAAATCCGAAAACAGGTGAGCAAATCGAGATAAGGTCAAAGAGAACTTTGATTTTCAAACCGAGTGGAATTTTAAGAAAATTGATGAACAGGTGAGGAGACAAAAGTTTTTTTACCGCATCGGAGAAGTAAGCCGTATTTTAGGGGTAAAACCCCACGTGATAAGATACTGGGAGCAAGAATTTGAGCTTAATCCTAAAAGAAAAGAAGGTGCCCATCGACGTTACACCCTCGAGGAGATAAAAAGATTAGAATTAATAAAAAGTTTGCTTTACGAACAAGGTTATACCATAGCTGGAGCTAAAAAGAAGATAAAATCTCTTTCTACAAACCCCATCGATTACAAAACTTTGCTGAAAGAAATTCTTGAAGAACTTTGTGAAATAAAACACATTTTAAAAAAATCTTGACAAAACCCTCATTTTGTTTATTATCTTTTATAAGCAAAAATTATTTTAAAAGGAGGTGAGGAGATGGATTTGATGTTTCCTTTTTGGGTATGGTTATGGATTGTTATAGGTACGAGTGTAATGAGTCTTGTGGGTACATGGGTTGTTATTAAAAAGTCACGCCTTCTTAAATAAAGTAAAGGAGGTGGGAGATGCAGTTTTTGGAAGTTCCAAAAGCAACGGTAGCTTCAGCTACATGGGGTGCGATTGCGGTAGCTTTAATGTTGCTTTTTTCGCTATGGTTTGGATTAATGGGGAGAAGGAGATGGGCTACTTTTGACGAATATATGGTCGGCCAGAGGACGATGGGTCCAATTGTTACTGGAGCGGCCGTTGCCGCGGCTTATTTAAGCGGTTGGGCCTTTTGTGGAAGCGCGGGTATAAGTTATACCTTTGGCTGGTCAGGGATGTGGTTTGCAGGGGTATGGACGCTTGTCGGTATTATGCCCTGTGTGTGGTTTACGGCTTTAAGGACCAGGGAATTATCGGCGGCCTTTGGAGCCACTACTTTGCCTGAGCTTTTGGGCAGGCGATTTGATAGTAAGCTTCTTCAGACGGTTATAAGTATAGTGATGCTCATTTTCCTTTTCATGTATTCCATAGGTCAGCTTAAAGCAGCAGGTGGCGTATGGTATGTGGCCACCGGATGGTCACCCCTTGCTTGTTTATTGGTCGCAGTGTTGGTGACTTGGGTTTATATGGCTTTAGGAGGGTATACCTCTTCCCAATGGGCTATGGGTTTTCAAGGGGCAGTTATTGGAGCGGTTGGGTTGATTATGGGGATATTGGCCATCGTAAAAATAGGTGGTCCTATAGGTTTGAATGAAAAGCTTGTAGCTGAGAACCCAGTTTTAATCAAGTTGATCAGGCCGGATTTACCAAAAGTTGGAGCAACCCAACTTTTCTCAAGTCTTGTGGGTATTTTGGCTTGTCCGGTTTTATTCTTCACGATGGCTATAGGTTTTCCTCATAATGTGAGCCGTTTCCTTGGCATGAGGGAGCTCACAAAAAGGGATTACGCCATCATGTGCTTCTTCGTTTGGCTTATAGCGGGAATACCCATAATGATAGATTGTGCTTGGAATGGGCTTGTTTCCAGGGCACTTTACGGTCCTCAACTTCTCAAGATTGAGCCTTGGAAGGCGGATTTAGCTAATCCAATGCTTGCATGGGCGGTTGGTGGAGTCCCACTTCTGGCAGCTTATACCGCGGCTCTTTTTGCCGCAGCCCTTTCCACGCTTTCCGCGATGGTCTTTATAATGGCCGGGAATGTGACAAGAGACCTGGTGAAGTTATGGCGTCCTCAGACATCCGATAAAATGCTCATTTGGTTATTGAGAATTCTGCTTGCTGTATTCCTCTTCTTCCCCTTCCTTTACACCTTCTATAAACCTCCTGCCCTTTTGGCCCTTTTCATGGGACAGGCCGCTATAGCCCTTGGTGGGATCTTCTTCTTCGTAACCGCTATCTCCTATTATTGGAAAAGAGCTACAAAATGGGGAGCCATTGCGGCTTGTATTTATGGAACGGTTATGACCCTTTGGGGTGCAACCCAGATAGCCAAAAAGACACTTGGAATGGGAAGCCTCTTGTGGATAGTGTTCATAGGATGCGGGATTTGTTACTTCGTGGTGAGCTTACTTACTCGCCCACCTCGTGAGGAAGTGTTAAATAAAGCTTTTCCTCAGAAATAAGATTTAAGACTTAACAAAATGAGGGGAACAGGGAGATCAGCCTTGTTCCCCTTTTAATTCTTTTAAAAATTCATCCGAAGAAATAATCCGTAAAAGAGGCCAAAGGGCAAAATTTCGATAAAGTTCCAGGGTTTTTTCATGAACTTCCCGTTTATGAGCAGCACAACAGTCTTCAAGCCAAATCACATAAAAATCATGGCACAAGGCATCCATTACAGTCATCAAAACACAAACATTTGTGGTAATTCCTCCTACAACTACTGTATCAATGCCTAAAGTACGAAGCGTTTGATCAAGATCGGTTTTGAAAAATGCGCTAAATCTTCTTTTAGGCAGATAAATATCCGTATCACAAACCTCAATTTTCTCACTTACCATTGAACCTTCTGTTCCTCTTAAAGAATGCGGCTTCATTTTACCTTTAAAAATAAAATCCTGAGGTAAAAAAGAATCACAAGCAAATATTACGGGTATATCTCTCTTTCTTA
>CAYZRR010000064.1:0-12526 GCA_964480925.1 uncultured Thermodesulfobacteriota bacterium
TCAATTATAGCATCGTTTGGGCAAACTTCAACGCAAGTTCCGCACTCGGTGCATTCTTCTTGATTTATCACGTATTTATCCTCCCCTTCTTCTATTGCTCCAACCGGGCACTCCTCTGCACAAGTCCCACAAGCAACACAATCATCAGTAATTACATATGGCATCTTACACCTCCTAAAAAGTTATTTTATGGGCTAAAAGCCCTTTAAAACTCCATTATCTCCTTTTCCTTTTCCTGAACGTATTTATCCACCTTTTCCACGTATTGATCCGTTATCTTCTGGACCTCATTTTGATAGTGTTTAAGATCATCCTGGGATATTTGCTTTTCCTTCTCCAATTTTCGAAGTTCCTCAATTATGTCCCTTCTTATATTCCTAAGGGCTACCTTCGTCTCTTCTCCCATTTTTTTAACCACCTTTACCAGCTCTTTTCGCCTTTCTTCACTTAAGGGAGGAAGAACAAGCCTTATCACCTTTCCGTCATTTTGGGGAGTTACGCCCACATTGCTCTTTAAGATCGCCTTTTCTATCTCCCCTAAAAGGGACTTATCCCAAGGTTGAATTACTATGACTCGGCTTTCGGGTATGGAGATTGTGGCCACTTGATTCAAAGGGGTTGGTACTCCATAGTAATCGACCCTTATACCCTCTAAAAGCGCTGGGGAAGCCCTTCCTGCACGAAGTCTTCCTAACTCCTTTTCAAAAAGGGAGAGCGTCTTTTTCATCCGTTCTTCACAATCTTTAAGAAGTCCTTCCACCATCTCCTTCCTCCAAGGTCAAGATATGACAGTTCCTACACCTTGGGTCAAGGCCTTTTTTAATCCTCCAGGTTCCGAAAGGTTAAATACTATAATGGGAAGATGGAATTCCTTACATAAGAAAACCGCCGTTTCATCCATCACCTTATAATGACCCTTTAAAAACTCCTCGTAACTTAACCTTTCGAACCTTTTTGCTTGAGGAAACGCCTTTGGATCGGCCTCATAGACCCCATCTACCTTGGTCCCTTTAAGGAGGACCTCACATTGGAGTTCCAGTCCTCTTATGGCTGCAGCGGTGTCGGTGCTGAAATAGGGATTGCCCGTCCCACCGGCAAGAAGAACCACCTTCCCTTCTTCCAGATCCGAAAGGGCTTTTTGTGGGCTGTAAGGTTTGATGATTCCCCCTATGGGAATTGGGGAATACATGGAGCTTTTAAGTCCCACTTCCCTCAAGAAGCATTCAAGAAGGATCACGTTAATGCTTGTGGCTATCATGCCGATTTGATCGGCCGTTTCCCTTGGTAAGAGTTGAGCGCTAACGCCCCTTATGATGTTTCCCCCTCCGGTCACAATAGCGCATCTTATTCCTTCTTCAATAAGCTCCTTTATCTCCTCGGCTATTCTTTTAGGTTCTTGCCACACCAGTTCACCCGATGCCTTTAACAGTACCCTTTTGTATCTCATTCCAAAGGCTCATTCAGTTGGAATCTCACAAATCGCCTGACCCTTATGTTTTCCCCAAGCTTGGCAATGGCTTGGGCAATCAATTCCTTAACGGTCAAATTGGGATCACGAATATAAGGTTGATCCAGGAGACAGTTTTCCTCGAAGAACTTCTTTAATTTCCCTTCCACTATTTTTTCCACCACGGGGCCCGATTTGCCCGTTTTAATAACTTGCTCCCGAAGGATCTCCTTTTCTCGTTCGAGGACTTCGGGAGGCACATCTTCGGGTGAGATGTATTTCGGGTTCATGGCAGCTATCTGCATGGCGATTTCTTTAACTAAGGCTTGAAAATCGTCGGTTCGAGCCACAAAGTCGGTCTCGCAGTTGACTTCAACTAATACCCCGATTTTTCCACCAGCATGTACATAAGAACCGATCAACCCATCGGCCGTCTGTCGTCCCACTTTTTTTTCGGCTTTAGCTAAACCCTTTTTTCGAAGTATCAAGATGGCTTCTTCCATATTGCCATTTGCTTCTTCCAGGGCTTTCTTACAATCCAGAAAACCTGCTCCCGTCCTTTCCCTTAATTCTTTCACCATTTGAGCTGTTATTTCCGCCATCCTTCCTCTTCCTCCTCCTCTTCATATTGATATGCTTCATAATCCACTTCTTCTTCATCAAAGGAGATTACCTCTATTTCTGGTTCCTTCGCTTGTGGAGTAGTTTCTTGGACCTCCACTACCTCAGCACCCTCATACTGAGCGAGCATCCTCTCTCGATAAAGTTCCTTACCTTCCAGAACTGCATCCGCTATCTTTGAGGAGAGCAGTTTTATAGCCCTTATAGCATCGTCATTCCCCGGAATCACGTAATCGATGGGGTCAGGATCACAGTTAGTATCAACTATCGCTACAACCGGAATGCCGAGTTTATTGGCCTCTTTAACCGCGATCTCCTCCCTCTTGGGGTCCACCACAAAAAGAGCCCCTGGAAGTTGGTCCATGTCTTTTATGCCTTCGTAATTCTTCCTCATCTTCTCCCTTTTCTTTATGAGCCTCATGAATTCCTTTTTCGGTAACTTTTTGAAGGCTTCGCTTTCTTCCAATCTTTCCAATTGTTTGAATTTTTCGATACTCCTTCGGATCGTTTGAAAATTAGTGAGGGTTCCACCCAACCACCGGTTGACCACGTAAAACATCCCACACCTAATGGCTTCTTCCCTTACGGCTTCTTGGGCCTGTTTTTTTGTTCCTACAAAAAGCACCTTTTTCCCTTCCGCCACTGTAGAGCGAATGAATTTATAAGCTTCTTCTATTAACTGTACTGTTTTTTGTAAGTCTATGATGTGGATACCGTTACGAGCCCCAAAAATGTAGGGCTTCATCTTAGGGTTCCACCGGTGAACCTGATGTCCAAAATGAACCCCTGCTTCAAGAAGTTCCTTCATAGTGATAACGGCCATCGTAAATCCTCCTTTTGGTTTTCTTCTTCCACCCCCCTCATCTCGTCTGGGAACCCAAAAGGGCACCCCCCATCCGATCAGGGAGTGTGTTTTTTACTTGGTGGATCATCCTTTAACACAAGGTCATTTTTAATGCAAGTCCATTGAAAAAACAGGGGGCTTCAGAATCAATTCCCTCGCCTTTTGGGCCAAAACGGAAGCCTCAAGTGGTAAGTCCTCTATCTCCCTCAGAAGTTCGGAGGTCTGAAGGATTAATCTTTGAAGGTCCCCTTCTTCGATATGGGCTTTTTTCACGAGCTCATGCCAACTCACCCCTTCGGCCCAGGCTTTAACTACAGCCGCCCTTCTTTCCCCTTCTGAGCCTTCAGCTTGGGGTTTGTAAAACTCCCTAAGTTCAAGAGAAGTGATCCCCCATTTCCGTTCGAGCGCCTCGATTTCTAAGATCAATTTCCTCAAGGTTCGGAGGTTTACTTCCGTTATAAGCTTTTGAGGAGCCCTTTCGCTTGCAAGCGAGCCAATCCAACCAGCAAAGGAGCTCGGTTCAAGGCCTTTCCATAGGTTTCTTCTTATGATCTCGGAGATGACAAGCGAAGATTCGTGCCGTAAAAGAAGGCACCACTTTCCTTCTTCGGTGAGGTTGAAGTCTTCGTCCAAGTACCCGAGTTCTTTTAACAAGCCGATGCGGCGGTCAAGATGTTTTAAAAGCAAAGAGGTGACCTTCCTTCTCTTTTTGCCTGATTGGATTTGGTATAAGAGAAAGCTTTTCTTAACGAATTCCCGAACCTCTTCGAGTTCAAACCGATCGAGTAAGTTAAGTATCTGATAGTAGTGGAACCTAAAGGAAGACCTTAAAGGCTCGGGGCTTTTCTTAGCGAACTCAAAGCCTTTACGGAGGTCCCTTCGGTTTCGGCTGACTAACACCACAAACCCTACCTTATCCTTTCCCCTTCTTCCGGCTCGGCCTGTCATTTGGTGAAACTCAAGGACCGAAAGTTCACCGTTTCCCCGGTTAAGGGATCCCAAAATTACCGTTCTTGCCGGTACATCAAGCCCTGCGGCAAGGGTTGTGGTGGCAAATACCCCTCTCAAAACCCCTAAAGATAGCATCTTTTCAACGATGACCTTCCACCCCGTTAAGTGACCCGCATGATGGGAGGCAACCCCGCTTTCGATCAAGGCTCCGAGCAAAGGATGATTCCATAAATAGGGGTCATCCCCGGCGAGGCTTTTAAATATCTCAAGCCTTTTTTCCGCTCCGGGATAGGGTATTCGGGAAAAGCCCTTCGCAAATTGATCGCATTGTTTTCTCGTGGGCAAAAACCATATGGCTGGTAAAAGCCCCTTTTCTCCTAAAAGATCCAAAACCTCCTCGGGCCTTTTTCTGGGTGAAAACCTGCTATAAGGCAGAAACTTCTCCTCAAGGGGCAAAAGCCTTCCTTCGGGCCCCATAAGGGCATACCTTAAGGGAACAGGCCTTCCTTCGGCCTTTACCACTTTGGGTTTCTTGTCCCTCAAAGACCCCATCCAAGAGGCGAGTTCTTCCACATTGGAGATGGTGGCCGAAAGGAGAAGAAGTTGTGTCACCGGTGAACTTAAAATGATCACCTCTTCCCACGCGGTTCCCCTTTCCTCGTCGCCCAAATAATGTGCCTCATCGAGGACTACAAAATGAGGTTCTTTTTCCCCTCTATAAAGGAGATTCCGCAAAACCTCTGTTGTAGCTACTATAATGGGAGCTGAAGGGTTTTCTCTTCTTTCCCCAGTTAAAAGCCCCACGTTTTCTTCGCCAAAGATCTCGCGAAATTGATCGTATTTTTGGTTGGAAAGGGCCTTGAGGGGAGTGGTGTACCAGGTGCTTTTCCCTTCTTTCAAATAACTCTCAATTGCCCTAAGGGCGATCCACGTTTTACCACTTCCCGTGGGAGCAACCACTATGACATCCTCACCCCGGAAAAGGTGCTCCAAGGCTTCAAGTTGGAAAGGCGAGGGCACAAAACCCCCCTCTTCCGGTTCGCCTATCCCCTGAAGGAACTCCCTTTCAATTTCTGAAAGCTTTAAGCTAAGTTTTTCCCTGACTCTCTTTCTCCTCATCCTTTACCTTATAAAAAACCCCTCCTTCCCAAGGAGGGGATCGATTTAATTGAAAGATAACCTTTTAAAACCGGCACTTCAAGTATTTTTTAAAGGGCTTCTGAGAATGAGCTCCAGATTTCTTTTTAGGAAGATGAAATTTTTTGCCAACAGAAAAAAGCTTAAAGCAGGGACATTGAACAAAGTTATTTTAAAGGGTTAAATGTTATAAGCTCAAGGAGGGCGAAATGAAAAGGAAAGTTTTTATTTTCTTTTGTGGGTACTATGGATTTTAATGGGTTGTTTGGGAGTCGGTAGGAATTTGATTATCGAAGAGCCTTTCAAAGCTTTACCATTTGATCGTGCTTGGGAAATTGCTCTCCTTAGTGCGGAACAGATGTGTGAAGAGGGTAAAAAAATTAATCCCTACAATTTTCCTGTCCTTGTCAAAATAGGAACAAGCAAAACAAGAAACATCATCACGTTGAGATACGGTAAGGTCCTGGCAAAACAATTTGTTCCGCATTTTGCTGCAAAGTATTATGTACACATTAAGTTGATAAAACAAGATGATCGAGCTACGGGGGTACAAATCGAAGTGACTCAGATGAAAGGGGTTAAAAAGAAAGAATTCGATCAAGAAGCGGAGAATGTGAAAAACTATTATCTTTCCTTTTTGAGGAAAAATTGGAATTGAGAAAAATGGCAATTTGTGTGCTTAAGAAAGGAGCGGAGCTTCTGCTTAAAGAGGGGTATCCGTGGGTTTATGCTTGGGATTTGAAGGAAGAAAGTGCCGAAGCGGGAGAAGTGGTGGACCTTTTGGATCACCGACTAAGTTTTATTGCCCGAGGGCATTACAGTCCCCATTCTTTGATAAGGGTTAGGGTTTTGACTTGGGAAAAGGAACTCGTTAATGAGGCCTTTTTTGAGAAAAGGCTAAAAAGGGCTTTTTCCTTGAGGGAGAGTTTGTTGGGCTTCACGGATGGTTTAAGGCTCGTTAACTCTGAAGGCGATCTTCTTCCGGGGTTAGTAATGGATAAATATGAGGATATTCTGGTCCTTCAGTTACATACTCCCGGAATGGAACGGTTGAGAGGGCTTTTGCTCGGCATTTTGGAGAAGATGTTTAATCCTCGAGGGATTTTCGAAAAAAGCGATCCTTTTATAAGAGAAAAGGAAGGGCTTCCTCCTTCTCAAGGGGTTTTGAGAGGGGAAGTACCCGAGATGGTTCAAATCCGAGAAGGTGAGCTTCTCTTCAAGGTCGCCCTTTTGGAGGGACAAAAGACGGGCTTTTATCTCGATCAAAGGGATCATCGGCAATTGGTGCTGAGGATTTCACGGAATAAGAGGGTGCTCGATTGTTTTTGTTACAGTGGTGGTTTCGGGATAGCTGCCCTCAAAGGGGGTGCCCATTTCGTTAAGGCAGTGGATACTTCTGAAAAGGCCCTTCTTTTAGCACGGGAGAACCTCCTTCTAAACGGTCTTCCCCAAGATAAGTTTTATACGGTTAAAGCCGATGTTTTTGAGTTTTTAAGAATGGAAAACGAAAAGTATGACCTCATCATCCTAGATCCTCCGCCTTTTGCCCGTTCACGGGAAGAGGTCTCAAACGCCCTTAAGGGTTATGAGGAGTTGAATTTTTTGGCCTTAAAAAGGCTTTCAAAAGGAGGAGTTCTTTTTAGCTTTTGCTGTACCCAAAGGGTTACAAGAAAGGATTTCTTACGCTCTATCCTAAGAGCAGCAAAAAGAAGCGGTCGTCTTTTACAGGTGCTTTACGAAGGAAGAGCTCCGATGGACCATCCAGTCCTTCTTAATCATCCCGAAGGCCATTACTTGAAGGGGTTTTTGCTAAGGGTTTTAAATTAAGGTTAGTTCCCCACTTTCTACGTAAAGAAGGGCTCCGCGGATGTGTTTATCAGGGAATATATCTCGGAGCAAACGCATATATTCCCTAACTTGTTCAAGATGCTCGGGTCTTTTTTCTCCAATTTTAAACTCCATTACCCATACCTCCTTTTGATCTACAAATAACCGATCCACTCGATGGAGCCTTCCTTCTTGGTCAACAAGCTCAAGCTCCGGAAGAGCTTCCTTTTCAAACCATCTTTTTATTTCTTCCCGTTCAAGAACCTTTCTTACGGGTTTGAGCAACTCCTCTTCACTCCATTCCTGTGGTTTTTCTCCAAGACTCAGAAAGGCCTTTTTGAGTATAAGCTTTAAGTCTTCCTTAGGAGTGTAAAGAGAAAGGAGCTTATGAATAATGATCCCTTTTCTTTTGGCCCTTAACTTTTCGGGCTTTTCGGTTTGGTGGGTTACGATTTTAAGCTTTTTGAAATCCATATTTTGGGTCAATCCTCTTAAGGATCTCCTGAAGGATATGCGAGAAGTTTTTTTGTCCCCCTTTTTGTTTCACATTTACATAAACGTACACGAAAAATTCCTCCATGGCCCGAGTTGCCCCTACGTAAAATAAGTTCAAGCTTTCGATCACTTTTGACAGGAAGTCCTGGTTTTGTAGTTCCAAAAGATCCGCCGGCGCTGAGTCGGCCTTTACATAGAAAAGTTCCCCTTTTTCGTCTTTTAGAATGTTTTCTTTTCTTAAAGGCCAATCCGTTAAGGGTACAAAAACCACCGGAAACTCCAATCCTTTGGCCTTATGAATCGTCAAAATCCTCACTGCTTCTACCCCTTCTGGAGTTCCGAGTCTTTCCTCCCCTCCTTCTTTATCCCAAAATTCGAGAAATTCTGAAAGGCTTTTTATCCCAAGCCTTTCTGCCTTATGAACGAGTTCGAGAAATCTCCTTAAAATCTCCTTACCTTGAGGAAAACGCTCAAACAACTGAAGAGTCCTCGTTATTTCTTGACAGAGCTCATAGAGAGACAAAAAGCCCACTTTTTCCGAAAGGCTTTCAAGATAATTCTTAAAACCTTCCGGAAACTGGATTTGAAGAAGTCTCCTTAACCCCTCCTTTCCCTTCTGCATCTCAAGTAGCTCTTCCAGCCTTTGGGCCGGGAAACCGGGCAGATCATGAAAGAGTTCGCTTTTCAAGGCACTCCAAAGGGCAAGTTCATCCCCTGGCCAATCCAAAAACCTCAAGAGACACACAAGTCCTTTTAATAGGGGTGCCCTCTTCAATCGAAGGGAATTTTCCGTAATTACGGGTATTTCTTCTTCAGAAAGCCATTGGGAGATCTCTTCCCCCTCGGCGTTCTTCCTGACCAATATGGCTATTCCCTTGGGATATTCTTCAAACTTTTCCCTTACTTTTTTCACTAATCGTTCTTTCACTTTCAAAAGGAACTCTTCTTTTTTTCCCGCTGGAATTATTTCCACCCTTATTTGGCCTTCTTTTTCTCTTGAACATTCTTGGTTTTGATGAGCGAAGATTTCTTGAAGGTTTTTTATAAACTCATCCTTTTTAAGGGGTTTTTGCTTAGAAAAAAGCAATCCTATTATGAGTTCGCCAAACTTAGGATCCGCAAGGACTTTGCATAAAGTGTTATTAAATTGCACAATTTTTCTACCTGACCTGTAGTTCACATTAAGGCTTTCCTTTATTCGCCTTTCGGGGGGTACTGAAGGGAAATCCTCCTTAAAGGCTTTTTCCATAAGCCTCCAGTTACCGCCTCTCCAACCATAAATAGCCTGTTTGGGATCGCCTACGAAGAAAAGCGTTCCGCCTCGAGCTAAAGCATCTTCTACAATTTCCTTCAACACTTCCCACTGTTCCTGGTTAGTGTCTTGGAATTCGTCAAGCATTATATGTTTTACTGAAAAACCAACCTTGAACAGAGCATAGGACAAATCACTTTCATTAAAGAGTTCCTTTAAAATTTTGGTCCATTGTCCCCCAAGAATTATTCCTTCCCTATTTATGAGCTCTTTTACTTCGTCTAAAAGAAGAGAAAGAATTGTCCGATAAGGTCTGAGTTTTTCCCAAGCCTTCCATTTTAAGGGATCTTCGGAGATTTCCAAGGGAGGAGCTTCTTGAAAAGAAACGTTGTTCCCAGAAGGTGTATCGATTGAAAAAAGACTGACAAGCCTTTCTCTTAAGTGTTTTTCGATCTTAAAACCTTTTCGTTCTTCTATTCGAAGGAAACAGTGAACCACCTCTTGAAAAAGCCTTCTTAACGTCTCATTTGACTTCATCTTAGAAAGAAGCCTGTCAAAGGAGCGGTTTATAATCTCTTTGTGGTTGAAGGTGACCTCAAGTTCTGGTTTTACCCCCAGTTCCAAAAGCAATCCCCTTAGTAAGGAAAAAAGTAAGCTATCTATGGTCTTTATCTGGAAATCGGAATAATGAAATAGGATGAACTCAATCCAACTTCTTGCCAATTCCGAATCTACTTCCTCCTTAATCCCCAGGGCGTTTTCTTTGAGGTAGCGGATGATCCTTTCCTTCATCTCTTGGGCTGCTTTGTTAGTAAAGGTTATGGCCAAGATGCTTCTTAAGTGGTCTTTTCTTAAGCCTTCTGGGACTTGTTGGCAAAGGAGATGCAAGTAACGTTTAGCCAAATTGTGGGTCTTTCCGGCACCAGCTGAACCGAGAAGGTAAAGAATGGAAGGGCCTTCTTGCATCAAGAAAAAGGTAGCAAAAGCGTTAAAATTTACAACCCTTTTTCGGTATGTTAATCCTTAATAAGGATGGACCTGGAAGAAAAGAAAAAAAGGGTCAAGGAAAAACCTTTACCAAGGCATGTGGCTTTAATAATGGATGGTAATGCCCGATGGGCCGAACGCAATAAGGTATCTAAAGCCGAGGCTTATCTTCAGGGTATAAAGAGGGCATGGGAGGCGGTTTTGTTATGTGAGGAGCTTGGGATCGAGTTTCTAACCCTTTATGCCTTTTCAAAGGAAAACTGGAGAAGACCCCCGGAAGAGGTTGAAACTCTGATGAGATTATTTGAGGATTTTTTGAGGAAGTGGAGGGACGAGATACTCGGACATCCCTTAAGGGTTAAGCTCCTGGGGGATGTAGAAGACCTCCCTCCTACGGTGAGGACTTTATTGCTTGAGACAATAGAATTGACCGATTCAAAGAAGGGGACTACTGTTAATTTGGCTTTGAGCTATAGTGGGCGATGGGAGATACTTCAAGCGGTGAAGAAAGTAGCTCATCGAGTGAAAGAAGGGGCGCTTTTGCCTGAGGAGATCGAGGAAGGGCTTTTTTCTAAGTTTCTTTTAACGGTGGATACACCCGATCCGGATCTACTGATTCGGACAAGTGGGGAAAAAAGGGTGAGCAATTTCCTTCTGTGGCAACTGGCTTATACGGAACTTTATTTTACCGATGTCCTTTGGCCCGACTTTACGCAAGACGAGTTTCTTAATGCGATTTTGGATTACCAGAATCGGGAAAGGCGCTTTGGAATGACCCGAGATCAGATAAGAAAGGAGAGACTTTGAAAAAAAGGATTCTTTCGGCTCTTGTTTTAGCTCCGAGCCTCATTCTTTTGGTTTTCCTCTTTAAGAAGATAGGGCTCTGGGCCATACTTTTGACGAGTGCCCTTTTGGCCCATAGGGAGCTTTTCAAGCTACTTATAGGCACTTCTCCCTTTTTTCTCCTATTTCTCTCTTCCTTACCCCTTATAGGGGCTTTAGGGGGGGTGTGGGGCTTTTTATTAGGTTCCTGGATGGCTCTTTTTTTTGCCTCCCTTTATGCTTTTAGAGTTCCCTCTTTTGAAGAAGCCTTAAAAAGGTTTTCCCTCTTCGGTTTTGGCCTTGTTTATTTGAACCTTCCTCTTTTTTATTTTTGGGAGATAAGCGAACTTCCGGATGGGTTCCTATGGCTTTTGGGGCTTACACTGAGCGTATGGTGTGGGGACAGCTTTGCCCTATTTGTGGGGAGGGCTTGGGGACGAAGGTCTTTAGCTCCGAAAATAAGTCCTAAAAAAACCATTGAAGGAGGACTGGCCACCTTTTTAGGGGTAGGTTTAGGGTTTGTGTGCCTTAAACTTCTGCTTTTACCTAACATAAGTTGGAGAGCTTTGGCCTTTATTGTTCTGGGTGTCGGTTTTTTGAGCCAGGTGGGCGACCTTTCAGAGTCCCTTATAAAGAGGGCTTCGGGGGCGAAGGATTCGGGGGGCCTTATTCCGGGTCATGGGGGAATACTCGATCGGATGGATAGTTTTATTTTTACTGCTCCTTTTTTGTATTATTTCTTGAGGTTTTCTTGAGGCCTCCATGAAGAGGATAGCCATTCTAGGGTCAACGGGTTCCATCGGGCGTCAAACATTGGAGGTGGTCTCCCTTTTTCCTGATCTTTTCCAAGTGGTAGCTATAGGTGGGGGAAGGAGGTTGGACCTCTTGATAGAACAAGCCCGTGAGTTCTCTCCCAAAAAGGTGGCAGTAATGGGAGAAGAGGAAGCCAAATGGCTTAAGGGGCATTTAAAGGGTCCTGAGGTCCTCTGGGGGGAAGAAGGGTTAAATGAAATTTTAGACGAGGTGGATTTACTGGTTTTGGCTTTAAGCGGATCGGTGGGTTTCCTTCCTGCTTTGAAGGCCATAGAGAAGGGGATAGACATAGCCCTTGCCACAAAAGAAGTTCTGGTGATGGGAGGTGAGATAATTACTCAAAGGGCGAAAAAGAGAGGGGTTAAATTAATACCTATTGATAGCGAACACAGTGCCATTTTCCAACTTTTGGAGGGGAGGGAAAAGGAAGAGGTGGAGAGCCTCATACTCACTGCTTCTGGGGGGCCTTTTTACGGTATGAAGGATGAGGCTGTGGAAAAGGTAACTCCCGATGAGGCCTTGAGGCATCCGGTTTGGAAAATGGGGCCCAAGGTTTCCGTTGATTCGGCCACTATGATGAACAAAGCTTTGGAGATAATAGAAGCTCATTGGCTTTTTGACCTTCCGAAAGAAAAAATAAAGGTATTCATTCATCCTCAAGGAATAGTTCACGGTATGATCCTATTAAGGGATGGAAGCCTCTTGGCTCACTTAGCTCAGCCCGATATGAGGATCCCTATTGGATATGCCCTTTCTTATCCGAAAAGGCTTCATTTGCCCTTCAAGCGCCTTAAAGCACAGGATCTTTTGGGGCTCACCTTTGAGGAAGCGGATCCGGAAAAAATACCCGCGTTAAAGCTCGGTTTTTGGGCCCTTGGGGTGGGAGGGACCATGCCTACAGTATTAAATGCCGCAAATGAAGTGGCCGTTAAGGCCTTTTTAGAAGGTAAGATAAAATTCACTGAGATCGTTCCTTTGGTGAAGGAGGTTATGCAGGAGCATAAACCTTTCCTCATAAAGGATGTGGAAGATGTTTTTTCGGCTCATAATTGGGCCCAACAATTAACCTTGAGGAAGATCGAGAAGTGTTGACCTTTTTGGCGTTTTTATTCGTGCTTGGGGCTTTGGTTTTGGTTCATGAACTCGGTCACTTTTTGGTGGCCAAGCTTTTGGGTATTAGGGTTCTGGTCTTCTCCTTCGGTTTTGGTCCTAAACTAATAAAGGCTAGATTGGGTGAGACCGAATATGCCATTTCCCTTTTTCCACTCGGAGGTTATGTGAAGTTGCTTGGTGAGGAGGCCGAAGAGGAGATACCCCCTCAAGAAAAGGC
>CAYZRR010000065.1:0-9379 GCA_964480925.1 uncultured Thermodesulfobacteriota bacterium
AGGTGTTTAAAATGGAAGTCCAGTTAGAAAATGTAGAGAACTCCATTTGTAAGGGCATAAACCTTAAAGTCAAAAGCGGAGAGATGTTGGTTATTGCCGGTCGAACCGGAGCGGGGAAGACCACGCTTTTAAACATAATAGCTGGGCTTACGTCTTATAAGGGGCGGATACTTTTTGACGGAAACCCGATCGATCATTTTCCTCCGGAGAAGCGTCAAGTAGGTTATATGTTCCAAAACCAACTTCTTTTCCCTCATATGAGTGTATGGGAGAATGTGGCTTTCCCTTTGAAGGCCAAAGGGCTTAAAGGGGAAGTTTTAAAAAGAAGGGTTAAAGAGGCCCTCGAATTAATGGGCATAAGTGAGCTTTCGGATCGTTATCCATCCACTTTAAGCGGTGGGGAGGCTCAACGGGTGGCCTTAGCTAGGACCATCGCCACGATGCCCAAATTGTTGCTTCTTGACGAACCTTTTAGCAAGGTGGACCTCGGAACGGCCAAAAGGTTGCGCCTCCATTTGAAGAGGATCCAAAGACAAATGGGCATCACTACCCTTTTTGTAACCCACAATCTCCAAGAGGCCTTTGAAATGGGGGATAGGATAGCCCTAATGGAAGAAGGCCGGATCCAACAAATAGGAACCCCCGAGGAGCTCCTCTTCTCTCCTGCTAATCGTTCGGTTTCCTCTTATTTCGGCAATCCCAATCTATTCTGCTGTTCGGGCCAAAAAGGTCTCCCGTTTGGCCTCGCTCAAGTGGATTTGGGCTCTTTCTCGCTTATCGTACCCTGGTCGGGTAGGAGGATCCTCAAAGTGGCCTTTTTCCCTTGGAACGTATATTTATCCCAAGACCCTCCACCAGGCCCAAACGTCAACCGGTTCAAAGGAAAGATAAAGCAGATGGAAAAAGTTGGGGCTTCGACCAGGATAAAAGTCCAAATAGGCGAAGAATTCATAACGGTGGAACTCGAAGAGTCCGCTCTCAAACAGATGGACCTTAGAGAAGAAAAGGAGGTTTATGTTATAATTCCTTTAAGGTGGATAAAAACTCTCGAGGCGGAAGATGGAGTGTGAAATACAGAAAAATTTAAACAGATGTACTTGTACTTATGAGCCCTGTTCTAAAAAGGGAAAATGTTGCGAGTGCTTATCTTACCATTGGTCACGGAGGGAACTACCCGGGTGTTTATTCCCTCCGGAAGCGGAAAGGACCTACGATAGGTCCTTAAAGAGGTTTATAGAAGCTTGGAGGAAAGCGCTCAACGTTTGAGGTTCCGTTCGTAAAGGATCCTCAACCCTTTAAGGGTGAGAAATTCGTCAACTTCGTTTATCACTTTTGTTTCCGAAGCTATAAGGGGAGCCAAACCGCCCGTTGCCACCACAAAGGGCTTACTTTTTCTTTCCAAGGCCATGCGTTTCACTATCTCCTCAACAAGCCCTACGTAGCCATAAAAGATGCCAGCCTGAATGCTCCACACGGTATTCCGACCTATTACGCCCTTTGGCTTGGCAAATTGGACTCTTGGCAATTTGGAGGTCCTTTGGAAAAGCGCTTCGAGCGAGATGTGAATGCCAGGAGCTATAGCCCCACCTAAGTATTCGCCTTTTTGGGTGACGTAGTCAAAAGTGGTAGCAGTCCCAAAATCAACTACTATAAGTTCCCTCTTGTACTGCTCATAAGCGGCTACCGCATTTACGATCCTATCAGAACCCACCTCTACAGGGTTTTCATAAAGAATTGGCATCCCCGTCTTGATGCCAGGACCGATAACCAAGGGTTGGAGGCCAAAAAGCTTTTTCGAGGCCTCCTCAAAAATCGGAGTAAGGGGAGGAACCACGCTTGAAAGGGAAACCCCTTCTATCCGATTCGGATTTATCCCCTCAAGCAGTAAGAGCTCCTTTAAGAGTACCGAGGCTTCGTCTACGGTTCTTTCAACGAGCGTATTAATCCTCCAGTGACAGAGAAGCCTTTCGCCCTCAAAAACCCCAAGCACCGTATTGGTGTTACCTATGTCTACTACTAATAGTAGTTCCCCCATCCCTTAACCTTCACATCCCCGGCAAGGATTTTTTTTATGCCTTTTTGGGTCTTCACCAAAAGTGCCCCATCTTCGTCGATCCCCTGAGCTACTCCCTCTATTAATTCCCCAAAGGACTCGACCTCCACCATTCTCCCTTCTACTTTAGCATAGCTACACCATTTGGAAAGGACTCCCTGGGAATTTTCCTTTAACAGAAAGTAAACGCCTTCAAGCTCTTCGAGGATTTTTTTCACCAACTCATTTCTTGAAAACTCCTTACCCGTCTCGATTAAAAGGGAAGTAGCCAAATTCCTAATGTCTTCCGGGAAGTCTTCCTTTCTCGTATTCACATTAAGCCCTATCCCCAAAACCACAAAATTAACCCTGTCAGGTTCCGCATAGGCCTCGGAAAGTATGCCCGAGACCTTCTTCCCTTTTAAAAGGACATCGTTAGGCCATTTGAGCTCGGGTTCAAGCCCTAGCTTCTCCAAAAGATAGGCTAAAGCCAAAGAGGCACCCAGGTTAAGTAAAGGCACCTTCTGGGGAGGCATCTCCGGTTTAAGGATTATGGAAAGGTATATATTTTTGCCTTTTGGAGAAAACCACTTACGGCCCATTCTCCCCCTTCCTTGAGCCTGAGCTTCCGCCAAAAAGACCTCACCTTCCTCTGCCCCTTTGAGGGCTTCTCTGATGGCCCAAGCATTGGTAGAATCAACCTCTTCCACAAGGTGAAGTCTCCTCCCCAAAAGCCTTGTCTTAAGCCCCTCTTTTATCCCGTAAAGGTCAAGGGATTCTGGAAAGTCCACAAATAAATAGCCCTTTTTGGGCTTTGATTCGATCCTATATCCTTTTGTCTTAAGTTCCTTTATCAACTTCCAAACCCCAGCTCGACTTATCCCCAAAATCTCCCCTAAACGTGCTCCCGAAATATAGGTGTTTTCTTTTTTAAGGAGAATCAAAAGCTCCTCTATCCGGTTATCCTTGGACTGCATCATATCTCAAGAATCTCATGGAAAAACTCCCTCGGCCTTGAGTAAGAGAACGCAAATCAGTGGAATAACCGAATAACCTGGTCAAAGGCACTTCTGCCTTAAGGATGGTCATCTGAGCCCTCGTCTTTATCTCTTCTATCCGCCCCTTCCTCGCCTGAATATCCCCTATAACTTCTCCCATAAATTCGGTGGGGATAACCACCGTCAGTTCCATTATGGGCTCAAGAAGAATGGGCGAGGCCTTGTTTGAGGCTTCTTGAATGGCCTGGGAAAGGGCGGCTTTGAGAATAAGGGGCATGAAATCCTCTTGATTAAACTCCACCTCTTTCACCAAAACCTTAAGGTCCGTAAGAGGATATCCCAAAACGCCGATTGTGGTAGCCTCCATTACCCCTTCCCTTATCACATTAAGGACCTCCTGAGGGAAACCCTCACCAAGAAGAGGTATGAATTCTATACCTTTTCCCCTTTCATTGGGGATTAGTTCTAAGGTGATTTTAACGGATCTTTTCACGCCCTCGATCAGGCGCGAAAACTCCGATTTCACCTCAGCCCTTTCCCTTATGGTCTCCCGATAAACTACTTGAGGCCTTCCCACATTAAGTTCGAGTCCATACTCATCCTTTATTCTTCTCAAAATCACGTCCAAATGTAATTCACCCATGCCCGAAATTATGGTCTGGCCCGTCTCTTCGTCCTGTTTGACCTTAAAGGTAGGATCTTCCTGAGCGATATTCTCCAATGCTTGAAGGAGCTTCTCCTGGTGTTGGCTTGATTTTGGCTCAACGGCGATCGATATGACCGGTTCGTAACTTTGAATGGGTTCAAGCAAAATCGGATGGGCCTGATCGCAAAGGGTATGACCGGTCAATGTCTCCTTAAGGCCCATAAGGGCCACGATGTCTCCGGCACGAGCCATTTCGAGCCTTTTTTTGTAGTTGGCATGCATCTCGAATATTCTTGAGACTGTCTCCTTACGGCCTAAAGATGCGTTGTAAACCTCCTGCCCTTCGCGGAGCAGACCCGAATATATCCTCACATAAGTTAACTTCCTCCCCTGTTCCATCATCACCTTAAAGGCTAAAGCACAAAAAGGCGCACTTTCATCGCTCGGCCTTGTCTCCTCCATTTTTGTCAAAGGGTTTATCCCCTTAACGGGAGGTACATCCAAAGGAGAGGGCAAATAGTCAACGATCGCATCAATTAATGGTTGAATACCTTTGTTCTTTAAGGCAGCCCCACATAAAACTGGCTGAAGCCTCTGTTCAATCGTAGCTCTTCTTATGGCCTCCTTGATCTCCTTTTCGCTTAAGATCTGCCCATCGAGGTATTTCTCCAGAAGTTCCTCATCCGTCTCTACTACCTTTTCGAGCATCTTCTCCCTTACTGCTTCGGCTTCCTCCAAAAGTTCTTCTGGGACATCCACTTCCAGGAACTTTTCCCCTGTCTCATCCTCCCAAAAGAGAGCCTTCATTCTTATGAGATCCACAACTCCCCTGAACTCTCCTTCCTTTCCCCAAGGGATTTGAATCGGAAGAGGGTTTGCCCCGAGTTTCTCCTTCATCTGTTCAATGACCCCAAAAAAGTCCGCACCTATTCGATCCATTTTGTTGACGAAACATATCTTGGGCACCTTATACCTTAAGCTCTGAAACCATATGGTCTCCGATTGAGGCTCAACCCCTTCTACCGCGCTAAAAATCACTATGGCCCCATCCAAAACCCTCAAAGCCCTTTCCACCTCTATGGTGAAATCCACATGCCCTGGTGTGTCTATGATCTGAATGACGTGATCGCGCCAAAAACAGGTGGTAACCGCCGAAGTGATCGTTATACCCCTCTCTTGTTCCTGGGGCATCCAATCCATCGTGGCCGTTCCCTCATCGACTTCGCCCATTCGGTGGATTTTCCCAGTATAATAAAGTACCCGTTCAGTCACAGTGGTTTTTCCGGCGTCTATATGCGCGAAAAAACCGATATTCCGCATCTTCCTTAAGCGCTTCTCTCCGGCCATCAATCAAATTTTATCTTTATTAAGGACTCGGGGTAAAGAAGAAGTGGAAAAGAAAACCCTTAATGTGATAACTTAGTTTTATAATGAAAGAGGCCCTACTTTACGAAAAATTAGAGGACAAGAAAGTAAAATGCCACCTGTGCAATCATTACTGCATCATACCTGACGGAAAAAGGGGTGTTTGCCAGGTAAGGGAAAATCGAGGAGGAATCCTCTACAGTTTGGTCTACGAAAAGCTTATTGCTGCTAACGTTGACCCCGTGGAAAAGAAACCCTTTTTCCATTTTCTTCCGGGTAGTCTCTCTTTCTCCATTGCAACTGTAGGATGTAACTTCCGCTGTAAGCATTGTCAGAATTGGAGTATCTCGCAAATGCCCAGGGATAAAGGGGAAATCCAAGGTGAAAGGGTTCCTCCTGAAAGGATTGTGATGGAGGCCTTAAGGACCGGTTGCGAAAGCATATCCTACACTTACACGGAACCAACGGTCTTCTTTGAATATGCTTATGAGACTTCTAAGCTTGCGAAAGAAAAGGGGTTAAAAAACCTTTTTGTGACAAACGGTTATATGAGTAAAGAGACCCTCCAACTTATAGCTCCTTATCTTGATGGCGCCAATGTGGATCTTAAATCGGCTAACGAAGCCTTTTATAAAGAGATTTGCGGCGCAAGCCTTCATCCAGTCCTTGAAAACATTCAAACCATGAGGAAACTAGGAATATGGGTGGAGGTTACCACCCTTGTGATCCCCACCCTTAATGACTCGGAGGAAGAATTAAGGACTATAGCGCGGTTACTACGAGACATAGAACCAAGTATCCCTTGGCACGTGACGGCCTTTCATCCTAACTATAAGCTCCTTCATCTTCCTCCTACTGCAAGGTCGGTTTTAAAAAGAGCAAGGGAGATAGGCCTCTCGGAAGGTCTTAAATACGTTTATTCGGGCAATATCCCAGGTGATGAAGGGGAGAATACCTACTGTTGGAACTGCCATAAAATCCTCATAAGAAGATGGGGGTTCAAAGTATTAGAGAACCATATTAAAGAGGGCAAATGTCCTCATTGTGGGGCGAGGATAGACGGGGTTGGCCTTTAATATGCCTCTCTCATTGAGTGTGGGTGGAGGTAAGGGAGGAACGGGGAAGAGTTTTTTCGCTTTGAACTTGGGGATTGCTTTAAGCGAAAGCGGAAAAAATGTGATTCTTTGTGACTTGGATCTTGCCGGAGGGGCAAACCTTCACACGTTTTTGGGAATCCCTTATCCGGAAAAAACCTTAGAGGACTTTCTCCTTTCGAAAAGCCCCCTCGAATCCCTTTTGCTACCGACCTACGTAAAGGGATTAAAGTTAATACCAGGAGCCCTATCGAACCTTTCGGATAAACTCAAATACTTTGAAAAAACGCGGCTACAAAGGTCATTAAACCTTTTGAGGACCGATTACCTCATCGTTGACCTGGGAGCAGGAATCTCCCCTTTTATTCTTGACCTTTTCCTTTGGGCTCAAAAAAAGATAGTCGTCATAACCCCCGAGGCAACTACCCTCGAGAATGTATACAGATTTTTACGGGGAGCCTACTTTAGATACATAAGAAAAGGAGCAAACGAAAGGGTTCGTAGACTCATAGATGAGTTTTTTATGGATCACAATTTCTCTTTAAAAAAACCACAGGAACTCCTGAACCGTTTGAGGGTTTTTGACGAAGCCTTTGTCCACAGGTTCGTCGCCTCTTTAAAGGAATTCGATTTAAATGTAGTCCTTAACCAAGTGAAAAGACCCGAGGAAAGGGAATTAGGCCCTTCTTTCAAAATGGTATGTTATAAGTACTTCGGCATAATGCCAAAATATTTGGGTTACATTCCCTTTGATATTAAAGTGTCCTTTTCCATAAATAGAGGGCGCCCTTTCTTGATAGAATATCCTTACGCCGAGGTAGCACAATGTATGAGGGAAATAGCCTCAAGGGTAATCAGTGGAAAGGAGATGGTATTGACCTAGAAGATCCTTACGAAATTTTGGGAATAAGCGAAAATGCCAGTGAACTGGAAATAGAGGAGGCTTTTCAACGTCTGATGAAGGCCCTTGATCCTTCAAATCCTGGCATTTGGGCCCTTTGGACCCCTGAGGAGCTTAACCAATTAAGGGAAAAGGTCCAAAGGGCCTTTTCGGAGTTAATGCAAAGAAAACCTTTATGTGATAAGGAAAGCTTTTCTTTTTTTAAAAAAAGGACTTTATCAAGAGAGACCTTAGAACTGATAAAGGCTAAAAAGGGATTGGGAGGAGAAGCCTTAAAGGATATAAGGGAGCATTTGAATCTAAGCCTTGAAGAGGTGAGCTCTTTTCTTAAGATAACAAAAAAAACTTTGATAGCCTTAGAAAACGAGGACTTCAATAACCTTCCCCCTTGGGTTTACCTGAAAGGGTTTCTTCGCGCTTATGCCAAGCTTTTGGGCATCGAAGAAGAGGAGGAGGAACTTCTAAAAAGCTTTGAAGAACGCTATCAGAAATTCCGTTCTAGAACGTAATCGGCAAGCTTAAAAAGAGCCTCCTTTTCTGGAGACAATGGAAAACACGCGAGACTTTGTTTGGCTTGATTCATATATTTTTTAGCAAGTTGTAAAGTGTATTTTATTCCCCCATACTTATTCACTATCCCTATCACCACATTTATTAAATCATCCTTTTCACTTTTGCCCGAAATGACCTCCTCTATGGATCGTCTTTCTTCTTCGTTTGATTGCTTGAGAGCAAAAATCAAAGGAAGGGTAAGCTTTCCCTCCCTAAGATCACTTCCCACTTTTTTCCCCAAAACCTCCTCCTTACCCACGTAGTCCAAGCAGTCATCGACTAATTGAAAGGCTATTCCTAAGTTAAGTCCAAAATTATAAAGTGCTTTCTCCTTCCGAATAGGAGCTTTGGCTAAAATAGCTCCAATGCGGGTTGAAGCTGCTATAAGACTTGCCGTTTTTTTCGTTATAAGAAAAATGTTCTCCTCTTCGCCAAAGGTCAGATCCCCCGTCTTCATGATTTCGAAGGCCTCCCCTTCGGCAAGATCGGTCGTAGCCTTAGCTATCACTTCTAAGACCCTTTTGTTTCCGAATCTCACCATCAGGGAAAAAGCACGGCTCAAAAGGAAATCCCCCACTAAGACACTTGCAGCATTGCCCCATAGAAGATGGGCTGCGGGCATACCGCGTCTCAACTGGGCATTATCCACCACATCATCGTGAAGCAAGGTAGCCGTATGAATGAACTCAATGGCTACTGCAAGCGGTATATGAGCTTTCCCTTCATAACCACAGAGCCTGGAGGAAAGGATCAAAAGGGCAGGCCTTATCCTTTTCCCTCCTCCCAAAAGGATATGTTCCCCAATTTTGGTGACAAGCGATACGGAGGATTTAAGGTTTTCCTTGGCTTCTAATTCGACCTTCTTTAAGTCATCACTTATAAGAGCCCAAAAATCCTCACCCACATTTATACCTTAATTAAAAATCGAAAAAGAGGAAAAGAAAAATAAAATTGGTGGCGGTGCAGGGACTCGAACCCCGGACTCTGCGGATATGAGCCGCATGCTCTTCCAACTGAGCTACACCGCCACCTATAATATATAAATGACCGTTTTGACCAACCTTGTCAAGATAGAGGGGTTTTTCCGTGAGCGTATAAATCGCTTCCTTTGCCACGTTGAAATCCAAGGGAAAAATAACTTGGCTTATCTTCCCAATCCAGGGAGGTTATGGGAGTTACTTCTTCCCGGAACCCCTCTTCTTCTCACCACTTCAAGATTCAAGGGCAAATACCCTTATACGGTATTTGCGGCAAGAAAAAACGCTTCCTGGGTTATTCTTGATACCCAAATGACAAACCTCATAATAGAGGAACTTCTCCTTGAAAAAAGGATCCCCTTTCTCAAGGACTATACTTTAAAAGGGAAAGAGATCAAGCTTTTAAAAAGCAGGTTTGACCTACTACTTTCCGATGGCAGAAAAGACCTTTTGTTGGAAATAAAGACCTGTACTCTTTTTGGTTCTCGACTCTCTATGTTTCCAGATGCACCCAGTGAAAGGGGAAGAAGGCACCTCCTTGAACTGTCGGAACTTGGAGGTATGTGCCTTTTTGTAGTGATGAATCCCGAATCGGAATACTTCCTTCCCGCTTATCATGTGGATCCAGTCTTCACTTCAACCTTCCTCGAGGTAAAAGATAGGGTAATCTTCAAAGCCATATCCTTGGGCTTTGACGAAGCTTTAGAGAAAGTCATTTCGGTCAAAGAATTGAAAATACCCTTAGAGGTCCTTTATAAAGCCTTCAAACCAAGTGGGGTTTATCTGCTTTTACTCGAACTTAAAACCGATAAAA
>CAYZRR010000066.1:0-9281 GCA_964480925.1 uncultured Thermodesulfobacteriota bacterium
TGCCGAGAAGTTTGGTGAGCCTGGTTGTTTATATCTTTTGGGCTGTAAGGGGCCTATTACGCATGCGGATTGTCCTCTGAGGAAGTGGAACAATGGGGTCAACTGGTGCATAGATGCGGGGATGGGATGTCAGGGATGTACCGAGCCCGATTTTCCAGATGAAGTTGGGCCTTTTTACGAAAAGCTGGAAGAGAAAAGTTTTTCCTTTTGTTTTACTTGTGAGGTGTGTTCAAATGTCTGTCCAATTGTTTCCCAATTCGAGAACCCGGAAGAGGCGCTTGGGCTTTTGCCTCATCAGATAATGAGGGCTTGTGCCATGGGGTTAAGGGAGCTGGCTTACGAGACGAGGATGCTTGTGAGTTGTTGGAGTTGCTATCAATGCCAGAGGATGTGCCCTCAAAGGGTAAGGATTGGGGATGTACTTGTAGAGCTTAAGATTGAGGCTTTGAAAAAATTAAAGGAGAAGCTGACCACTTTACAACCTCAAAAGGGGAGTGATAATTTTTTAAAGGAAGGGCGCCTGTAGCTCAGCAGGATAGAGCAGCGGACTTCTAATCCGCGGGTCGGGGGTTCGATTCCTCCCAGGCGCGCCAAGGTGGTGAGTGTAGCTCAGCTGGCCAGAGCGCTGGACTGTGGCTCCAGAGGTCGGGGGTTCGAAGCCCCTCACTCACCCCATTTTCTTTTCCAGTAAGTCTTGACACCCCCTAGGAAAATGATGATAAATTTTTATTGGGCCCATAGCTCAGTTGGCAGAGCCACCGGCTCATAACCGGAAGGTCCCAGGTTCGATTCCTGGTGGGCCCACCAAATTTGGTGGGGATGAAAGAAGAACAAACAAAGGATAGAAAGGGATCGTTGGGGAAAAGAAGGGGTGCACTCGGCACCCCTTCTTTTTAGGGAGAGGTTATGGAAGAACTGAGGTTATTATGGAGGATTCAAGAGCTTGAGTTCTCCATAAAAGAGGCGGAGGAAGAGACTTCGCGTTATCCTCGAGAGAGGAAGAACTTAGAGGAAGAGCTTTTAAAGATGGATCAACGATTAAAAGAGGCCCAAAAGGAACTGGAAGACTTGGAAAAACGTCGCCGAAGGCTTGAACAAGAGCTCGAGGATTTGAGGATAAAGGTTAAGAAATCGAAGATAAGGCTTCTCGAGGTCAAAACCAATAAGGAGTACGAAGCAGTTTTAAACGAGATAGAATGGGGTCAAAATGCCATAAGTTCTTTGGAAGAGGAGATCTTGGGGATCCTGGAGGAGATAGATAAGAAGAAGGTGGAATTTGAACGCCTTAAAGAAGAGACGAATCTCGAAAAGGGGAAGATAAACGAACTTATTTCCCGTCTCGAAAACCGACAGAAAGAACTCAAGGAGAAGGTCTCCGAGTGGCAAAAGGAAAAGGGCGAATTAGTAAAGAGTGTACCTGAGGAGTTGCTCGAGCTTTATAAAAATCTCAAGCATAAACGAGGCTTTGCGATCGCAAGGGTAAAGGATGAGATATGTCAAGGTTGTTTTCTTCATATTCCCCCACAGCTTTATAATGAGATCCTGAAGAACGAACGCATTTACACTTGCCCCAATTGTAAGAGGATCCTCTATTACGAAAAAGAAAGTGCAAATTGATGGAATCTTATTGGTAGATGGCGCTTCCTTAGGGAATCCTGGTGAGGGAGGATGCGGGGTCATATTGAAAGATATGGAGGGAAGGCTCATCTATTTTGGGGGTGAATACCTTGGAAGGGTTACAAATAATCAAGCCGAGTATATGGCTTTGATAAGGGGATTGGAAGAGGCTTATCGGAGGGGATGGAAGACAATTTTGGTTTTTACGGATTCAGAACTTTTGGCCCGACAGATAAATGGAAACTACAAGGTTAGGGATCAAAAGCTTCAGGTTCTTTATAAGAAGGCAAAGGCGCTTCTTGGGCGTTTCTCCCACTGGGAAATCAAGCATATCGAAAGAGAGGAGAATCGGGAGGCCGACAAATTAGCTAAAAAGGCGGCTCAGAGGAAGATTTGATGGTTGACTCGAAAGAAAGGAAGAAAAGAAAAAAGGAACTTTATGTAATTTTTGTGCTCTCGGGTGTAATAGGAGCACTTTTCCTATTCCAAATCTATTTTAGGGAATCCCTTTTATGGAGCAAAAATGTCTTCTTTTTCACCATGCTCAATCTCAACATAATACTCCTCTTGCTCGTGTTGTTTCTTTTGATAAGAAATTTCACCAAACTAATCCTCGAATACAAAAGAGGATTATTGGGTTCGAAGCTAAAGACTAAGCTAACGCTTTCATTTCTGGTTCTGTCGTTACTGCCTTCCATGCTCTTGTTCTTGGTTTCGGCCTTTTTCATTTCCCAGAACATAAAGAGTTGGTTTAGTTCACAGATAGAAAGGTCACTTGAGGTGGCCTTGGAGGCTACCAAGATTTACTACACCCATATGCTCAACCAGAGCTTAAATTGGTCAAAAAGGGTAGCCCAAGGGATGCCCTTGGAAGAGGCGCTTTCTGAAGGATCTTTGAGTTGGGTCGGCCTTTACAATGAGAATGGAGAATGGTTTTCATCTGTTTCCTCGAAGGATCTGCCTTTTACAATTTCACCCCCCAAGGAATTGGTGGAAGAGGTTTTGAGGAAAAATGAGGTCACCAAGATCCTTCCTTTTGGAGGTGGAGAGATTATATGGAGTGGATATAAAGGTGAAGGCAAATTGGTTTTCTGTGCTTATTATTTGCCCCATGGACTTTCAGGGAAGCTCGAGTCCATCTCTCAGGCCTATTTCGAATACCGCCGTTCTGAGGCCATGAAAGGCCCAATAACCGTTAATTATGTGTTGCTTCTGCTTTTAATATCGTTACTTGTAGCCTTCTGGTCGGTGTGGTTGGGTTTTAAAATCGCCAAGGACATAACTAATCCTTTAGGAGAGCTTTTAGTAGCTACGAAAAAGGTGGCCGAGGGTGATCTTGAGATTCAACTTCGAGAAACTCCTAAGAACGAGATGGGGATATTGATGGATGCCTTTAATAAGATGACTCAAGATCTCAAAAGGACCCAAAAAGCTCTGGAGGAGAGACGAAGATATACGGAAGTGGTATTGGAGAATGTGTCCACCGGGGTTATCTCCTTTGACCGAAACGGGCGAATCACCACTTTAAACGAAAAGGCCAAGGAGATATTGGGCATCCAAGGTCAAAAAGCAATAGGCAAATACTACCGCCAAGTCCTCAATCCGGATCTACTCAAAGTGGCGCGAGAGCTTTTTAGAGAGATGAACCGAACCGAAACCAAAAGGCTTGAGAAACAGATGGAGATTTCAGTGAACGGTAAACCTATAATCCTAAAAGTGACCCTAAATGCCATGAAAGATCCCGATGGGAATTACGTGGGGGTGGTCGTTACCTTCGATGACCTCACGCAATTAGTCAAGATGCAAAGGGTTGAGGCTTGGAAGGAGGTGGCGAGCCGAATCGCTCATGAGATCAAGAACCCCTTAACCCCTATACAGCTTTCGGCGGAAAGGATTTGGCGTCGCTATAAAGAAAAGTTGACGGAGGATAAGGAGGTCTTCGAGGAATGCATTCGGATCATCATATCCCAGGTGAAAGAACTTAAGAGAATGGTCAATGAATTCAGTCAATTTGCTCGTATGCCCCTTTTGGTTCTCAAGATGGATGACCTTAATAGTGTTGTTAGGGAGAGCGTTTCTCTTTATCAACAGGCTCATCCCGAAGTCACCTTTAAAGTGGTTTGCGACCCGAAGCTTCCTCATTTCAAACTGGACCGGGAGGCTATGAAGAGGGTCCTCATGAACCTTTTGGATAATGCCATAGAAGCCCTTAATGGCTCCGGGATCGTGGAGGTTCACACCCGTTACGATTCCCTTTTACACATGGCCACTCTGGAGGTGAGGGATAACGGTTGTGGGGTCCCGGATGAGCTTAAGGGGCGTCTTTTTGAACCCCATTTTTCGACCAAGGGTGAAGGAAGGGGGTTGGGGCTTGCTATTGTAAGTGCCATAGTGGCCGATCATGAGGGATTCATCCGCGTTAAGGATAATGACCCTAAGGGCACCCGTTTTATCATCGAGCTACCCGTAAGGAGGTGATCAGGTATGGATTGGGAAACCTTTAAAAATTTAAGGGGTAGTGAAAAAAGGGCCTTTTTTATGAGAAATGGGCGGATTTACCACGTGGTAATGGCCCAACAGTTTGACAGGCCTTTTTTAGATGAACTATGTAACCTAACCACCAGGATCCGACAGATAGCCAAAAGCAATGAGGGGACGAAGTTCCTTTTGGGCCTTCTTCAAGGCAAGAGGGCCATGCTATATTTCACCCAGCCTTCCACGCGGACTTTTTTGTCATTTGTTAGCGCTTGTCAGATTTTAGGTATGCAATGGGCGGAGGTGAGGGATCCTTCTATTTCATCGGAGATGAAGGGGGAAAGCCCAGAGGATTCGGTGAGGACCTTTTCCAGTTATTTCGATCTCATCATAATGAGACATCCAGAGCCTCAATTTGCCGAAAAGATGGCTTTTTTGCTCAATCAAACCCCAAGGCCTGTGCCCATAATAAACGGAGGAAGTGGTCCCGATCAACATCCTACTCAAGCTTTACTTGACATTTACACCATTCACCGTTCCTTCGAGGATCATGGAGGGATTGATGGGAAACATATAGCATTGGTAGGGGATCTTAAGCGAGGAAGGACCGTCAGGTCTCTTGCTTACTTGATGAAAAATTACCGTGATGTGAAGCTTTACTTCGTTTCCCCACCGGAACTGAGAATGGGGGAGGATCTCAAAAATTATCTTCGTGAAAAGGGCGTAAAATTCGAAGAACACGATGACCTTGAGGAGATCATACCATTGGTGGATGTGGTCTATATGACAAGGATTCAGGATGAATACGATAAGGAAGGAGAATCAAAGTTTATAGCCTACCAGCGTTATCACTTTAAGCCCGAATATTTGAAAATCTTGAAGCCAAATGCGATAATTATGCACCCTCTGCCTCGACGGGATGAACTTCCCGTGGAGGTGGATAAGGACCGAAGGGCGGTATATTGGCGACAGGTGCGAAACGGTATGTGGGTGAGAACCGCTTTAATCGCCATGATATTCGGAGTGGATAAGAAGATATGGGATTATTAGTCCCCAAGCCCCTTTTGTTTCTGAGGGATAATATCGTTAAAAAAGGAAGCCTTTTGGCTTTGCCGAAGGCCAAATGGGCAAAGGATTTAAACCTTCCTAAGGAAGGCGATTGGCTCTTGTTTGGGGGATGTGGTTATCAGTACCTCAGTTTGGGCAAGACCTTTTCCTCAATGGCTCAAAGGATGGAAGGTTTTGGGGTTGAGTTGGAGGGGAGTTTTAGGCTTTTAAAGTGGTTTTTGCCCTTTTTGAGATTTTTTTTAAATGGGCGCAATCCTTTAAGGTCCGCCTTAAAGGTCTTGTCCCAGGAGGGGATCGAGGTTTCTTACCTTGGTGAGGAGGAGCCCTGTTGCGGGGCCCCTCTGTATTTTTCGGGTTTCAGAAAGGATTTCCTCGAAAACCTTTCCTCAAAAAGGGATTTTTTGTCAAACCGAAAGAAGATCATAGGAATGGTTCCTTCTTGTTGTTATGCCTTAAAGGAACTATGGGGATTAAAGGATTTGGTCGAACCTTTTCCCATTTTTTGGCTCAAAAACAAAAAGAAAAAAAGGCGTTTGAAAGAACCCCTTAAGGTTACCTATCATGATCCTTGCATTTTAAGTAGGTATCTTGGAGTAGTAGAGGAAGTGAGGGAGATACTGAGGGATATAGAGGGTTTGACGCTTGTTGAAGCGGAAGCCTCAGGTCAATGGGCCAATTGTTGTGGGGGGGGTGGAGGGTTTGAATTAGTCTTTCCTTACGTGAGCGGGGAACTTGCCAAAAGGAGGGCTGAGGAGCTACTCTCAACGGGGGCCCAGCTTATTGTCACGGCTTGTCCGGGCTGTTTAATAAACCTTGAGGAAGGCGTTAAGGCCCTCGGAAAAAAGGTGAGGGTTTTGGATTTAGTGGAGCTTTTGGAGGAGACGGAGATTGTGGCTTAAGGAATATAAGAAGAGGCTTAAAGAGGCAATAAAAGAAGGGAAGATCCCAATTGCCATTGAGAGGGCAAGCGAAAGCTATCGACGAAATCTTCAGGAAGCCGTAGAACGCTTTCCTTACACCATAGAACTCGCTCAGGAAGTAAGAGCCATAAAGGAAGAAGCCATTAGGAACCTTGATTCCCTCTTTGAAGAGGCCAAGCGCCAATTTGAGAAAAACCGCGCCAAGGTCTTTTTGGCCCGTACCTCCGAGGAAGCTTGTGAGATCATAGGTTCTATTTGTGGGAACCGGAAAGTAGTAGTAAAGGGGAAGAGCCTTACCTCAGAGGAGATTTCCTTGAGGGAATACCTGGAGGAAAGGGGGTATGAGGTTTATGAGACCGATCTTGGGGAGTTTCTTATTCAGATAACCGACCAAAGACCTATGCACATTCTTTCTCCGGCCATCCATATGTCAAGGGAAGAAGTAGCCAAGGTTCTTTCGGCCTATTTTAAAAAGGAGATTCCTCCGGATATAGGGGAAGAGGTGAGGGCGGTAAGGGAGTTTTTAAGGGAGAAGTTTTTTCAAGCTGAAGTGGGGATAACCGGAGCCAATGTGGTTTCGGCCCAGAGTGGGACTCTGGTTTTGATAGAAAACGAAGGGAATATAAGGCTTACAAGTGGTTTGCCTCCGGTTCACATAGCCCTTGTTGGGCTTGAGAAGCTCGTTTTTTCCCTTTCTCAGGCTATGAAGGTAGCCGAAGTTACCTGGCGTTTTGCCAATTATACGATGCCCGCATATGTGAGCCTCATTTCCACGCCTTCAAAAACTGGAGACATAGAAAAAGTCACCACTTTTGGGGCTCACGGCCCCAAAGAGCTTTACGTGGTATTTCTCGATAATGGCCGAAGGAAGCTGGCCCAAGACCCTATTTTTCGGGAGGCCCTTTATTGTTTAAGGTGTGGCGGATGCCTTTATGAGTGTCCGGTCTTCAAAGTTGTAGCTGGAAGGTTCGGGGACAGGTATTTTGGAGGCATTGGGGCCATATGGACGGCTTTCATAAGTGGAGATCTCAAGGAGGCTGCTCCTTTGGCTTGGACTTGTCTTACTTGTGGGCGCTGTAAGCTCCGATGCCCCATGAACATAGATACGCCTCAAATGTGCCTTCGTTTAAGGGCTCTTTTAGCGGACTCTTAAAATGAAAAAAGAGGAATTCATTCGAAATGCCTTCGAGCGGATAGCCAGAAGGTATGATCTGGCGAACACCGTTTTAAGCTTTGGGCTTGATAAAGTTTGGAGACGAAGGACCGTTAAAGCCCTTGGGGAGAGGGATTTGGTGCTTGACCTTTGTGCCGGGACTCTGAACTTGAGCGAAGCCTATCGAGAGTATTTCAACGGGAAAATTTTAGCCCTTGATTTCAGCTTGGGTATGCTAAAAGTTGGAAAGAAAAAACCACTTAAAGATGTTTATCCCATATGCGGGGATGCCCTAAGGATGCCCTTTCGCGAGGAGAGCTTTGATGGCGTCATGATGGCTTTTGGGTTGAGAAATTTCTCCCAGATGGATAAGGGCTTAAGGGAGATACATAGGGTTCTTAAAAAAGGGGGCAAGCTCGTGATCCTGGAGTTCAAAAGGCCCCAGGGCCTTTTTGGTGCGTTTTATAAGCTTTATCTAAAAAGGATTCTGCCTTTTGTGGGGGGGCTTATAACGAGAGATCAGGAAGCCTATCTTTATTTGGCTAATTCAATTTCGGCTTTTCCCAAAACAGAGGAGATCCTTGACAAACTATCTCTTTTGGGGTTCATAGATCTCAAATGTGGCCTTTTGAGTTTTGGGATATGTGCCCTTTATGAAGGGATAAAAGCTTGAAGGTCGCAGTTGCTTTAAGCGGAGGCGTTGATAGCTTCGTTTCCGCTCTTCTTTTAAAACAAGAAGGATACGAAGTTACAGGGATTTTTATGAGGGTTAGCGATGATGAGAAGCCCGTTGAGGGCTCTCGTTTTGCCGCTTCCCTTTTGAATATAGAACTTCACATTGTTGACCTAAGGGAGTCATTTCGTAAGTTGGTGATCGAACCATTTGTCAAATCTTATCTCGAAGGTAAAACACCAAACCCATGCGTAGTCTGCAATGAGGTTATGAAGTTTTCCCTTTTAAAAAAAGAGGCTAAAAAGTTAGGGGCTGCCTTATTTGCCACAGGACATTACGTGAGGAAAGTGCCTTGGAACGGTAAATGGGTTCTTTTTAAGGGAAAGGATCAAAACAGGGATCAATCCTATTTTTTGTGGCGGATCTCTCAAAGGGATTTAGAAGAGACGCTTTTCCCTTTGGGGGATAAGAGAAAGGAAGAGGTAAAGGAATTAGCCAGATCTTATGGGCTTATACGAGAAGAGAGTCGGGAGGTTTGTTTTATTAAAGGCGATTACCGGACTTTTATCGAAAATTTCCCCTTTGAAAGGAAAGAAGGGCCCATTTTGGACCTTGAGGGAAAAGTGCTCGGATGGCATAAAGGAGTTCACCTTTTTACCATTGGGCAAAGGCATGGGCTTGGCTTAAAAAAGGAGAGGCCTTTTTACGTTTTGAAGATCGAGGATAATAAGGTCATCGTCGGTCCCAAGGAAGCTCTTTATAAAAGGCGTCTTCGGGCAAAAGATGTGAAATGGATTCTAGAGGAACCTCCTTCCACGGAGTTTTCTTGCTATGGGAAGATACGTTACCGACATGAAGGAGCTCTTTGTAAGGTTATCGTTCAAAAAGGGGAGATCTTCTGTGAATTTCTAAAACCTCAGATGGCAATAACGCCAGGGCAGGCACTAGTTTTATATGAGGATGATAGGCTTTTAGGAGGAGGATGGATCGAAGAGGTAATAGATTGAAAATTGGGTTCGTGACTTTAGGATGCAAGGTCAATCAATTTGAATCGCAGGGAATGATATGTTTGCTAAAAGAAAAGGGATTTCTGATCACCGAGCCCGAAGAGGCGGATCTTGTTGTCCTTAACACCTGTGTTGTGACCCATCGTGCCGAGAGCGAATCACGAAAGCTTTTGAAAAAGTTCAAACGTTTGGGAAAAAAGGTGCTGGTTGGGGGTTGCTGGCCTCAGCTTTTTCCAGAGGAACCTCTATTATACGGAGCCGATGGTTCTTTTGGAAATAAAGAGAAGGTGGAGATTGTAAATTTATGTGAAAAAGCCCTAAAAGACGAAAGACCAAAGGAAGTCTCAGATATTCAACACTCTCCTTTC
>CAYZRR010000067.1:0-4813 GCA_964480925.1 uncultured Thermodesulfobacteriota bacterium
TGGGGGGATTGTTTGGTCACTCTGGTTGATACGCCTGGTGATGTTCATTTTGCCTTTGAGGCAAGAAGTGCCATGGCAGTTGTGGAAGGGGCTATTTTGGTGCTTGGGGCTAACTCGGGTGTTAAGGTTCAAACGGAGAACATGTGGCGGGAGGCTCAAGAAAGGGGAGTGGTAAGGGTTCTTTTTATCACCAAGTTAGATGCGGAAAACGCCCGATTTTGGGAGGCATTAAAGGACGCGCAAGAGAACCTAGAGGGAGGAAAAATTCTTCCCCTTCAGTTGCCAATAGGGGAGGAGGCTTCGTTTAGAGGGGTTGTAGACTTACTGAAGAACGAGGCCTATTACTATGAGGATTCAAGCGGTAAAGCCAAAAAGGGACCCGTCCCCGAGGAACTTCAAACGAAGGTTCAGGAAGAAAGGCTTAAACTTATGGAATCCCTCATTGAGGTGAAAGAAGAGCTTATGGAAAGGTATCTGGAAGGGGAGGAGATCTCTCAAGAAGAGCTTTATTCCTGTCTTAAAGAAGGTATGCGGAAGGGAGAGGTGGTTCCGGTTCTTTGTGGTTCGGCCTCTAAGCTGATAGGTATTGACCTTCTCATGGATTTCATAAACCTTTGTCTGCCTTCTCCTCTTGAGAGAAGACCCGCCAAAGGCCTGAACCCCCTTGGTCAAGAGGAGGAGAGGAAGCCTTCTTTAGAAGAGCCTTTTTCGGCCTATGTCTTTAAGACCCTTGTAGATCCCTTTGCGGGAAGGATCTCGTACGTGAAGGTGCTTTCCGGAAGCATCGGACCTGATGTTACGGTTTTGAATTCCACTAAGAAGACCAAGGAAAAGGTGGGACAGATATTCAGTCTTCAAGGTAAAAAGCAGGAGGTTGCGGGGATCGCTGAGGTGGGCGACATTGTGGCCTTGATAAAGCTTAAGGACACCCAGACGGGTGATACCCTCTGTGACGAGAAGGCCCCTATTATTTATCCACCTGTTATCCCTCCGACGCCTGTTTTATCCTATGCCATAAGGCCGAAAGCCAGAGGGGACGAGGAGAAGATTTCCTCGGCTTTGTCCAGGATAAAGGAAGAGGATCCGACGATCGTATTGAGTCGAGATGAGCAGACGAAGGAGCTCATAATTTCTTGTTTGGGACAATTGCACCTCGACGTGATAATCGAAAGGATGAAGAGGAAATTCGGCGTTGAGGTTGAGTTGAGTCCACCCAAGATCCCTTACAAGGAGACCATAAAGAAGGTGGTAAAAGGGGTGATTTACCGGCATAAGAAACAGACTGGTGGAAGGGGACAGTTTGCGGAGGTTCATTTCGACATCTATCCGTTGGAAAGGGGAAAGGGCTTTGAGTTTGAGGAGGCCTTAACGGGGATGAACGTTCCTAGAAACTTCGTCCCAGCCGTTGAAAAGGGGATAAGAGAAGGGATGGAATCAGGGGTTTTGGCGGGATTCCCGGTGGTTGATGTGAAGGTGAGGTTTTACGATGGGAAGAGCCATGAGGTCGACTCTTCGGATTTGGCTTTTAAGATCGCCTCTTTTATGTGCTTCAAAAAGGGGCTACAACAGGCGGAACCGGTGCTTCTTGAGCCCATAATGAAGCTTGAGGTAACGGTTCCCGAAGATGCCTTGGGTGATGTGATGGGAGATTTAAACGGTCGAAGGGGGAAAATACTGGGGATGGACCGAAGGGGCAAAAACCACGTCATAAGGGCCCTTGTTCCCATGGCAGAGGTGTTGCAGTATGGACCAATTTTGAACTCATTGACCGGAGGCCGAGGGAGTTTCACCATGGAGTTTTCCCATTACGAAGAGGTGCCTCCTCATCTGGCCCAAAGGATAATAGAAGAGGCCCGAAAGGAGAGAGAGAAGGAGAAAGAGGATTAACTTGAGGGCTGTAGTAGAGAGGGTAAAAGAAGCGTGGGTAAAGGTTGAAGGGGAGGAAATAGCAAGGATAGGCAAAGGGTTAATGGTGCTTTTGGGGATTGCCAAGGGGGATGACCATAGGGATGTGGCTTATATGGTCTCAAAGATCCCCAATTTGAGGATTTTTGAGGATGAAAATGGTCATTTTAATTTATCACTTAAAGATGTAAGAGGGGAGCTACTTGTTGTTTCGGAATTTACCCTTCTTGGCGATGCCCGAAAAGGACGAAGGCCTTCCTTTAGCGAAGCGGCTCCCTCGGAAGAGGCCTTAAAGCTTTATCTTCAACTTGTAGAAGCCTTTAAAAAAGAAGGGCTCCAGGTCAAGACCGGAAAATTCCAAGCTAAGATGGAGGTGGGTCATATAAACGACGGTCCGGTTACGATTCTTCTCGATAGCCGTAGGGCCTTTTGAAAGGATAGCCAGAAGGGGGTGCCAAATGCCCAAGGAACCCATCAGGGAATCAGCCATAGCGGGCACTTGGTATCCTGGTGACCCGCGGGTTTTAAGGCAATGGATTGACGAATTTTTGAAAAAAGCCACCGTTCCCCCCTTAGAAGGAAATATAATCGGGATTATCGCTCCCCATGCGGGTTATATGTACTCGGGACAAGTGGCGGGTTATGCCTATCGCGTCTTAAAAGGAAGGAAGTTCTCCAGGGTGGTGGTAGTTGCCCCGAGTCATTACGCTTACTTTAACGGGGTTTCGATTTATCCGAAAGGCAGTTTCCGGACCCCTTTAGGACTTGTGGAAGTAGATGAGGAGATGTGCGAAAAATTCCTCAAGGCTTCTCCTTTGATAAAAGATCTTCCTCAAGCCCATGTAAGGGAACATTCCCTTGAGATTCAGTTACCCTTTCTGCAGGTGGTTTTGGGGGATTTCAAGCTCATACCCTTAGTTGTAGGCGAACAGGATGAACTCACCATAAAGGAACTCGCCCGTGTTCTTTCGGAAGTTATAAGGCCTCGAAGGGATGAGGTGCTTCTTGTGGGAAGTACCGATCTTTCCCACTTTTATCCCTATAACCGGGCTCGAGAACTTGATGGGATCATCATAGATTACGTACGCAGTTTTGACCCTGAGGGGCTTTTAAGAGAACTTCGAAGCGGAAGATGTGAGGCCTGTGGTGGAGGGCCTATGGTCTCGGTTATGATGGCCTCAAAGGAACTGGGGGCCAATAGGTCTTTGGTACTAAAGTACGCCAACTCGGGGGATGTGACAGGGGATAAAACGAGCGTTGTGGGTTACCTGGCGGCTGTTTTTTTTGAGGAGGAAAGGGACCCTTTGGAGAAGGAGTACCTTAACCTAAATGAAGAAGAAAAACGGACACTCCGTGAGATAGCCAAGGAGACCATATGGAGAAGGGTTTTGGGTAAACCACTCCCCGCTTTTTCCATTAAATCCCCTAAGCTTCAAGTTCCTCGGGGGGTCTTTGTGACGATAAAAAAACACGGTCAACTCCGGGGATGCATAGGCTATGTTCGTCCGGTAAAGCCCCTTTGGGAGGCGGTGATTGACATGGCTCAAGCCGCAGCCTTTGAGGATCCTCGGTTCCCACCCGTAAGAAAGGAAGAGCTTGAGGACCTTGAAATAGAGATTTCGGTTTTAACTCCCTTAAAGCAGATAAAGGAGAGCCCGGAGGAGATCCTTAAGAGCATAAAAATAGGAAGACACGGCCTCATGATCGAAAAGCCCCCTTACTATTCGGGTTTGCTTTTGCCTCAAGTGGCTATCGAATACGGTTGGGATGCCGAAACCTTCTTGGAGGAGACCTGTCTTAAAGCAGGCCTGCCTCCCCGGGCTTGGAGAGATCCAGATTCGAGGATCTATATCTTCGGGGCGGAGGTTTTTTAATGCTCAAAAGGGTAAAGGCTGAAGAAGCCGTCGGAATGATCTTGGGGTACGATGTGACCCAAGTTATTCCCGGCCTTAAAAAAGGTCCCGTTTTTAAGAAGGGACATAGGATAAGGGAAGAGGACATAAAGGTCTTTTTAGATACCGGAAACGAGTACATTTGGGTTATAGACCTTAAGGAAGGAGAGCTTCATGAGGATGAGGCGGCCATGGAGTTGGCCAAATCCGTAAGTGGGGAGAACTTAAGGTTTGAAAGCGGAGGAGAGGGAAGGGTTTTGATTAAGGCCGAACGAGATGGCCTTTTGAAGGTCGAAAGAGATCTCTTGGAAGAATTGAACTTCAGAGGGGATTTTGTCCTTTCCACTTTGAGAAACAACACTCCCTGTAAGGAAGGGGATCTGGTTGGAGTGGCCAAGGTAATTCCCCTTATAATCCGGGAAGAGGAGCTTAAATGGGTAAAAGAACGTTTTTCTGAGAGAAAGGTCTTATACCTTAAGCCCTATCGCCAAAGAAAAGCGGGTATTATTGTGACAGGCGATGAGGTTTATTTCGGAAGGATCAAGGATGGGTTTGATCAGCAGGTATTGCCAAAGCTCAAAGAATACGGCGTTACGGTCTTTAAAAAACTCGTTTTACCAGATGATCCTCAGAAGATCGCTCAGGCTATAAGGGAACTCATAAAAGAGGGGTGTGACCTTTTGATCTTAACGGGTGGACTTTCCGTCGATCCGGGGGATGTTACCCGTGAGGGCGTTAAGTTAGCGGGGGCTTCTATTTTAAATTACGGAGCGCCGGTTGTTCCTGGGACGAATTTCTTGTACGCCCTTCTTGATGAGGTGGATATCCTGGGGCTTCCTGCCTGTGTGTACTACAACCGAAGGACCGTTTTTGATGTGGTATTGCCTCGGATATTGGCTTCGGAAAGGCTTTCCCGGGAGGAGATAAGACGTCTTGGATATGGGGGGCTTTGTTCAGGATGTGAAAGCTGTAATTTTCCCCGTTGTCATTTTGGGATGCCCTAATGCCTCTGAGGC
>CAYZRR010000068.1:0-7057 GCA_964480925.1 uncultured Thermodesulfobacteriota bacterium
CTTCTGGACACAGTTTCAGAAGGAAGCGTCCTTTTGAAAAGTATAACCTCCTCCCTTCCTTTAAGCCGATTATAAAGAAGCGAAATAAGCACCGCAAAAGTAACCGTTTTTATTCCTCCACCACAAGAGCCCGGAGAAGCTCCAATGAACATTAAGGTCATTAATAAAAATAAAGCTGCCTCGTTCAATTTCCCTATATCCATTGTGTTTAAACCACAAGTCCTGGTACTTACAGAATGGAAGATTCCTACGAGTATTTTGTGCTTTAATGGCATCATACTAAAAGTAGGATCGCTTAATAATGTCAATACCAAAATATAGCTACCAATAAAAATTAAAAATAATGAAGTTGTTACAACCACTTTCGAATGTAATGAAAGCCGAGTGTGTTTTGTTATAGACTCTTTAAAATCCATTATTACGAGGAAACCTATTCCTCCTAAGAAAATAATTGTCATTATGATTAAATTTATTTTGACATCGCCTTGGAATCGGATTAAATTATCAGGAAATACCGAAAAACCCGCATTACAGAAAGCGGAGATGGAGTGAAATATGGAAACATAGATAGCTTTATAAAAAGGAAAGTGTTCATTCCAGCTGAAAAAGAGTAAAATTGCTCCTATAGATTGTATGATAAAAGCTATAGTTATTACTTGTTTAGCCAAGGAAAATACATCTTTAAACGGTCTATAGGTAAAACTGGTTTCGATAGCCAATTTTGTCCTTAATGATATATCCATTCCGATTATTTTCCAAAAGAAGATGGAAAAGGTCATTATTCCTAAACCACCGAGTTCTATAAGTGTTAAAACTACAATTTGACCAAAAAGTGTTAAGTCGTTTCCTATATCCAATATGGTAAGACCAGTTACACAAGTGGCTGAAGTAGCAGTGAAGATAGCATCTATTAAACTCAAAGGTTTTTTTGTAGAGATGGGTAACATTAACAACAAAGTTCCTATAGATATTAATGTAGCAAAACTTAATAAAAGCATCCTTTCTGGGGTTAGTAATTTGTAGTAAATTTTTCTCATCCTTTATTCTCTGTAGTTTTTTATCAATCGTAGAGCTAAAAAAAGAAACATCAGAGAGAAACCTATAGTTATGAACAAGCTCAATAAAGTTACACGATCCCATTGGGACTTTCTGATCAGAATAGTGGAATAAGTTAATGGAAGTGCGTATATCAATGGTTTTACGAAAAAGGGCAGTTTTTCCAAGGGGAAGAAAGTTCCGCTGAAAAAGGCCATGGGCACCATCAGGAAGTTAGAGTAAATAGCCGTTTCCTCATGGCTTTTGGTGATCATTCCGATGATCACCCCTAAGGTTGAAAACATAAAACAATTTAAAAGTAAACCTAACCAGAATATACCATTTGGAGAGAAGGAGGTGCAACACAGAAGGCCTACACTTATAATAAGGGAGGAGGCGAAGAGTCCTCTTATAATCCCCGCTGTTATAATTCCCATTAAGATGGCTATGGGTTTAATCGGGGCTTGGACTAAGAGTTGGAAGGTTTTGAAATAAAGCCTGTCTATATTCAGGCCATTAGCTATCCAGATGTAGGAATTGGTCATTGAGGTCATAGCTATAAGACCCGGGAGAAGAAAAGTTATGTAGTTTGTACCTGTTACAGTTAGGTTTTCCCCAAGCCCAAAGCCAAATACCGCAAGATAAATGAGAGGACTAATAAGGGCTGACAACACATAACTCAACTTAAAAAGTCGTTTTTTATAAATGATAAGTTCGCGGTATAGGATTGGTAAAAAATCAGTCAATTTTTTCTCCTGTTATTCTTATGAAAATATCTTCGAGATTACTTTTTCTTATCGTAACAGGGCCTTCTTTTTCCCGGGCTTTTAAAAGGGCCTCTTCACGAGTCTTGAAGAATTCGTATTCAAAGCCCGTATCGTTTATGGATTCCAATACCCAAAGCCCCACTTGATTTTTCAGTTCCTGAGGGGTTCCGCAGGCTATTATTTCTCCCTTGTTCATTATGGCTACACGGTCACATAAATATTCGGCTTCTTCTATATAGTGGGTTGTCAAAAGGATAGTTTTTCCTTTATCCTTCGCCTTTTTTATAAAAGTCCAGATCTCCCGCCTTATGTGTGGATCAAGACCAGTGGTGGGTTCGTCTAAGAAAATGACCGAAGGGTCATTTAGAAAGGATCTTGCTAAAAGAAGCCTTTTTTGCATGCCAAGAGAAAATTTTCTGACTTCTTCTTTACGGTATTCCCAGAGTCCTACAAATCGTAAAGCTTCTTCTATTTTGTGTTTTTTATCCCTTATTTTATGAAGCATGCAGTATATCAGGAGATTTTCGTAGGCGGTGAGTTCTTTATCCAAGTTGATTTCCTGAGGAATGACGCTTATACGGGATTTTACCACCAATGGATATTTCCATATATCCAGGCCTTCTATTTTACAACTCCCGCGATCCGGTTTGGTCAAAAAAGTGAGGATTTTCAAAGCCGTTGTTTTACCCGCGCCATTGGGGCCAAGAAGGCCGAATATCTCCCCCTTCCTTACTTCCAGGTTAAGGTCCTTTACGGCCCAAACGGGGCCATAGGATTTCCACACTCCCTTTGTCTCGATGCTTATCACCATGGCGGTTTATTCGTGCCTTAAAGCCTCGATAGGATTGAGATGTGCGGCCTTCCGAGCCGGGAAGAGACCGAAAAAGACCCCTATTGCAAAAGAAATTCCAAAAGCCAAAAGGGTTATTTCCGGACGAAAGACAAAGGGAAGCAGGAAAAGTTTACATAAAAGGAGGGAAACTCCTAAGGCTACTCCAAGTCCTATGAACCCACCCAAGGTGGAGAGAATTACAGCCTCGACCAAAAACTGACGTATTATATCCCCTTGTGTTGCTCCGAGGGCTAACCTTAAGCCTATTTCTCTTGTGCGCTCAGTAACCGAAACCAACATGATATTCATTATACCAATACCACCCACCAAGAGGCTAACTGCAGCTACTGCTCCTAAAAAGAGGGTTAGAGTCCTTGTGGTTCCGGAGAAGGCTTCGAGCAATTCCCGAGCATCCCTTATTTCGAAATTGTCAAGTTCATTGGGTCCGAGTTTTCTTTGTTCCCTTAAAATTTCCCTGATTTGTTCCTTTACCCTGTCAATAGAAAAACCCTCTTCTACTGATACATATATAAAGTTTACGTCATCATTTCCGGCTATTCTTCTCTGGAAGGTCTTTAAGGGCACAAGAACCACATCATCGGCATCGGGGCCGAAACTCATCCCCTTTTCCTTCAGTAAACCTATTACCCGAAAGGGTACGCTTTTGATCCTGATGACGTTTCCGATTGGATCCTCTTCGCCAAAAAGTTGTCTTTTGACTGTTTGTCCTATCAGACAAACTGCCTCTCCCCGTTTTTCTTCATTCATGTCAAAGGATCTTCCGCTTTCAAGTTCCCAATTCCGAGCTTGGAGAAAGGAAGAATTTGTGCCCGTACAGGTTGTGGCCCAGTTTTTGTTGCCAAAAACCACCTGTACGCTTTTTGAAGAAGCGGGAGCTATACTTCTTATTCCCTGAACCTGTTTCTGTATGACCTGTAAATCCCTCAGCTTGAAAGGTGGAGCTTCTTCTCTTACTCCTCCATGTCGGAATTGCCCTGGCCTTATGGTTAAAAGGTTGGTTCCCATCTTGGAGATTTCCCTTTGGACTTTAAGAGTAGCACCACTTCCAATTGTCACCATGGTTATTACCGAAGCTACCCCTATCACCACCCCTAGGCAAGTGAGAATTGACCTTAAGGGGGTACGGCCTATCTCTCTTAGGGCTATCTTAAATGTCTCACGCCACATATTCTTCTTTTATGATCTTACCATCAGAAAGGACAATTCTTCTTTTAGCATACCTAGCGATATCCTCTTCGTGAGTTACCAATATTATGGTCACTCCCTTTTCCCGATTAAGGCGCAAGAAAAGCTCCATTATCTCGTGGCTACTTTTAGAATCCAAGTTCCCCGTAGGTTCATCCGCCAAAAGTAACACTGGTTCCGTTACCATAGCCCTTGCGATGGCAACCCTCTGTTGTTCCCCTCCCGAGAGTTCTGAAGGGCGGTGATGTACCCGGTCTTTCAAGCCAACAAGTTCGAGCATCTCAAGTGCCTTTTTTCTTCTTATGCCCTTAGGTAAGCGATGATAAATAAGAGGTAGTTCCACGTTTTCTAAAGCCGAAGCCCGTTCTAAAAGGTTAAAGCTTTGAAAGACAAATCCAATGAAATAACGCCTCAAAAGGGCCCTCTGATCAGGCGATAAACTGGTTACCGGTAGGTTTTGAAAAAAGTACTCTCCCGAAGAAGGCACATCCAAACATCCCAATATGTTCATACAGGTCGATTTGCCTGAGCCACTTGCTCCCATAATTGCCACAAATTCGCCTTGTTTTACCTTTAGGCTTATACCTCTTAAGGCGTGAACCGCATTTTGACCTTTTCCGTAAATTTTCGTCACCTCTTTTAGTTCCACAATAATTTGATCTTTCATTTTTCCTCCATCCCCACTACCACTTCCATTCCTGGTTTTAAAAGATCAGATATAATTTGAGTGAATTGACCGTCACTTGGCCCTGTTTTAACTGGTATGGGGATAAGTTTGCCTTCTTTTAAGATCCATACTTTTTTATCGAGCGGAGTAATTTGAGGTATCCTTGTTGGGAAAGCCGGCATAAAAAGCGAGACAAATCCTCTCTTTTCTTTTTTATATATCCTTGAAGGATCAAACCTTAGAGCTTGGTTTGGAACAAGAAGGACATTCTTCAATTCCTTAACGATGATTTCGGCTGTTGCGGTCATTCCTGGCCTTAAAAGGAGTTCCGGGTTGTTGACCTCCAAAACAACTTCATAGGTGACTACACCTTGGGATGTTTTGGGATAAAAGCGGACCTCTTGGACCTTGGCTTCGAATTCGTTTTCGGGATATGCATCAACGGTGAATTTGGCCTTTTGGCCTACTTGGACTTGGGCGATGTCGGCCTCATCTACGTCCAATATTAATTGCATTTTCTTCAAGTCCTCAGCCAGCGTGAATAAAGCAGGACTTTGAAGCGAGGAGACTATGGTTTGGCCAATTTCCACATGTCTTGCCAGTACTATCCCATTGATAGGTGACCTGATGATCGCCTTTTGTAGTTCGGCTTCTTTAAGCTTTATTAAAGCCTTTGCTTCCTCGATAAGGGCTTGAGACCGTAACAGTTCTGCTTGAAGCTTTTGAACTTCGGATCTTTGTATCTCTATTTCTAGTTGTGAGGGCGTTTTCCCTCCTGAACGCTCATAAGCTTCGAGCATCCTCTTGAGTTTTCCTTCTGCTAAAGTCAAATCCGCCTGGACTTTTTTGAAATTGGCCATTTCGCCTTCCAACTTGGCTTGTGCTTGTAAAAGCTCCGACTCAATCCGAGTGGTATCAAGCCGAGCTAATACTTGTCCCTTCTTTACCTTATAGTTGTAATCAACTTCGATCGAACGAATCGTGCCGGAGATTTCACTACCTACCTCCACTTGGTTAAAGGGCTTTAAGGTACCTGTGGCATTAACTTTTACTACTAAATTACCCCTCGATACCTTAACGGTTCTATAATTGACCTTCGGTTGGGAAGTTTTAAAAACCAAGATCAAGACCCCAAAAATAATGGCTAAAATTGCAATTCCCAATATCAATTTTTTGCCAAAGGATTTTGGGGAAATAGTGAGGATCTTTTCAAGACTCGTTCTTTCTTCCATCTCTTTCCTCCAAAAGGCCTAAACCTCCTCCAAGGGCCTTGTAAAGGGCTACAAAAGATGTTGCTAATTCGCCCTTCTTTTCCAAAAGTTCCATTTTTAAGTCATAAAGGTTCTTTTTTGCCTCGATCAAGGTGAGCTTATCGATCAAACCGCTTTCATAAAGGCTTTTCTCGATTTTGAGCATGTTTTCTGCCGATGTTAAAGATTCTTGGATCAACTCTAATTTCTTTGAATTTGCCTCGATCATAAAAAGTGCTTCTTGTACTTCCTTTAAGGCTTGTAAAAGTGTTTCCTCGTAACGAGCAATTGCTTCTTGGAATTGAGCTTCCTGGGCTTCAATTTCCCACTTGAGACTCCTTCCGTCAAAAAGTACCTTACTTAAAGATGCACCTATTTGAAGCGTCAATTTAGGGGAGTGAAGAAGATCACCTAAGGTAAGACTTCCCAAGGTTATAGCGCTTAACAGTTTAACGGTCGGTAAGCGTTCAAGCCTTTTGGCTTTTAAATAGCTCTCTTCCTTGAGGATCTCTTTTTGAGCGCGCCTAAGGTCAGGCCTTAACTTTATGACTTCCAGTGGAGTTGTTAACATCACTTCCGTCGGGGGAAGGGGAATGGGTTTAAAGGTTTCCAATTTCTCCTCGAGACTTTGAGGAGGTTTACCCAAAAGAACACACAGGGAATTTTTTATGGTCTTAATTTCCTTTTGTAGTGATTCTCTTTGATCGTAAAGTGATTGTAAGTTTTGTTTAGCCCTTTCGAGTTCTTTCAAATCGATAAGACCGGCTTTATACCGATAAGAAACGAGTCTTTCATATTCCTTTTCGCAATTTTCTAATCGTTCATCAATTAGTTTAAATTTTGCCTGGAGGGTTCTTAGTTGAATGTAATTTTTCACTACTTCACCGATTAAGCTCACTAGTGAATCTCGCAGATTTTCTTCCTCTATCTGAACTTCGGCTTCTTTGGCTTTTAAAAGGGGGTTTTTCTTCACCAAAAAATCCACTTCCCAGGAGGCGTCAAATCCAACTTCATATGAAGATTCTTCAGAGTGATTCGCTTTTTTTTCACTGAAAGAGGCCTCTCCCTGAAGCTTGGGGAAAAGACGGCTCTTTTCGCTTTTCATCATGGCCCTTGATGCTCTTATTCTGGCAAAACCTTCTTGGAGAGAAGGGTTCCGAAGGAGATTATCTTCTATTAGATCGTTTAACTCTGGATCATTAAAGAGTTTCCACCACTTGTTGAGTTTTTGGGCATCCAAAGGGGAAGCTGATAGGGTAAATTCAAAACTTGAGGGAATGGGTAAAGAGTAGTGGGAGAG
>CAYZRR010000069.1:0-12228 GCA_964480925.1 uncultured Thermodesulfobacteriota bacterium
GTTGTGAAGCCAAAACCTAACGAAGGGCTTCCCCGTTAAGGCCTCGGATTGGGCTATCTCGTTTTCGTGATGAGGAAATATCAAATCTTCCCCTCCACCGTGAATATCAAGGGTTTCGCCCAAGTACTTCTGACTCATCACAGAACACTCCAGGTGCCAACCAGGTCTCCCCTTTCCCCAAGGCGAGTCCCAATAGGGTTCATCGGGTTTTGAAGCCTTCCATAGGGCAAAATCAAGGGGGTTTCGCTTTTTGGGATCGGGCTCAACCCGGGCTCCCACAAGCATTCTCTCCGGGTTTCTTCCCGAAAGCTTTCCGTACGAGGGGAATTTTTCCACCGAAAAATAAACGTCACCATCAACCACATAGGCATAGCCCTTTTCGAGAAGCCTCTTAACGGCCTCAATCATATCCGGGATGTGTTCGGTGGCTTTGGGCTCAAAGGTGGGCTTTTCAAGGCCTAAGGAACCTATGTCAACGTAAAACTCATGGATGTACCTTTCAGCAATTGTGCGGAAATCAACACCTTCTTCCTTAGCGCGGGTTATGATCTTGTCATCTATGTCGGTAAAATTTCGCACATAAATGACCTCATACCCCCGATACTTGAGATATCGATAAAGCACATCAAAGACCACTAAACTTCTTGCGTGACCTATGTGAAGGAGGTCATAGACCGTAACCCCACAAACGTACATTTTCACTCGAGACACTTCAAGGGGCAGAAAGGTCTCTTTTCTTTTGGTCAAGGTGTTATAAAGCTTGATCTCCATTCATCATCCTCCTAAGGCAAGGGCTCTTTCTAACCTTCTTCTAATAGTCTCCTCATCCAAATATAAGACCACCTTCTCCAAAGAAGGACCTTGCTTTTTTCCGGTAAGTGATAGCCTTAAGCTCAAAAAAACTTCCTTGGGGCTCAACAAACTTCTCTCAACCACCCTTTTAATCCAATTCTCCTTTCCTCCTTCAAGCTCCTCAAGAGCCGTTTGAAGAACCGTTCGGTTAACCTCATCCCCTATCCCCTCCAAATTAGGCTCCTGCTTCAAAAGTCTGATTAACTCCTTAAGCTCGGAGAGCGTTTTAACCTCATCCTTAAAAAGTTCAACGCCCTTTTGGTCAAGCTCACCCTCTAAAGCTATAAGACTTGGGGCTTCAGCCCTTTTTAGGTGTTCGCGGTTAAACCAAAGTAACTTCTTAAAGTCAAAAACAGGCTGACTTCTTTCTATTTTGGTTATCTCAAAGACCTTTATCATTTCATCAAAGTCCAGGATCTCATCCCCTATTCCTCCGCCCAAGTGAAGAAGGTAGTTGGCAAGGGCCTGGGGTAAAATGCCCATCTGTCGAAGTTCCCTAAGGGAAGTGGCACCGTGCCTTTTAGAGAGCACCTTCCTATCGGGACCTAGCAAAAGGGGAAGGTGGGCGAATTGGGGAGGAGTCCATCCTAAGGCCTTATAAAGGAGGATCTGGCGGGCGGTATTGGTCAAGTGGTCTTCTCCTCGTATAACATGACTTATCTCCATCAGATGATCGTCGATCACGCAGGCGAAGTTATAAGTGGGCCAAAGGTCCTTCCTCAAGATGATGAAATCGCCAAGGTCATCCTCCTTTACATGTTGAGGCCCAAATACCATATCCTCAAAGTAAACATCCCCTTCGGCTTTAAGCCTAAGAGCAGGTCTTCGGCCTGAGGCCTTGAATTCTTCTATCTCCTTTTGACTTAATCTTAGACACCTTCTGTCATACCTTGGAGGAAGGCCTTGGGAAAGCCTCTTTTTCCTCAAGGCTTCGAGCTCTTCTTCACTGCAAAAGCAGAAATAGGCCTTCCCCTCTTCGAGCAACCGGAAGGCATACTGCTGGTAAAGGCTTAAACGCTCGGACTGCCTCACCACTTCTCCTCGGAAGTTTAAAAACCACCTCAGATCTTCCAGGATAGAGGCCTCGAATTCCGGAGAAGACCTTTCGGGGTCCGTGTCCTCGATCCTTACTAGAAACTGGCCGCCCGTCTTTTTTGAGAGAAGCCAATTGAAAAGGGCCACTCGGGCATTACCAACGTGAAGTTCTCCGGTTGGGCTTGGAGCAAAACGCGTCCTCATTTTTCATATAACAGGACAACTGCCAAAGCCTCTATCCCTTCACCTTTTCCGATAGCACCGAGTCCCTCAGGGGATTTGGCCTTAATGGAAATCTCTTCCTTTGAAATACCGAGCTTTTCCGAAAGTACTTCTTTCATCCTTTCGATGAAGGGAGAAAGCTTTGGACTTTGAGCTATTATTACGATATCCACATTTCCCAAAACGAACCCCTTTTCCTTCACCTTCTTCATAACTTCCTCAAGCAATTTTAGGCTCGAGATTCCCCGAAAACGCTCATCTTCCGCAGGGAAAAGCGTCCCCAAATCGGGCAAATTTGCTCCGCCAAGAAGCGCATCACAAAGGGCATGCACCACCACATCCGCATCCGAATGCCCGAAAAGCCCCTTTTCGTAAGGTATCTGGACCCCTCCCAGTACAAGGCTCCGTTCCTCTCGGAAGGGGTGCTGATCCCACCCAAGGCCCACTTTAGCTCTTTTCCCTTCCAAATATGATCCTCCCCGAAGGGGTCTGAAGGACACTTGTGCCCGTGATCTCCACCCCTTGGCCTATGAGCCTTTTCCCATCCTCCACTACCACCATGGTCCCATCTTCCAAATAGCCTACACCCTGTTCGGGCTCCTTTCCTTCTTTAATAACCTGGATCCTCAAACTCTCACCCGGCAATACCACTGGCCTTAGCGCCTGGGAAAGCTCGTTTACGTTTAAAACGTCAATACCGTGAAGCTTGGCTATTTTGTTGAGGTTATAATCGTTGGTTATTATTTTGCCTCCCTTACGCCTTGCCAGTTCTATAAGCTTAAGGTCAACTTCCTTTATCTCAGGGTAATCTTCTTCGATTATCCTCACCGGGGCCTTTGAATGCTTTTGCAATCGTGACAATATGTCAAGCCCCCTTCTCCCCCTTGATCTTCTCACCGGATCAGGAAGATCAGCTATATACTGAAGCTCCTTGAGCACGAATTGGGGGATCAACAAAGATCCCTCCATGAAACCAGTCTCACATATATCGGCAATCCTTCCATCTATAATGGCACTCGTATCCAGGATTTTTGGTGTGGCCAAAACCTCACCTTTTTTGAAAAACGCCTTAAACTCGGGACCCTTTCTGGTTCCAACAATCGCTCCAGTTGCTAAAAGCGTAAGATATAAAAAAAACCGTATCCAATCAGGACAAAGCCCCTCAAAGGCCTTTGCAAGCACCCAGAAACTCAACACTCCTCCTATGCCCCCCAGAAGGGATGGAAGGCTCGTTTTAGACAGCAACTGCCCCAAACCAACCCCCAAGGCTCCAAACCCCACTCCTAGGAGAGATCCGAAGAACCATCCTAAGGACGAAAACGAACCCACAAAAAGTCCTATGAGGGCCGAAAGGACGAATAAAAAAACATAAAAAATCCCCCTCATTTTTTCCTCCTCAATTTATTTAATTTAAGGAATAAATCCTAAAGCCCTCAAGGAAGCCTTTTTTGTATCTCCTTCTTTATCTCCTCTTCCTGGGCACTTTTGGCAATGGCTAACTCTTGGCTCAATAAATTAAGGGCGGTCTCCATTATTTTCTTCTCTCCGAAAGAGAGCTTCTTATATTGCTTAATTAGACAAAGTTCCTTCAACACCCTAGCCACCTCAAATATGGAACCGCTGTTCAGCTTCTCATTATATTGACGGAAACGCTGATTCCAGGGTTGAGTCAAATCGCTTTGGCATTCCTCAGGTTGAGAAAGAAGTTCCAAAACCTGATCGGCTTCCCACGGCTTTATAACCTCCCTTATTCCCAAAGCCTTCAAGCTTTCTACGGGTATAATTACCGTGGTCTCCCATTTTAAAGGGCGAAGCACATAGACCTTTTGTTCCTTTCCATTTACTTGAATATTCCTTATATCTTCTATTACGCTTACCCCATGCCCGGGATAAACCACATAATCGCCTTTTTCGAACATCTTACACCTCACTCCATCTGCCCCGTAAAAACTACTAAGGCATAAGGCCTCAACCGTCTATCCTCTACTGGCTCAAGCTTGGCCATGTCCTCTCCTAAAAGTTCGGAAACCCTGACTTTAAAGCCCTCTTTCTGCAACTGCTCCTTAACCTCAAAGATATCCCCTTTCCTCAATCCGCTTCTTTCACCAGCCAAGATCAAGCCCTTCTCCTCCTGAACTTTTACCACCCTTATAAACCAAGGCCAGGACGAGACCACTTCCTCCGTCTTAGCTACAAGATCCCCGAAAAGCCCCAAAAGCGCTTCTTCAGGGCTTTGGGCTTTCTTTTGTAAAAGCCCCTCAAAGATCGCCTTTCCCTCTAAGGTCTCATAAAGTTTAAACTCCAAAAGCGCGAAAAAGCTCTCCGAGGACCGAAAAGGGCCGTAAAGTCTTGCCCAGATTAAAGCCTGAGCTCCGTAATTATCACCGAGCTTTAAGACTTGAGAAGCTTCGGGAAAGTTTTCGCTATCCCATTTTCCGTTATAAAAAACCGGAAGGACCCTTAAGGCCTTTTGGTCGAAAACCCTTGCGAATAACCCCTCCACAAAAGGCCTTTGATAAATAAGGGACTCCCCTACAACTTCAAAAGGCATGATCAAAACTTTCTTTTTCAAATAAAAGGGCGCTTTGGGAAGAGATGATAAAAGGGGCTTCTCGATCCGTTTTGTTGTCTCTTTTGCTATCGATTCTACGGCTTTCCCTTCCTTTTTCCTCCCCTCTTCAAACTTTACGATCTCCCACCTTTCGGGATTTTTGAAATAATCCCTTATCTCTAAAAACCTTTCTTCACCACTCTCCTTTTCTCGAACCTTTAGATAATAACGGCCATCTATGATATAAAGATTTTTATCGGAAAAAAGCCTCTTTTCCTCTTTTGTGTAAGGGTCCTTCGACTTTAACGTGATGGTTTTACAGCCTAAAAACCCTCCCCACAGAAGAATTAAATATAGAATAAAACAGATCCTCCCTTTCATGTAAAAATTTTACCAACTTCCTTTGCAAAAGGGAACTTTAAGGCATCAAATCAAATATTTTTCACATTCTTCCGGCGTAAGCGAGAATGTCTCTAAGGCTCCTTCCCATTTACCGTAAAATTTTACCTTAGAAAGATGCCCTGAAGGAACGCGAGCGTATCTCAAATAAATCCCACAAGCCAAGGGCAAATCACTCTCGCGTCCTCCCGAAGGTATTAAGCCAACAGGTGAACCGAAGTTTCGAAGTTCCAGTAAAAGGTCTTCCTTAGTCGAGAGCTCCCGCAGTTTTGCGTTCTCCCCTTCTTTTCTTCCCACTATGAGTTTGGTAACCGGAGAGATCCGAAAATGTCTGCCTATCTTAAGTAGTTCCAAATCCCTTTTCTCGAGGGCTTCCTTATGATCCAAAAGGTCCTTAAGCCTTCGGGAAAAGGCAGGATCGGTTAGAAGACAACCACCTGCAGGTTGAGGAATTTCATTAATGCCGAATCTTTGGGCAAGTTCCATCTGTTCTCTTCTTCCTCTTCCCCATAACCCCAAAAGGTCTTCCCTTTTCACCCATCCTTCTTTTTCCGGAATTGTAGGGGGAAGCCTTTTTGCGCTTAAGGGCCTCAACAATAAGCCCATCATACCCGATTCTTCCTCTACGGTTCTCATGGCCTTTTTGGTCTGGGAAAATGGCCTCTGTCCTAATACCTCTCCGGTGAAAACGAACTGGGCCCCTACTTCCCTCATCGCTTCACCTGCCTTTTTCACCATCAATATATGGCAATCGATACAAGGGTTCATCCCAGAACCGCGACCGTGCTTTGGAGCCCTTATTATTGGTATAAGATCGTCTGTTATATCTATAACCTTAAGGGGAATCCCCAATTTGGAGGCGGCTTCCTTTGCCCTTCTCACATCGAAAAAGGGGCTTCTAAAGGCAACGCCTATAACCTCAATCCCCTGCTGTTGTAAAAGTTTAACCGCTAACATACTATCCAAACCACCTGAAATAAGACCCACTGCCTTCACCATTTCCGCAAAAACTCCTTCGTATGAGTTTCTAGAAGTTCTCTAAGCCCTTGAGTGCTTTTAGGGCTCATTCCAAAAACGGCCCTCCAAACGTCCTCCCTTTCCATACACAAGTAAATAAAACCCCTGATCGGATATTCCTTAAGCCAAGAAAGCATTGTTTTATAAACCTTAACTCTCAAAGGTTTCAAGTACCTCAGCTTTCCATCCTCAGCTGGCAAAAGCTCACCGGTCAATATCCAATTCTGAGGAAACCGCTTTCTTATAATCCCAGGTAAGGGCCTCGGTAACCTAAAGGTACCAAGGCTTATCCATATGACTCCCTTGGGATCAACCGTTTGAAAAAGTTCTCCGATTAGTTTCTGGTAATCTTCCTCCCATCCAGGATAAAGGATGATGGGATCAAAGTGAAAAGCCACCGGATACCCTGCTTCTTGACAGAGTCTCGCTGCGCGGATCCTTTCCTCAATGGGGGATGTTCTGAGTTCTTGTTCCTTCTGAATTATCCTCGGAGCAAGTGACCAAGCGATAACGCTCTTTTTCTTTCCCGTGAACCTCAAAAGCACATCCACATTTGAGCTTTTCGTCTTGAGTTCCAGTACCCCCTTTTCAAAACCCTCGAAAAAGTAAAGGGCCTCCTCGACGAATCCCAAAAACGGCTCAAGGGCTAAACTATCGGAGAGTTCACCGGTGCCAAGCCTTAAAACCCCTTGGGTATCGGTCTTTTCTGTTACCTCCTCGAAGAATTTAGACCAAGGCAGGTTTAAAACCATAAAAGGGGTATTAAGATAAGCCTGAAGCACGCAATAAGTGCAATCGAAAGGACACCCCTCTACGATGTTGCCCACCCAATAACCGCAGCATATATACCCCTTTGTCCCAGGGCACCTTTTGAAAAATTCCCCTTTGTAAAACCTAAGATAAAGGACCTCTTTGCCCCTTTTGATGGGATCATCGGCTTGAAGGAAGATTTTCCTCTCAAGCTCCTCTTTTTCCTTGGGGAGGGGATTGAAGGCAGAAAATCTCTCTATTGCCTCCTTTCCCCAAGGGAAACTTTCTAAAGTGGGCTCATAAAAGACTTCCATGTTCACTCTTAAGCTGTTGGAGGATCAAAGAAGGAAGAGAATCTCTGTTTTTCAAAGTCACCTCCATAATTTTCAGGTTTTTTGATTTTTTAATCCTTACCAAAAAGGGATCTTGAGCCAAACTTATGGTCCCAAGAAGTGGCTTGGGCGAGTTTAAGATTTCCCAAATAAGGTCCCTAAAAGAAGACGAAAGGATCTCCATTTTTCCTATCTCATCCACCACTATAAGGTCCGACTCCTTTTGAGCTTTTAACAAAGCGGGTAAGGCAATTTTTTCGAATTCTGAAACTAAAACCCCATACCTTCCAACCTTGGGCATCTCCTTTAAATCCACATGGGCCATCAAAGCCTCATGACCATCCAAATCCTTCACCAAAAAACCAACCCTTTCTCCCTTTTCCCTTATCTCCTTCGTTATAAAACCTCCAGCTTTCCCTTTAAAGGAAGCAAGGACCTTTCTTATGACCGTAGTCTTACCGACTCCTGGTCTTCCGGTAAGTAGAATCTTCATCTCGGATGCCCTACCGGCATAAGGAGGAGAGGATCGTGATTAGGCGGAAGGGAAAGGATCCTTTTCACCTCTTCATCATAAAAAGCCCCTACTATCCCCGCTCCGAGCCCAAGACATACCGCTTGAAGAAAGAGGTTCTGCGCGGAATGCCCTATTTCCATCAAAACGTACCTTATACCCCTCTCGCGGTATTTGGAGGTAGTACGAGCATATTCGGCGGCAATAACCACGATAATGGGAGCCTGGGCCATCCAAGTCTGCCACAAAGAAGCCTCCGAAAGCTCCCTTCGCACATCCTCTAACTTAATAGGTTTCAAAGCGTGTTGCTCAGGAAAGTACCAATAAACCCCCTTTCCCAATCCCTCAACCCCTCCATCTCCTACTGCCACATAAATCTCCATAGGATAAAGGGCTCCGGCCGAAGGAATGACTCTTCTTCCATAGGGATCAACAAGCCCATTGGTGGACCATAATAATTGGGAAAGTTCCTCAAGTTTTAAATGATCAGGTTTAAATGACCTAACGGTTTTCCTTTTGACCAAAGCCTCTTCAAAACTTATAAGGCCCTTTTTATTCGGAGGAGGAAGCTTAAACATCTTCCCTTTCAAAATAAGCCTTCATCTCCTCACAAACCTCTTCGGGTCTTACAGCCGTTAAGCCCTCTGCGTGTAATGCCTGAAAAGCGTTCATGTCACTTGTCCCCCAGCTGTTAAGAAACCTTCTCACAATAAGCCTTCCATAAACCCAAAAACTACCCTTAGGTAAGGGACTACTTCCATAAAGTACAAGGTTAAAGCTATAAACGCCCTTATCCTTAAAATAAGAAAAGAGTCTCTTTAACCCTTTCAAAAAGCCTCGAAAATCCTCATGAGAAAGAAACCTCATATCCTCCTTATGAGGAAACAGAAAACAAACATCCCAAGGACCCTTGGGAGCAAAGGCCAAAAGAAAGCTCACCCCATTAAGCTCGCCCAAAAACCTTTCTCCCCTTCTCTTTTCTTCCTCCAAAAGTTCCTCGAAAAGACACCTTTCGTAAGTCTCCCAATAATTCAAACAGGCTTCTTCAATCCTTTTAAAATGACAACTCGGGTAAACCCCTCCAAAAGCATGAAGATGGGGATGAACGATACTTCCACCTGAAGCGGGGAGAAAGTTCCAATTGAGGTAAAGGTATTTTAGATCCGAATGTACCTCCTTTGCTCTCTTTAAAACCTCTTGGGCCAAAAGAAAGCCATTTTCCAGGGTCTCAAAATCAAGTTCCTCAAGCTTCACAAAATGCTTTTCTCCAAGGACAATGAGGGCCGAAAATCGGTCAAAAGGCCTGAGATTCGGTATGGCCACTGCACTGCCCCTCTTGGGTCTTCCCTCTGGAAAAAGGGATGGCAAAAACTTGGGGGTAACCTTTTCCAAATTTTCCGGACAAAATGGACAAAAGGCCTTTACACCCTCTTTAAAAAGCTCCTCGGGTAAAAGCGTTTCTTTACTCAAAGGCTCCTCTAAAATCCTTGAACTTTCTCCGGTTATAGGATCCCACCTAAGTTCTACCCAAACCTCTTTCTCCGTAAAACCAGAGGCCGCATCCAAAATTTTTTCTTTATAAACCTCCCTTTTAAACTCCAACATACTTCTTTGAGCTTTACTAACTAAAGGCCCCTTTTGTCAAGCCCCGTTGGGCTTTTTAACTTTAAGGTTCAAGTTGTTTTAAAAGTTCCAATTCCCAAAGGGCGAGCTCTTGGAGCTTATTTTCCCTTGGTCTGGGTATGGGTACTTGGAAGATCGTTTTTATCTGAGCTGGTCTTTTACTCAGGATCACAATCCGATCGGCCAAAAGGAGAGCCTCCTTAAGGCTATGGGTAACAAAAAGGATGGTTTTTCCGTAATCCTTCCATATCCTCAGTAGTTCCTGTTGAAGATGAAATCGGGTTATGGCATCAACCGAAGCAAAGGGCTCGTCCATCAAAAGCAGAAGGGGATCAACCGCCAAGGCCCTGGCCAAAGCCACCCTTTGTTTCATCCCACCTGAAAGTTCATGAGGGTAACGATCCTCAAAACCTTCAAGTTTTACCTTTTCTATAAGCTCCTTGACCCTTCGCTTCCTTTCCTCCTTTTTAACCCCAAGGACCTTAAGACCAAACTCAATATTTCCTCTTACCGTCAGCCAAGGGAAAAGAAGAGGTTCTTGGAATATCAAAACCCTATCCCTCCCCCACCCATTAACGGGTCTACCTTCAAGGAGGATTCTGCCGCTTTCGGGTTTCTCGAAGCCGGCTATCAGACTCAAAAGGGTGCTTTTCCCACATCCAGAAGGACCGATTATGGCCACAAATTCCCCTTTTTCTACCTCAAAAGAGATATCTCTTAAAACCTCAAGATACCCGTTTTGGTTTAAAAAGATCTTACAAAGTCCTATGATCTCCAAAAAGCTCATGAGCCATCAATCCCTTCGTCCATCTTAAAACTTTATGTTCAATCTGGCGTATCATCAGATCGATCCCATATCCCAAACCTCCAACAACCCCCATACCCAAAAGAACATCCTCGGTCCGAAAGAGGTTTCTCGCTTCAATCATCATAAAGCCTATACCCCTTTCAACCGCTACCATCTCCGAAGCCACCACACACATCCACGAAAGGGCAAGCCCAATTCTCAAGTAAGTGAATACAAAGGGCGCAATGGAAGGAAGAACAATATAAAAAACTGCCTTCCTCCAATCTGCCCCAAGTGTAAGGCCCACTTTGACCAGATCTTTATTGACCCTTTTTGTAGCCCCCATTATGCCTAAAAGCATGGAAAACACCGTGCCTATGAAGATTATGAAAATCGCTGCCCTATCGCCTATCCCGAACCACAAAATGGCCAAAGGAATCCAAGCCGGAGGAGCTAAGGGCCTGAAAAGCTGAAGTAAAGGGTCGAAATACTCGGCCACTTTCGGATAAAGCCCTAAAATTACGCCCAAGGGCAAAGAAAAAACTATGGCTAATACAAACCCCAAAAGGACCCTCCAAAGGCTTGCCCCTATATGACCCCAAAGCTCTCCCTTCGAGAAAAGGACCCACCCCCTAAAAAGGACAGAACTCGGAGGAGGTAAAAGCAGAGTATCTATGAGTTTAGACCTTGAAATGAACTCCCATACTCCCAAAAACACCAAAACCAACAAAAGGCCTTTTAAGGTTCGGTTCATCTCTGAGCGAGCTCTTTCAAAAAACTAAGATCCAACATCTTCTCAACGGGAGGAATTTCTTCGATCATCCCATAGCGTTTCATAAGTTCGGCCATCTTCAAGACCTCTTCGGGTGTAATTTGATAGTCCACCTTCATCCTGCGAGGCGAAAGCGATTCCAATACGATTCGAGGGTCAAAGCCTTTCATATATTCACATATGATTCTTGCTGTATCCTCCTTATTCTTATTGACGTATCGGATGCTCTCCAGGTGAACTTTTAAGATTTTTTTCAGGTTTTGCGGTTGAGAGTTTATAAAGTCCTGATGGGCCACAACTACACAACAAGGATGATCTTTCCAATAATTGTCATAATAAACGAGAATCCTACCCCATCCCGAAAGCTCCGCTTCAGTTAAAAACGGTTCCGTATGAGAGGAAGCCTCAACTTGCTTGGTCTTCAGAGGACCAATCATATCACCGAGCTTCATAAAGTAAAGAAACTTCACATCCCTTTCAGGGACTAAACCTTCTTTTTCCAACGCATAACGTAACATTATGTCAAGGATCGAAGCCCTTATGGTGGCGATCCTTTTATCCTTTAAGTCCTTTACGGTCTTTATCCCCGACTCATTTAAGACCAAAATCCCGTCACCTCCCCTTCCGGTCATAGCCACAATTTTAATGGGTACCCCCTGACTTATAGCCGCAATGGCCGTAGGTATAGGAAAAACCCCCATCTGAAAATCCCTTCTCTTCAAGGCTTCAACGATCTCCGTATTAGAGGGAACAAGTCTCACTTCTACCTTAAGTCCTTCCTTCTCATATAGCCCGTATTTGTCAGCTACATAAAAGGGAGAGTGATCGGTGGCCGTTCTTACGCCTATTAAAATCTGGGGAAAAACCAAATTTACCCACCCAACAACGAGAAAAAGTACCAACATCTTTCTCATCACTTCTCACCTCCTCCTTAAAAATTAAAAGGGCACCTCCGGCTGGGTGCCCTTTTAAGGCTGACATACCGGTTTTTATATTTTTAGTATCAACTTCTTTTCTTAGTCAAGACGTTTTGAATCAACGGTTTCACATCGGTCTGTCTTATTACCTCACATATGGCATCCCGTTCTCTTTGAAGCTGTTCCTCCAAGTCTTTATAAAGCCAGGCATTAACGAGGGACTTATAAAAGGGAATCACTTCATGAGGAAGTGAAAGTAGTTCTTCTACAAGTTTTTCCACTTCCTCTTCCAACTTATCTTGAGGAAATACGAAGTTCACGATCCCAATCTCCTTTGCTTCCTTAGCACTTATATCTCTTGAAAGGAGGTAAAGCTCGTTATATTTTTTCTCACCAATTATTTTTGGCAAAAACACACTCCCTCCCCCATCCGGAGTAAAGCCTATTCGACGATAAGCCA
>CAYZRR010000070.1:0-3896 GCA_964480925.1 uncultured Thermodesulfobacteriota bacterium
GAGCATTTTGCTTGCTTGAATATACGAAATACCATAATCCTGAGCCATAGGAACAAGATGAGTTGTGGAAAAGAAATCTCCAGCACCACAGATGAACATCATAAGGGAGAAAAACCAAAGGGAAGATCTTCTTAATGATTCGCCCAAAGACAAACCATAAGACTCATCGGATAAAATGACCTTCCCCCCTTCCTCTTCCATCCCATAAGGCTTTAACCCTAACTGCCACGGGTCTCCTTTTATCACCCAGAGGATAAGGAGCACGTTAACCACAAACATCACCAAACCGAGCCCCAAAAAGGAACTTCTCCATCCCCATTTTTGAGTTACAAGCGCCACAATTGGAACAAGCGCAAAATGCCCGAGGGAACCACCCGCTAAGGCTAAACTTGTAGCAAGCCCTTTTCTTCTTTCGAACCACTTACTTACCAAGGTCGAAACCAGGGGAATAGAGGTTCCGGCAAATCCCAAAGCTGAAAGAACACCGTAAGATAAGAAAAAACCCAAAAAAGACCTCGTTTGTGAGACCAAAATGAACCCTAAAGAGATGATCAGTGTGGAGATCAATAAAACCCACTTTGGTCCATAACGATCGTATAGTTTACCAACCACAAGAAGTCCAAGGGCAAAAAGCACCATATTAACCCCAAATACCGCCGAAAGAAGTCCCCTCCCCCACCCGTATTCCATAATAATCGGCTTAAAGACCACACCAAAAGCATACCTGGCACCGGCATTGAAAAAAAGCACTATAAAAGAAGCCAAAACCACATACCATCCAAAATGTAACTTCCACTTGTTCATGTCTTCTCTCTGAGATAAACCACCCTTATCGGAAAAGGAATCTCAATTCCCTCTCGTCGGTAACGGCGGTGAAGGCGTTTAATAAATTCGTGTTTTATCAAAAACTGATCTGTATATTCTTTGGCCCTTAATATCACGCTGAAGTTTATGCTAAAATCACCAAAAGTATGATAACGAATAAATGGCTCAAATTCAGGGACACCACCTGGAACTTCTTTCATAACTTCTTTTGCAACTTCTATTGTAACGCGCTCAACTTTTTCTAAATCAGAAGAATAACTAACTCCAATATTAAGCAAAACAGAAAGTTCCTTTTCAGGTTGGTAGTAGTTAATTATCATTAAAGAAGCCAATCGTGAATTGGGAATTATGACAAGATTGTTAGGAAGTTGTCTTATCGTAGTATTTCTCCAAGTAATATCAACTACATATCCTTCTTCTCCTGTCTCAAGTTTTATATAATCGCCTATTCTAATTTGTTTAGAGAGTATTAGGTGGATACCGGCAAAGAAATCTCCTAAAGGACGTTGAAGAGCAAGGGCCACTGCGAGTCCGCCTATTCCGAGACCAGCAAGGGCAGGTGTTATGGAGATTCCGAGGGATCGGAGTAACGCTAAGGCACCTATTACAAAAACCAGGATCTTTATTAAGTGTTCTAGAAGAGAAGTAGGGGGAAGGACCTCCTTTAAAGAACTAACCTTCTTTCTGAAAACATTAGCCAGAAAATCGGCGAAAAACAGGGTGAAACAAATAATTGAAAGAGAAAGGGCTGTTTTTCTTAAGACTTCTAAAAGCTTGAATTGAAAAACCAGAGGTAAGGAAAAGTAAAAGAACAGGAAACCTCCTCCGCTTATTAAAAAAAGCAAGTCTCTTTTTCTGACGTTTCCCATCCTCGAGACTTTATATTATAACAATCATTATGACGGAAAAGCGAGCCTTTGTTTGTCAAGAATGTGGTTATGTACATCCCCAGTGGTTGGGAAAGTGCCCCAATTGTGGAAACTGGGGCACGATGGTTGAGGAGTCCCCTTCTTTTAAAAAGGTAAAACCCCAAGAACAAGTTCGTTCTTATATCCTTCAAGGTGAGGACTTTGAGGAACAAAGGATAAGGACTTCCTTTGAGGAATTTAACCGGGTTCTTGGAGGGGGAATTGTTGAGGGCTCGGTAATATTGCTCGGGGGAGCACCTGGGATGGGCAAGTCAACGCTTGTACTTCAGATCCTTGATGATCTGGCTTCTCAGGGCGTTAAGGTCCTTTATTGTTCGAGTGAAGAGTCCATAAAACAAATACGCTCAAAGCTCAAAAGGCTTGGAGGAAGGAGTTCTGGGTTTTTAGGGCTTTCTACCTCTTATGTGGATGATCTAATCGAGGAGTTTAAAAGTCATAAACCCAAAGTGATAGTACTTGATTCACTTCAAGCTTCCTCGGTAAGGGAAATAGCCTCTCCTTCGGGCAGTATCGTTCAGGTGAGGGAAGTCACCTCAAGGCTCATTAAGCTTGCAAAAGGAGAAGAAGTAGCGGTGATCATCATAGGTCACATCACCAAGGAGGGAATCATCGCTGGCCCTAAACTAATTGAACACCTGGTGGATGTGGTCCTTTATTTTGAACAAAGGCAGGACAGCCCCTTCCGAATCCTAAGGGCGGTAAAGAACCGTTTTGGATCGACCAACGAGATAGGGGTCTTTGAAATGACGGAGAAGGGATTGAGGGAGGTCAAAAACCCTTCTGAGATATTTTTGGCCGAAAGACCCCACGGGGTCCCAGGAAGCGTGGTGATGCCAGCCATTGAAGGCACAAGGCCGCTTCTTGTGGAAGTCCAGGCCCTGGTGGCTCCCTCTTACGGGAGTTGGAGAAGAACCGCCATGGGAATAGATTACAATCGACTGCTTCTGCTTGTGGGGATCATTGAAAAAAGGATGGGGCTTGACCTCTCTCATAGGGATGTATTTGTGAATGTGGTAGGGGGGTTATGGATCGAGGAACCAGCTGTAGATCTGGCGGTAATTACCGCCATAGCATCGAGCCATTTGGATAAGGTCTTCCCTCCGGATACAGTTGTCTTTGGAGAAGTGGGCCTTGCGGGAGAAGTGAGAAGTGTGCTTTATGCAAAAGAAAGACTCGAAGAAGCCAAAAGGTTAGGCTTCAAAAAGGCCATCATACCCAGGACAAACTTCAAGTCCCTCAAAAGGGAAATGGAACTTTTCGGAATAAGGGAGATCCGCGAGATCTTATCTTTTTTGGAGAGAGAGGATTTACGTTCCTAAGGTCCAAGACCGCAGGTATCTTTCCTGTTCGGGAGTGAGGGAATCGATCCTTATGCCCATGGAGAGAAGTTTCAGATTAGCAACTTCCCGATCGATCTCAGGGGGAACTTTATAGACCTTTTTCTCAAGTTGCTCTCGGTTTCTCCATAGGTAAACGCAGGAAAGGGCTTGATTTGAAAAGCTCATATCCATCACTTCGGGTGGATGCCCTTCGGCACAGGCTAAGTTAACAAGCCTCCCTTCACCTAAAAGGTTTAACTTGCGCCCATCCTCCAAAAGGTATTGGGTAAGACCTTGACGCAACTGTTTTTTCGCTTTTGCCATTTTTTCAAGGGCCTCTACATCGATCTCAACGTTAAAATGCCCCGAATTGGCCAAAATAGCCCCATCTTTCATTCTTTCAAAATGTTCCCTTCTTATTACACGATAGTTACCCGTAACCGTAACGAAAAAATCCCCGATTGAAGAAGCCTCCTCGAGGGGCATAACCTCAAAGCCATCCATCAAGGCCTCTAAGGCCTTAACCGGATCAACCTCAACTACTATTACCCTCGCCCCCATACCTTTGGCCCGCATAGCTACTCCGCGACCGCACCATCCATAACCACATACGACAAAATTGGAACCCGCAATCAGCCTATTGGTAGCTCTCAATATGCCATCGATAGTGCTCTGCCCTGTTCCATATCGATTATCGAAAAGGTACTTAGTCTGAGCATCATTAACCGCAATTACGGGAAACAAAAGAAGCCCCTCTCTTTCCATCTCCCTAAGCCTTAGAACCCCGGTGGTCGTCTCCTCGGTGCCTCCCTTAATGTCCTTG
>CAYZRR010000071.1:0-12187 GCA_964480925.1 uncultured Thermodesulfobacteriota bacterium
ATATTGGGTTTGATAGGCCCTAATGGTGCAGGTAAAACAGCTTTATTGAATTGCATAACAGGCTTTTACAAACCTCAAAGAGGGAAAATATATTTTTACGGTAAAGAAATTACTAATTTATCTCCCTACCAACTTCCGAAACTAGGAATAGGAAGGACGTTTCAAAATATAGGCTTATTTTCTGGCTTAACTGTGCTTGAGAACATTTTGGCAGCAAGACATATTTTTATGAAGAAGCAAAATATGCTTACTGCAGCTTTATATGTAGGATGGACAAAGAAAGAAGAAGCTTTACATAGGGAAGTTGCCGAGGAGATCATAGATTTTTTGGACCTTCAGCCTTGGAGAAACGAAAGAGTGGCTTTTCTGCCCTATGGACTGAGGAAGAGAGTCGAACTTGGAAGGGTTTTAGCGATGGAACCTAAGATTTTACTTCTGGATGAACCCATGGCCGGGATGAATCAAGAGGAAAAAGAGGAGTTTACGCGATATATTTTGGAAGTATTTCGTGGACAGAAAGGAGCTTATAGTGCTTCAGAAGTTTTACAGAGGGGAGTAGAGGGTATGATTTTAGTCGAACATGATATGGGTATTGTTATGAATTTAGCTAATAGGATTGTGGTATTAGATTTCGGCGAAAAGATTGCCGAAGGTACTCCTGAAGAAGTAAAGAAAAATCCTCGCGTAATAAAGGCGTACCTTGGAGAAGAATGAGATATTATTAAAACTAAACAATATAGATGTTGCCTATAAAAGAGTGATCCACGTTTTGCGAAACGTCACCCTTGAAGTACCTCGAGGAAATATTGTAGCCCTTTTAGGGCCAAATGGTGCTGGTAAGACCACCGTGTTAAAAACTATTTCGGGTTTACTAAAAACAGAAGAAGGGGAGGTCATAAAAGGGGATGTTATATTTGAAGGAGTTGTTATTAATAACCTCCCTCCCGACGAAATCTCCAATATGGGAATTGCTCAAGTTATGGAAGGAAGAAGGGTTTTAGAACATCTTACAGTCGAGGAGAATCTGTTGGTTGGAGCTTATAGTAGAAAAGATAAGGCTTCCATTAAATCTGATTTAGAGATGGTTTATCAATGGTTTCCTAAACTGAAGGATATGAGAAAAAGGGTCAGCGGTTATCTTTCTGGTGGGGAACAACAGATGCTAGTAATTGGGCGAGCTTTAATGGCAAGACCTAAATTGATGCTTTTGGATGAGCCATCGTTAGGTTTGGCTCCTCTTGTTGTTAGAGAAATTTACGAGATCATTTATCGGATTAACAAAGAAATGGGAATGTCAATGCTATTAGTTGAACAAAATGCGAAGATGGCGCTTGAAGTTGCACACTATGGTTATATATTGGAGAATGGTAGAATAGTAATGGAAGGAAAATCGGATGTACTTAAAGATTCTGAAATGATAAAAGATTTCTATCTCGGTATAAGCGCAAGTAATCGGATAAGTTATAAAAAATTGAAAAGAGCAAATCAAGCATGGATGTTGTAAATATCAATTCTTTAATAGACCTTCTTCATTATAACGCAATAAACTATGGAGAGAAGACTCCTGCTTTTTGCTATAAAAAGAAGGGTGTTTGGTGGAAATACAGTTGGAAAGACTACTTTGAGTATGTGAATGCTTTAGCCTTGCATTTTTATAATTTAGGAATTAAAAGCGGAGATTGGGTTTTAATTTACGGTCCAAACTCCCCAGAGATATGTATGGCTGAGATGGCTGTATACGCGATCGGAGGAATATCCTTAACAATTCGGGATTTTTGGGATTTTCAGCAATTACATCAACTTATAAGTAAATATGAAGTTAAGGTTTTAGTTTTAAGAGGGCAGGAGGAGATAAGTAAACTTTTGCCTTTTGGCGATGTTTTAGGGAAAGCAAAAACCATAATTTTTTGGGATTATAAAGGTATCTCGGATTTTCCTTTTTCCAACCTGAAGGGTTTTAAAGAAATAATTCATGAGAATTTAGGAAAACCGGTAGAAATTAATAGAAATATCTCGCGGGAAAATATTTGTACCTGCGTTTATTCTGAAGGGATTACAGAATTCACTACTAATTTGTATACTCATGAATATATTTTGCAAAATGCTAAAAAATTAATAGATAAAGAAAAATTTACAAAAAATGATGTTGTGATGCCATTTTTCCCACCTGTTAGGTTTATGGATAAAATTTTTATGTTTGGAATACATTTGCTTAGTGGATGTACTTTAGCTTTTGCCGAAAGGGAAGAAACATATATGGAAGATTTAAAGGAGATAAAGCCTACAGTTTTGTATTTTTCGGGAAGAACCTGGGAAAATTTGTACAAAAATGTAAAAATAAAAATACCTAATGCAGGTCTTTTGAGGAAAATTTGGGATGATTTATTTAAAGTTGAAGGAGATAAGAAAAATAGTGCGAAGAGATTCTTGTCAAATTTGCTATTTTGTAAGCCTTTAAAAACAAAATTGGGATTAGACAAAGTAAAATTATGCTATAACATAGGACCTTTGATGTGTGATGAGGTTATTAAATTTTTTAAAGTAATGGATATTGATCTGAAAAACCTTTATTGGAATAAGAAGGTGGGACTTATATCGATTACCCAAGGAGTAATGGAAAATCCGGAAGAGATGGGATTTCCTTTTGCTGGAGTAGAGGTTTTTCAGGCTCCTGATGGTTTTGAAGTTAAGGCTCATGAAAGGGTCAAGCTGGATGACGTTGGGATAATAAAAGAAGATGGAAAAATCGAACTTTGGGGCAGAAAAGGAGAGGTGTTTTTGGAAGGGAAGGAGGTAATCTCGTTTCAGCTCTTAGAAAGCCAACTTCGAGTGATGGATCAGATCAAAGATGCTTTTGTATTTAAAGAAAACGGTACGTTAAGTGCTCTTATAGTACCTGATCCAGATAGGGTAACAGAGTTAGCTCGGTCAAAGGGGATAGAACATTTGAGTTTAAGCGATCTGTTAGAAAAAGAAGAGGTGCTCGGATATATTAAAGAAGGGTTGTCTAAAGTAAATCGAAAATTATTAGAAGGATTGAGGATCAAAAGGTTTAAGATTTTGTTAAAACCTTTTGATATATTTGAAGGACATATAACTTTGACAGGACATTTTAGACGGCAAAAAATCATGAATGAAATTGTGAATACAAAAGATTATTTAAAAGAGGTGGAAATGTGAATTTCTTTTTGCAACTGGTTGTTACAGGGATAGCATTAGGGATGATATATGCTTTAATTGCGATAGGTTTCGTTATGATTACTAAGAGTTCCAATGTCTTTAATATAGCACAAGGCCATTTTGTTATGTTGGGAGGATATTTAGGTTATACCTTCTTAGTAATTACGGGTTTTCCTTTGTGGTTGAGCATTTTGTGTATGATAGGAGTAGCAGCGATAATGGGATTGATAATAGAGAGGCTTTTGCTCCGTCCATTAATTGGGCAACCCATTATTTCGATTATTATGATGACTATCGCTTTAGCTACTATTATAGAAGGTATGGCCACCTTAATCTGGGGGGGACAATATAAAACATATCATGATTTGCTTCCCACTTTTTCGCTTAAAATCGGTTTTGTATCCATACCTTCGGAACCAACGATAGGATTTTTCATTTCGGCGATTTGTGTGGGTATTTTAATGATTTTTTATCGGTATACGAAGCTTGGTTTGGGGATGAGAGCTACTGCAGAAGATTTGAAGGTTGCTCAGAGTTTTGGAATCAGAGCTACTACCGTTTATAAAGTCGCTTGGGTAGTTTCTTTTATAGTTGGAGCTATTGGTGGTTTATTATTAGGAGCTATCTCTGGAGTGATGGTGCCTCTTGCCGAGATTGGGCTTAAAGCTTTTACTGTGGCACTTTTTGGTGGGGTAGAGTCTTTGGGCGGAGCGGTAATTGCGGGGATCATATTAGGAATACTTGAGAATTTAGCCTCCGGTTATTTAGATCCTCTTTTGCCAAGGGGCGGTTTTGCAGGAGTTTTTCCCTTTGTGGTCATGATAATAGTATTAATCATAAGACCCTACGGATTTTTTGGGCTGAAGAAGATCGAGAGGGTTTAGGGATGAGTGATTCCTTGGCTCATAGGGTTTATGCTCAAAAGCTTTCGCTCTTTAAAAGCAAGACGGAATGGTTTGCCTTTTTAGCCTTTTTGGTGGTGTTGTTTCTTGTGCCTCATTTTTGTTCGGATAGAGTCCTTACAATTTTAACCATGATAGGGATTTCAATAACAAGTGCACATGGACTCAATTTGCTTACCGGTTATTGCGGGCAGGTCTCCTTGGGACATGTGGGGTTCATGGCAGTTGGAGGATATGTTTGCGGGGTCCTTACTGCCAAACTCGGGCTTTCGTTTTGGATTGCACTTCCCTTGGGTGGTATTGCTGCAGGTTTAGTTGGTTTGATTTTTGGGCTTCCCTCACTTAGGATAAAAGGTTTTTATTTGATCATGTCCACGATTGCGGCCTATTTTATAATTATGTGGTTTATACTGCAACTTTATCATATAACTGGTGGTCCTGATGGGCTTGCAGTTCCAAGACCTAAAATAGGAAAATATGTATTGAGTAGTAAACTCAGCTATTTTTATCTAGTAGCAATTATTGCTTTAATTTCTACAATAGCTGCCCACAATATAGCACGTAGTAAAATTGGAAGGGCTTTTATGGCCATAAGGGATTTTGATATTGCAGCTGAAGCTATGGGAATAAATTTATGGTTTTATAAGCTTCAAGCGTTTTTTATAGGATGTGTTTATGCAGGTATTGCAGGAGCTTTGTTAGTACATTACTATGCTTTTGCTAGTGTAGATCAGTTTCCTTTTATGGATTCAGTATGGTATCTCGCAATGTTAATAGTAGGAGGAATGGGGAATACATGGGGTGCAGTAATAGGAGCAGTAGTGTTGAAGTTATTAGATGAGCTGGTGATTATTGTTGGACCGATCCTTTCTGGTTTATTTCCTGCTGTGGCTGCTCAGTTTGCGGCTTCGTTAAGTTTAATAGTGAGAGGGCTCATCATTGTGATATTTCTCATCTTTGAACCAAGGGGATTATGGCATGGGTGGGAAAAATTGTGGACTTATATAAAGCGATGGCCACTTTTTATGGGGTGAGGAAAATAAATTTAAATTTACAAATTTTTAAAAAGGGAGGTGCAAGATGGTAAGAAAAGTGTGGGTTTTAACGATTTTGTTAATGGTTTTAGGGTTTTTAGGGATATGTGAAGGGCAACCCAAAAAGAAGGTTTACATTGGGGGCTCTTTTGCTCTTACAGGGGCTTATGCTGAGGATGCGGCGGCGGTTCTCATGGGGTTTGAAGATTATGCCAAATATGTAAATGAGACCAAGAGCCTTGCCCCTTGGCGGAAGGAAAAGTGGCCCGGTGATATTGAAATAGAAGTCCTATGGCGGGATGACGAATTAAAGCCAGCCAAAGCGCTTTCCATATATGAGGAATTGAAAGGCCGAATGTTAGTATTTAGGGTTTCCGGTTCCCCTCAAGCCCTTGCCCTTAAAGATAAGCTTGCTCAAGATAGGATGATGGCCACAAGTATGGCGACAGGCCCCTATCTAATGCTTCCTGAGCCAGGGACAATTGTAAGTTATTATCCCATTTATACCGATAGTTTGGCCGCCATAGCGGATTGGTTTAAGGAAAATTGGAAAGAATCTCGGAAACCAAGGGTAGCTTATCTTACAGCAGATAACCCAGCTGGTAAGTCCATAGAGATTCCCCAAATGCAGGAATATCTTGAAAAAATAGGTTATGAATTTGTAGGACGCCAATACGTACCCCTTGTTCCTACCACTCCTCCCACAACACAGCTCATGTGGCTTAAGGAAAATAGGGTTGATTTGACCCTTGGCTTTATGGTCAATCCGGGAGGGCAACCCACCATAAAGGAGGCCGTAAGGCTTGGAATGGGGCCTCATCTTCCATACAAGATCGTTTTTGGTTTTGCCACTCCGATGCATCTTCAGGTCTTTCTACCTGCGATGGGTGAGCTCGGAGAGGGTGTAGTGGTAGGTGGTTTATTCCCCGCCTGGGATGAGGACTGTCCGGGTATGAAGTTCATCCATGAACTTTTCAAAAAATATAGACCTACTTATACGCCTCCCACTAAGGTTCCTCACGTGATGTATATGGCGGGTATTGTGGAAGCTATGATTCAGCTTGAGGCTATAAGGTTAGCGATGGAACAGGTGCCTTTTGAGAAGCTTAGGCCTGTGGATGTGCTTGAAAAAGGTTTGTGGAGGATAAAGAACTTGGATACCGGAGGATTGACCAATACGCCCCTTACTTATGGTCCTAAAAAAGTTGAGGGTATAGATGCTTGCAGGGTGGACCAGGTTAGAGGCGGAAAGCAGGTTAAAGTTGGGCTTTATCCTTTGAGGCACATTTACTAATAAATTTTTAGGTTTAAGACAGGTTAGATGAGCCTCCTACTCTAAAGTAGGGGGCTCATCTGTTTTCGTTTTACAAACCTTACAATGAAGGATATAATGGGGGACTAATAGGGCATAACTTAAGGCAAAAACTCGCAAGGAGGGGATCATGAAAAAAGGCGTATGGGATGTTTTCGAAGAAACGGTGGAGACGAAGCCACATAAAACCAGCTTGGTTTACCTTGGAGTTGAGTACAGTTATTCTGAACTTCGTAATTTGTGCGAAAGACTTGCCAGTTCCCTTAGCGCAATGGGGGTTAAGAAAGGGGAAAGAGTTATAATTTATTTACCCCATTGCCCTCAGTGGGTGATAGCGTGGTTTAGCCTACAAAGGATCGGAGCTGTGGCGGTTCCAGTGACCCATTTTTACGGCTCTCACGATTTGGAATACATAGCTAAGGATAGCGAAGCTAAGACGATTTTCTGTTGTGAAGCAAATTTTCCAAATGTGGAACCTTTAAAAAACGCTGGACTTTTTGAAAACGTAATTTTCAGTAATACTGCTGAACACTTACCGATGTGGAAAGAAGTAGTGAATGATGTTGTTTTAAAGGCAAGGAAATTTGGAAACCCAGAAGGGGTAATAATGTTTGACGAACTTCTCAAAAAGGGGAAAGAGATTCCCAAAGTAGAAGTAGATCCCGATGACTTAGCTGAGATCCTTTATACCAGTGGTACAACCGGTCTACCCAAGGGTGTCCCCTTTACCCATGACGTTTTTGTTTCCTGTACCAAAATAGAAAGAGAAACTGTTGCTAAGGTGGTGCCAAAAGGAAAAGCTATAATCCTTCAAGGATCCCCTCTTTATCACATCTTGGGACAGGCTCAGGGGCTTTCAGGGCTTCTCTACGGAGATACCCTGGTGATACTTCCTAGGATGGACATTGAAGATGTTTTGGCTCATATTGAACGTTATAAGGTTACGAACATGTTTGGTACTCCCACTTTCTATCGGATGATTTTGGAACATCCGAAAATCGATCAATATGATTTAAGCTCTCTTCAATGGTGTTACAGTGGAGGTGATTATCTGCCTCCAGTTCTCATTGAGCGTTGGCGAGAACGAACGGGGAAATATATCTATCAAGGCCTTGGTGCCACAGAGGCCTGTGGTGGTATAACCATGACTCCAGGAGACGAGGAAATTCCTGAAGGAAGTTTAGGCCGAGTTCTCCCTCATTGGAAGGCAAAACTTGTGGATCCGGATACCATGGAAGAGGTCAGTATTCCGGGGCAGGGAGAACTTCTCATCTCTTCTGACCATATGATTAAAGGTTATTGGAATAAACCCGAAGAAACCTCAAAAAGCTTTATAAAAATAGGGGATAGATTATGGTATAAGACCGGCGATATAGTAAAAATAGACGAAAACGGGTGGGTTTTCTTCTTGGATAGGTCAGGTGATATAATCAAACATAAAGGATATAGGGTGGTTCCTTCAAAAGTCGAAAGGGTCTTAAACGAACATCCTTCCGTGATGGCAGCCTGTGTAATAGGAATTCCCGATCCCGAAGTAGGTGAGAAGATAAAAGCACTGGTTGTGCTTAAAAAAGAAGTAACAGCCCCCCCATCAACCCAAGAACTAATTGAGTGGTGTAGCAAAAAACTCGCACCTTACGAGGTACCACACTTTATCGAGTTCCGGGAAAGCCTTCCCACCTCACCTTCAGGAAAGATTTTGAGACGTAAAGTTAGACTCGAGGAAAGAGAAAAGGCCAAAAGTTGACGTCTTAAAGAACCATATCTCTCAAAAATAAAAGGGGAGGGTTGTCCCTCCCCTTTTATTTTTCGAAACACAATTCCAAAAGTTGACAACTTCCTCAAAATAGACTAAAGTGGGACAAGGTGGGATAAAGTGGTGACACCGTGTTTCGTGGGCGATTTGAGCATGTGATTGATAGTAAGGGGCGAGTGAGCATTCCTTCCAAGTTTAGGGAGGTTCTTCAGGTTCATTACAGGAGCGAAGAGTTGGTGCTTACCGTTTATGATTCGTGTGTTGTTGCCTTTCCTATGGAGGAATGGAGGAAATGGGAGGAGAAGTTAAAGGAGCTCCCACTTTTAAGGGGTGAGATTAAGAGGTTCTTTCGGTATTTCTTCTCAGGGGCTGTGGATTGTAAGCTTGACGATCACGGTCGGTTATTGATCCCCCTTCAACTGAGGATACAAGCCAATCTGAAAAAGGAAGTGGTGTTAGTGGGTATGCTTAAGGGATTCGAGATATGGGACAAGGAGAAATGGGAAGAAGAGATGAAGAAATGTGAGGAGAGTTTTGACCAAATCAGCGAAATGATCGCGGAGCGGATGGGTTTTTAGAATGGCTTTTGCGGTAGAGTGTGAGATGACAGAAGAGAAACAAGAGGTCTTTCACATACCGGTTATGGCTAAGGAGGTGGTGCAATACCTCAATTGTGCCAAAGGGGGCGTTTTTGTTGATCTAACTGTAGGTGAAGGAGGACACGCGGAGGAGATATTAAAGGCCTCTTCTCAGGTATTCCTCATAGGCGTTGATTGGGATGAGGAGATATTGGAAAGGGCTAAAAAGCGCCTTAAGAAGTTTGAAGGCCGCTTTGTGCTTGTCCGAGACAACTTTGTTAACGTGGATACGATCCTTCAGGATCTTGACCTTAGAGAAGTAGATGGGGTCCTTTTGGATTTAGGAATTTCGTCTTTCCATTTGAGTTCGAAAAGGGGATTTTCATTCAATGAAGACGTCCCTCTTGACATGAGGATGGATAAAAGCATTTCCCTTACTGCCGACGAGATAATCAACAGGTGGCCTCTTGAGGAGTTGAGGCGGATTATAAGGTTTTACGGAGATGAGAAATGGGCCTCAAAGATTGTAAAGGCCATAGGAGAAAAGCGTTTAAAAGGTGGGATAAAAAGCGCTCGTGAACTAGCTGAATTAATCTATCAAGTAATCCCTAAGAAATTTCATCCCGAGAAAATCCATCCCGCTACCAAGACCTTTCTTGCCTTAAGGATTGCCGTGAACCAAGAGCTTAAAAACCTAAAAGAGGTTTTAGAAAAACTTCCCTTCTGCTTAAAGAAAGGGGGTAGAATTGTGGTCCTTTCCTTTCATTCGTTGGAACATCGCATTGTGAAAGAGGTATTTGGGCGATTATCAAAGGACTGTATATGTCCTTCCTGGTATCCTCAATGTTTGTGTGGAGGTAACAGAAAGGTTTTAGAAGTTATTGTCCGAAATCCAATTCTACCGAGTGAAGAGGAAGTCAAACGCAATCCGAGATCAAGAAGCGCTCAAATGAGAGTAGCTGAGAGGATATGAAAAGAGGAGGTAATAAGGAAGTCATTTTGGGAATTTTAATGGTGTTAGGGGGAGCGCTTTTTTTGGGGATTATAAGGAGCTCCAATATTCATCTTAAATATGAAATTTCTGGACTTCAAAAAGAGAAGGAAGAACTTTTGAGAAAGAAAAAGGAATTAAGGCTTGAGATCGCTTTATCAACCTCTCCCTCAGAAATAGAACGTCTGGCGAGAGAAAAATTGGGGATGCGTTTCCCCAAAAAGGAAGAAGTGATCGTCATGGGGGAAGAAAATGAACCCCAAGGGAATTAGATTGGCTTTAGTAAGTTTATTGGTGTTTTTTATATTTTTAGTCTTTGAGATAAGGGCTTTTTACTTCCAATTTATTTCAAGGGATGAGTTTTTCGAGAAAATAAACCGACAACATTACACGAAGCTCTCTTTTCCCAGCAAAAGGGGAAGGATATTAGATAGGGAAGGAAAAGAAATGGCCTTGAGCATTACGGTTCCCTCCGTTTATGGGGTCCCTTCCCTTATAGAAAACAAAGAGGAGGCGGCAAGATTATTAGCTCGCTTTTTAAATTTAGATCCGCACGGACTCCTGAAAAAGTTTTCTACCGATAGACATTTCGTATGGATAAAACGTCACGTATCACCAGGAGAGTGGGAAAGGGTTAAGGAATTGAAAATAAAGGGTATAGGGGTGATTGAAGAGCCCAAAAGGTTTTACCCTTATAAAGAATTGGCCTCGGTGGTGCTCGGATTTGTCAATATCGATCATGAAGGGCTTGAAGGAGTTGAAAGGGCTTATGAGAAATTCCTCAAGGCTCCTTTAATGGAGATGGTCATCGAAAGGGATGGACTCGGAAGGGTCTTTTTGCCACTTGAAAGGGGAGAAGAAGGCCCATGGGATGCTTATTTGACCTTAGATGTAAATGTACAATACATCCTTGAAAGGGCCCTGCAGGAGGGACTTGAGGAATGCCGAGCGAAAAGAGCTGTAGGTTTGATAATGGATCCAGTCCGAGGAGATATATTGGGGATGGCCTCTTTACCTTCCTTTAACCCAAATTCTTTCTGGCTCTATCCTCCCGAAAACAGGAAAAACTTCGCCACAGTGGGGCTCTTTGAACCAGGTAGTATTTTGAAGCCCTTCCTTGTGGCCACTGCTTTGGAGAAAGGTTTTTTAAGGCCTAATGATATCGTATTCTGTGAAGGGGGGCGTTACAACGTTTTTGGCCTAACCATAAGGGATGTAAAGTCTTATGATTGGCTTACGGTACAAGAGGTCATTAAATATTCAAGTAATATCGGAGCCGCGAAAATAGCGAGAACCATAGGAGCCGATGATTATTATGAATTTCTTAAAAGCCTCGGATTTGGTGAGAAAACGGGCATTGGACTACCAGAAGAAAAGGGGGTACTTAAACCACCAAAACTTTGGACACCTGTAGATCTTATGACCCTAGGGTTTGGTCAAGGTATGATTTGTACACCACTGCAGATCGCTGTAGCTTATTCAGCAATAGCTAATGGTGGTTTAAAAGTTAAGCCTCGCATCGTTAAGGAACTCAGAAAAGTAGGGGATGGTAAGGTTTTGGTGATGGAACCTCAAGTGGAGAGAAGAGTTTTTTCATCCGAGGTTTCGAGACTAATAATGGGGATGTTAGAAAGGGTTGTTCTCGAAGGTACGGGAACGAGGGCTTTTTTAGAGGGTTATGCAATAGCAGGGAAGACTGGAACAGCCCAAAAGTATGACCCCCATCGAGGAGGTTACAGCCGGGAGCATTTTGTGGCCTCTTTTGTAGGGATTTTTCCGGCTGATCGTCCGAAGGCAGTAATACTGGTGATGTTTGATGAACCTAGGACTTCTATTTACGGAGGAGAAGTGGCGGCTCCGGTATTCAGAAAGATCGTTCAAGAGCTAATTCAATATTGGAAGATACCCCCACGGAATACCTTAGCCATGTCTGAGATGGGGAAGGGTGGATGAGGTTTGAAGAAGTTATAAAGGGTATTAAAATCGTTGAAACCTGCGGAGACCTTACCCTCAATATCGAAGGCATAAGTTGCGATTCAAGGACCGTAAGACCCAACTATCTTTTTGTGGCCATAAAGGGCGAGAGAAATGACGGTCATCTATTCATAAAAGAAGCTCTAAACAGAGGGGCTTCAGCCCTTTTAGTGGAAAGAAGGATCGAGGGGGTTAATGTTCCTTATGTTATGGTGGAGGATACTAGGGCTGCTTTAGGGCAGGTGGCCTCAAATTTTTATGGCCATCCGAGTAAGGAGATGAGACTTATAGGAATTACCGGTACAAATGGAAAGACGACCACCACGTACCTTCTTGAGTCCATAATCCAAAAAGCCGGATTTGAGGTGGGCGTTATAGGGACTATCAATTATCGCTGGAACGGAATCGAGAAAGAGGCTCTCAATACTACTCCTTCCGCCTTATATTTACAGCAACTTCT
>CAYZRR010000072.1:0-6232 GCA_964480925.1 uncultured Thermodesulfobacteriota bacterium
TCTCCACTTCTTCAATGGCCTGTGGGTTTTTGGATACATCAACCTCTTCAAACTCGATCCCCTTTTGCGAAAGGAACCCCTTCGCCTGATGGCAGAAAGGTCAAGTGGGGGTGGTATAAATCTTCACCTTCATCATTTTTAAACCTCCTTGTCTTTCATTAAAGCCTTAAGTGCCTTCTTAATCGCCTCTTTGGTAAAAAAACCCGCTCGATGCATAAGGGTATCTTGAAATTGCCAATCAATGGTCATTGTGGCAAGACATGGGTAGTTATGATGCAGTAATCCTGCCCTTTCTTCGGCATCCTGAATCCTCTCTCCTTTAAGGTTCTCTATTACAAAAAAGGTACTCCCACACGGAGCGCTTCTTATCACTTCGCCTCCCCTTATCCTCTCCCCTTCAAGTTGCAATCTAACTTCCGGAATTCCAAAATAGCTCGCAAACTCTTTTATAAAGGGATTATCCGAATCGCCCTCCTTAAGAGCACAAAAGGGAACTGGCGAAATGGCCAAAATCCCCATCTTTTGTAAGCGTCTTTCCACCTGTTTAAAAAGCCCAGGTGGAACCCACCCCCGGTTATCAACTGGGACTATTACCGCCTTTCCCTTGGCCCTTCTTACGATCTCTGGAAGCAGTTCCAATACGCCGGGTTCTTCCCCTAAACTTATGATGAGATCACTTTCGGGAATCTCGTCGGGGAGATATTGAGAAACCTCATCTATTTCAAAAGGAAGAGGCCCTTTGATTTTAAGACCTTCCACCTTCCAATGGGATGGACCATATTTTCGCCAACACTCAAGCATTCTCTCCCCATAATGTCCCTGTATAATGCCCAATATCCTTAACCCATTCATGATCTCACATACCTTCCTACCTTCTGGCCAAACTCCCTTGCCTTTCTTATATCCTCTTCGGAAGGCACAAAATTAACCTTAAGCCCTTCGCTTATTAACTCAACCCCCATTGTTTGGAGTTCTTCCTCAATCACCTTGACCGACTCACCGCTCCATCCGTAAGAACCAAAAGCCGCACCCTTAAGCCCTTTGGGTTTCAACCCCTTTAAATACGCTAAAAAGTCCGAAACAGTGGGCAATATGTAATTATTTATTGTAGGAGACCCCACAAGTATGGCTTTTGCTTCAAGGACCTCGGTTATGACTTCACTTCGATGGTTAAAACGAAGGTTCATAAGTAAGTGATTTACTCCTTCATCCTCAAGCCCCTTGGAAATCCCCTGGGCCAAAAGTTCAGTGCTGTGCCACATGGTGTCATAAACGATGACCACTTTTTTCTCCTTCTCCTGAGTGCTCCATTTTTTATAAGACTCGATAATCTTGTCCGGGGCCTTCCTCCAAATGACACCATGATCTGGAGCTATTAAATCAAACTCAAGCCCCATTTTCTCGATTTCATCAATCAATTTGCTAACAAGCGCTGAATAGGGAAGGAGAATGTTGGCATAGTACTTCTTAGCCTGTCTCATTAGCTCAGCTTGATCCACCTCATCGTCAAAACGTCCCGAAGTGGCATAATGTTGGCCAAAAGCATCTTGTGAGATCAAGACCCTATCTTCAACAAGGAGACTAAACATGGAATCAGGCCAATGAAGCATCCTGGTCTCTAAGAACTTTATAGTCCTTTTGCCTATGGAAAGCTGATCCCCGCTTCTCACCACCTCGTAAGGCCAATCTTCTCGGTGGAAATGCTTAATTAAGTGTTCCTTCCCTTTAGGGGAACAAATGATCTTTTCGGGTTTAACAATTTCCATAAGCTTGGGCAAAGCCCCTGAATGGTCCATTTCCACATGATTAATCACTATAAGGTCAATTTCGCGAGGGTCGATAATTTCCCTGATGTTTTCCAAAAAAATCGGGAAAAACTCACTTTTAACGGCATCAAAAAGGACGACCTTTTCGTCCAAAACCAAATAGGAATTATAAGTGGTCCCTTTATCGGTCAAGTAACCGTGGAATTCCCTCAGATTCCAATCTATGACACCTACCCAATATATCCCTTCCCTTACCTGAACTCTCATATTAAGCCTCCGGTTCAAACTGATCTTTCGAAGCACCACACACCGGACACACCCAATCCTCGGGCAAATCCTCAAAGGCCGTCCCTGGAGCGATTCCGTGTTCGGGATCGCCCTCTTCAGGATCGTAAACATAACCACATACACTACACACATATCTCTTCATCCCTTTCACCTCCTCAGATTTTGTCTCAATAAAAGTAGGAGCTCTTTTAGGGGTAACTCCTTTCTTTATTTTTTGATAATTTGAATAAGTAAGAGGAACCCCCTCCCCCAATATCTCCCCTTCTTCTACCTCACCCACAAATAAAGTGTGAGTACCCACATCTAGCTCTCCTATGACTTTGCCCGCCAAATAACCTAAGGTGTAATCTAAAACCACCGGGCACCCATTCTTGGCAAATTTGTGATTTACTCCAAGGAACTTGTCTCCCTCTCTCCCCGAACGAAAACCGAACTTACCTATAAAATCCAAAGGCGCCTCCTCAGAAACGATAGAAAGCGAAAAAACCCGACTCTCTTTGACAAAATCATGGGTTAAATTTCCCTTATTCAAAGCAAAGGCAACTCGTGGAGGTTTAGAAGTCACCTGCATAAAGGCGTTAACTATCTGGGCATTGTACTTCTCTCCACCCTTAGAACCAAGCACATAAAGCCCATATTCTAAGAGATGAAAAACCTTCCCCTCCCTCTTCAAAAATACCCCTTTTAATTAATTCTCCCTTTCCTTTTAGGAGGAAAGGATTCTACATTCTTCAAGCGTTATCTCGCGTCCACATTTTTTACAGGTCACCTTACTTTCATCAGAAAACATCTCCACTTCGTTACCACATCCAGGGCATTTGCAGGTAATAACAGTTACATTCCTCCCTTCAACGGCACATCCTTTTAAAGGCCTTTCCTCTGCCATTTTTAACCTCCTTAAACTTTTACATTTTTGTTTCCCATAAACCGTGTAAATTACAGTATTCTCTCACCGCTTTAACTTCTTTGCCCGCTCCAATAAGAAACTCCGCTTGAGGTTCTTCTCCTGGCTTGAAAAACCTTTCCAAGCAATATCCATCCACTTCCACTTCCACCCAAACTATATAATGATTTGGTTCCATTGGATGAGGTACAGACCCTACTTTGACTTTCACCCCTTCTTGAGTCTTTTCAACTACCGGCAAATGCTTTTCATATCCCTGTTCTTCGGTCTTGGGCGTTTGAAGAACCATGGGTTGCCCGCAACATACCAAATTGCCAACCCCAGCAAGATTCACCCTTACCACATTCCCACAAACGTTACACTTGTAAACGCCAAATCTCTGAGCCATTTTTAACCTCCTTGTTTATAATTAATTTTTAAAATTCAGGCTTCCAAACTTCCCAAACCTTTCCTACAAGCTCAGGTCCTACTTTAAGAGTCGTTTTGCCCGGTTGCCAGCCGCTTGGGGTGACTTCAGCACCTTGAGTATTTCTCACATGTTGGAAGGCTTTAATTTGCCTTATAAGCTCTTCGGGGTTTCGACCAACCGGGGGAGTTAGAACTTCCATCGCTTGGATTATGCCATCAGGATCGATAATGAACCGACCTCGTATGTCAACTCCTGCCTCAGGATCATATACCCCATAAACCTCTCCGATTTTTCCGCCTGGATCCGAAAGCATTGGATAAGGAATCCCACCGGGAACCATTTTCGATAGTTCCACTTCGTTCCAAATCTTGTGCACGAATCGGCTATCTACACTTATTGCCAAAACCTCAACCCCTAAGGCCTTAAACTCATCATACTTTGCGGCAACTGCCGCAAGCTCCGTGGGTCAGACAAAGGTAAAATCCCCAGGATAAAAGCAAAGTACCACCCACTTTCCTCGGAAATCGCTGAGTTTTATAACCTTGAATTCACCCTTATGATAAGCAATGGCCTCAAAATCCGGAGCTTCTTTACCGACTTTAGCTAACATTTTTATTACCTCCTTCTCTTTTGTTTCTTGGATTTCTTCCTTCGGCCCTTGAATCAGAGGGCCTCTTGCCGTAGCCACGCAACCTTTAACTTTTTCTTCCGACATAGTCAACCTCCTTTTCTAAAAAGATCACCAATTCTCAACATAGACCTCAAAATAAGCCCTTGGATGATCACAGGAAGGACATTTTTCGGGAGCCTCAATACCCTCATGGATATAACCGCAATTACGGCAACGCCATTTAACGGGTTGGTCTTTTTTAAACACCTTCCCTTCGCGCAAGTTCTTAAGAAGGGCTAAATAGCGCCTTTCGTGTCCCATTTCGGCCACTGCGATGGCCCTAAAGACATCAGCTATTTCCTTAAAACCCTCTTCTTCCGCTATTTTCGCGAATTCGGGATACATTATGGTATGCTCATACCTTTCCCCCGCAGCTGCCGCCTCAAGGTTCTGTTCAGTCGTCCCTATTATGCCGGCAGGGAAAGAGGCCTGAATCTCAACCTCTCCCCCCTCGAGGAACTTAAAAAGCCTTTTTGCGTGTTCCTTTTCGTTATCAGCTGTGTCCAAAAATATAGCCGCTATCTGTTCGTACCCTTCTTTTTTCGCTTGTGAGGCGAAAAAGGTATAACGGTTCCTTGCTTGAGATTCACCCGCAAAAGCGGTAAGAAGATTCTTCTCGGTCCTTGTGCCTTTGATCCCCATCCAACCACCTCCTCACTTTAGTTTTTTACCCCACCGGTGCGTAAAAACACCTCTTGGGCGAAGTGATTTTTCCTTCTTTCTTTAATTCGGAGATGATCTGAGAAACCTCTTTGCTGGGGATACCAGTGAGTTTAGCAATATCAGCTGGCCTTAAGGGTTTACCAGCAGACTTTAAAGCTTGAAGAACTTGTTCCTTCTTATCCATGGCACCCCTCCTCATTTTGTTTTCTTTTTGACCTGGCTTTTCCTCATCTCCTCGGCCAAATGCTTTATCTCACCAAGGTCCTTCACCATCATCTCCCAACCGTACCAATAAGCGTAATCTGGATTAACGTGGAAGAAAGCCTGATAGGTTCTCATTCGGTGTTTCATAAACATTTGGCACAAAACCTGCTCTATGTAAGAAAGTTTCTCCTTCTCTTTTCCACCTGTCTGCATGAAGAACAACAAATTGGGATAAGCAAAAGGATAACCCTCCCGTTTCTGGAGAATCCCTTCTTTATATAGACCTGCCACGATCTCAATGGCCTCGGCCATTAAGCGATCAGCTTTTTTGAGCATCTGGTCACCCATCTCAAGTTGTTTCCTTGCATAAGGTTCTGAGTGACACTCGCTACACCTCTTTATCATCTTTTCCCTTTCGGATTTCCACTCCTCCTCAGTTAGCCTTGCAAGCCTTAAGGATTTAACTGCATCAAAAACGGGGGTTGGCTTACCTGTATTTGGATCCAAAACCCCAAGTGCTTTAAGGATCGTAACTCGGTCCTTGGCCCACTGAGGGTCTTCAGGTAAGGGAAGCCTTACCCCCAGAAACCCCCACGCAGTGTGGTTCTCATGAGTACCACCGGGCATATGACAAGTCTGACAAGTTGGCGCTTGGGCTCCTTCGGGAACGTCGCCGAGTTTTTTGGCCATCCACCTGGACCCATGTTTAGAACTTGACCACATCTCCCATTGGGGATGGTCGTAGCCCATATGGCACTTCTGACAGGCCTGAGGATTGAGAGCCTCTTGCTTGGAAAATAGGTGTCGAGTATGACATTCGTCACAGGAGTTGACCTCATGCCGATAGCCTTTAGCTTCAAGGCGCTTTATTTCTTCCTTGCTCTTTATCCCCATATTATGACAACCACCACACCCCCTCTTCCCCTCTATAAGCTCTTCGGGCTCAAGGGGTGAAACCGGGAGAGCCATCATGGCCTTCCACCCTAAACTATGCTTCCCTCGCAAAAACTGCTCAAATTGCTCACTATGACAACTCCCACAGGTTTCCTCTTGAGGAAGTTTGGCCTTTTTAAAATCCCTCTCGGTCTTGTGTTCAGTTCCGTGACACACGGAACAATCAATCCCTTCCTTGGAATGCTTACTTAGTTCCCAATCTTTAACTATTCCAGGAGTCTTCAATTTATGGCATTCCACACACTGAGAAGTCCATCCTGTGCTTCCAAAGGCCAAAAGAAAAGGAAGAATTACTAACCACCAAAACATCCTCACCCCTCCTTTTGACAATTTGGACAAAACCAAGTCCCCCTGCCTTGGAGGACTTCTCTTCG
>CAYZRR010000073.1:0-67657 GCA_964480925.1 uncultured Thermodesulfobacteriota bacterium
GATAAAAAAGTGGAGATATGCGTAACAGAATTAGTAGATGGTAAGCCCATAACTTCCCTATCTAACAATGAAATTCTTGAGGTAATACCTATAGTTGCTAAAACCATAAAGAAACTTCATGAATTGGGCTTTTTTCACAAAGATCTTCATCCAGGAAATATCCTTTATTCTTCTGGTAAAATTTATTTAACCGATTTTCACCGACATCGTTTTTATAAGAACGGCGTTCCTTTGAACAAAAGGCTGTGGGACATAGCTTGTTTCCTTTGGCCATTTCGATCAGATGAGATAAATAGGTTATTTATCCTCAATTATGCCGAAACCGAAAACATGGATTCGTATTTTTTATCAAAACTAAAAGAATGCTTCAAAAAAATAGCACAGAGAGAGATAAAAAAACTAAAAAGAGATACTTTAAGGGATTCTTTATACTTCAAAAGAGAAACAGCTCAAAATTTGCGATTATTTATGTCAAAAGATACTGACAAAAAATTGATTTTTTATATTTTAGAAAAACATAAAGAGATTAAAAACAAAAAAACTCAAAAATTAGTCAAAGAAACCACACGTAAAATCATCACAAGCTATGAGACCGATGAAGGCGTTTTTTATATTAAGGAATATCGACTCTCGGGATTTTTTGAGAAACTTAAAGAAAGACTCAGGGTTCCAAAATTTAGAAAAGCCTGGACAAATGCTAATATTCTTTATTTTATTTTTAACAGTAATACAAAACCTATTGCTTTAGTTGAACAAAAAAGGTGCTTGTTTTATACTAAAGCTTACTTGATTTTCTTCACACCTTCAAATGCAATTGGGTTACATATTTTTCTAAATGACATTATCCAACAGGATCAAAAAAATAAAAATAACTTTTTAAAGGCTTTTGTTAAGTTTTTAACTACAATGAAGGAATTTGATTTATGCCATAAAGATTTTAAAATCAACCATATTTTGGCTTTGAGGGAAAGAACCCATTGGTCATTTTCCCTTATAGACACTGAGGACGTTTTTTTTAAGAAATGGAACCTTGATTACATTAAAAAAATGCTAACACAAATGCATCAAACTCTTCCTTTCAAAAATTCCAACAGATTTTTTTATTTGCGCTTTCTCTGTTTGTTTTTAAGAAATTTTTCTCACAAAGAAAAAAAGAAGATAGAATATACGTTATTGAAAGCCAAATGAAGATAGCTATATTAAAGATAAATTTCAACACCTACGGAGGAAGCGAGAAGTACTGCTTGCTTCTTACTCGTTATTTGCTTCAAAAAGGATATACACCTGTAATTTTTTCTTCTTCTGAAGTTTCCGAACTTAACCAAGCCTTAATACATAAAGTTCCAACTCTTAGATTTAACAAACTCTTACAACTTTACAGTTTTAATAAGTGTATTTATTCCTATTTTAATAATAATAGAGAATTTGACGCAATAATAAGCATGGACAAAACCATTTATCATACCCACATTAGAGCTGGTGGCGGATGCCACAAAGCTTGGTTATTGAGAAAGGAAAAATTATATTCTTGGTGGCGAAAGAAATTATTATCTATTAATCCGTACCATAAATTCGTATTGAAACTAGAAAAACTTGGATTTGAGGGGCCATGGGTAAAAAAAATTATAACCAATTCGAATATGGTAAAAAGAGAGATATTGGAACATTATAAAGTAGATGAAACAAAAATTATGGTTATTCATAATGGAGTCGAATGGAAAGCGCTAGAAAAGGCATTTTGGGAAAAGGAAAACAAGTATTATTTAAGAAAAGAATTGGAATTAGATCCGGATGCTTTTTATTTTCTTTTCGTAGGCAACGGATTTGAGAGAAAAGGACTAAAATTTGCTATTAAAGCTTTGAGTTTATTCCCAAAAGATATCAAGTTAATTGTTGTAGGTCATGATAAAAATATTAAAAAATATAAAAAACTTGCTCAAAATTTAAAATTAAGTGAACGAATTTTATTTGTAGGATATCAACAAAATGTAACAAAATTTTATCAAGTAGCTGATGCTTTTTTATTGCCTACGTTATATGATCCATTTTCTAATGCTTCTCTTGAAGCATTAGCGATGGGCTTATTTGTAGTTACAACGAAAGATAATGGGTGCTCAGAAGTAATCAAAGACTTTTCTGGCATAGCGATAGAAAATCCAAATGAGGTGGATTCTTTGGCGTATGCCATGAATTTGGCAATTTCTAAAGAAAAGGACCCTTTTAAAATAAGGATGAGTGTAGCCCATCTGGATGTAGAGGAACAAGTAAAAAAACTTGTTGAAGTGTGTGTTTCGGAGGTTTAAAGGTGGGTTTTTGTTTTTTGAACCATACGGCTGATGTGGGTATTAGGGTATGGGCAGAAAGTTTGGAGGCCTTATTTGAAGAGAGCGCTTATGCCCTCTTTTCCCTCATCACCAATTTAGAGAAAGTAACTCCTAAAGAAACCCTTTTTATTGCTTTGGAAGGTAAAGATTATGAAGAGCTTCTTGTAAGTTGGCTAAATGAACTTTTGTACCATCATGAAGTTAAAAACATGTTATTTTCTTATTTTAAGGTATTGGAACTTGGATCATCATTTTTAAGGGCTGAAATTAAAGGTGAAGTTTTTTCCTCTGAAAAGCATGAGATTTTGACTCCCGTTAAGGCTGTTACCTATCATAATTTGGAAATCCGCAAAACTGGGAAGGGGTATGAGGTAGAGATTATATTAGATATATAAGGAGGGGACAACAATGTCGAAGATAAAATTAAAAAAAATTGACGATTATAGATGGTTGATACCCAAAGAAGGAAAGATGAGAACGGAGGGGTTAATTTATGCAAGCGAAAAAATGCTCGAAGAGATTGAAGAAGATCAAAGCATCCTGCAAGTTAAAAATGTAGCAACCATGCCTGGAATCGTGGGAAGAGCCCTAGCTATGCCCGATATCCATTGGGGGTATGGCTTTCCAATTGGAGGGGTGGCGGCTTTTGACGAAGAGGAAGGTGTGATTTCCCCTGGTGGTGTTGGTTATGACATTAACTGCGGGGTAAGGCTTCTGAGATCTAACCTTACCAGGAAGGACATAGAGGGAAAACTGGAAGACCTGGTGGATGCCCTTTTCCGCAATGTCCCCTCAGGAGTTGGTTCTCATCGGAAGGATTTAAAACTGGACAAAACCCAAGAGAAAAAGGTGCTTCTAAAAGGAGCTCAATGGGCCGTGGAACAGGGATTCGGGAAATGGGAGGATTTAAATCACATTGAAGAAGGGGGTTGTATAAAAGGGGCTGATCCTGATTTAGTGTCCGAAAAAGCTTTGGAGCGGGGAAGAGCACAATTAGGAACTTTGGGATCGGGGAACCATTTTGTAGAAATAGGATATGTAAAAGAGATTTTTGACGAAAAATTGGCCTCCGCGTTGGGTCTTTTTAAGGATCAAATAACTATTACAATACATACTGGATCAAGGGGCTTAGGGCACCAGATATGTGATGATTTTATCAGAATTATGAACAAAGCCGTTGAAAAATATGGCATTGAACTTCCAGACCGACAGTTATGTTGTGCTCCTATAAAATCCCCTGAGGGGCGAGACTATTTTGCAGCAATGGCATGTGCCGCTAATTTTGCCTTTGCTAACCGGCAGATGATCACCCATTGGGTAAGGGAGAGTTTTGAGGAAGTTTTGAAGGCAAGCCCAAGAGCCTTGGGTTTGGAATTGGTATATGATGTATGTCATAATATCGCAAAATTTGAGGTACATAAGGTTAACGGAAAAGAGAAAAGATTGTGCGTTCATCGAAAAGGAGCTACGAGGGCTTTTCCGCCTGGACATCCCGAACTTCCTAAAGATTATCAAGAAACGGGACAACCCGTCCTTATCCCGGGAGATATGGGAAGGTATTCCTATGTGCTGGTTGGAACTCAAAGGGCAATGGAAGAGACTTTTGGTAGTACTTGTCACGGTGCGGGAAGGGTTTTAAGCCGCCATCAGGCCAAAAAGACAGCCGGAGGTCGTTCAGTGGCTGAAGAACTTCGTAAAAGGGGCATTTATATTAGAGCAGCAAGTCGTGCTACCATGATCGAAGAGGTACCCGAGGCTTATAAAGATGTGGCGGATGTGGTAGAAGTGGTTCATAATGCCGGGTTGAGCAAAAAGGTAGCAAAGCTTATGCCTTTAGGGGTGATTAAAGGATGAGTCCATATTTGAAAACCATTACTCCGGAAGAAGCTTTAAGTATCCTCATGAATGTGTTCCAACCCTGGCATTATGATCGAAAGGAAACAGTAGAAACACTTAACGCCTTGGGACGAGTTACAGCTAGTCCTATTTTCGCTTCCAGATCCGTTCCCCATTACCATGCGGCAGCTATGGATGGAATTGCGCTTAAGGCCGAAAAGACCTTTGGCGCCTCTGAAAAAACACCAGTTCGGCTTCTTTTGGGTAAAGAGGCTTTTTGGATAGACACAGGCGATCCACTTCCCGAAGGAACAAACGCAGTTGTACCCCTTGAAGAGGTTAATCAGGAAGGAGAATGGGTCGAATTGATCAAAGCGGCTTATCCTTGGCAACACGTAAGGTTGGCTGGAGAAGATTTGATAAAAGGGGAAATGCTTTTCACCTCCAATCACCGGTTAAGGGGCGAAGATTTAGCACTTTTGGTAGCCTCAGGCGTTAAGTTTGTTCAAGTTAAATCCAAACCTCGAGTGATTTTTATCCCTACTGGAGATGAAATTCGTGATCCCTTTTTAGATCTTGCTCCGGGAGAAATCCCCGAGTTCAATTCGGTTTTAATCGGATCAATAGTTGAAGAAATAGGAGGAACATTTAAAAAAATCGGCCCGGTTAAAGATGATCCTTCGGAACTTCGGAAAACGCTCGAAAAGGTATACGAAGAAGCGGACATCATATTAATCAATGCGGGTTCTTCTACAGGCAGAGGCGATTTTACCAAAATGGTAATAGATGAAAACGGGCGGGTCTTATTTCACGGAATCTCCATTATGCCTGGAAGACCCACCTTAGGAGGAGAATACAAAGGAAAACCCGTTTTGGGCTTACCTGGATATCCCATCTCGGCATTTGTGGCTTTTAAACTTTTGGCAGAGCCCTTTTTGTTAGCTATGTTGGGACAAATCCCATCAAAACCCCCTGTTATAAAGGCCATTTTGGCCGAAGATATACCTTCTCGACTTGGAATTTACGAATTCGTCAGGCTTAAGGTTTTCAAAAGTAAAGGAAACTTTGTGGCCTACCCTTTACCAAGAGGGGCTTCAGTTTTGAGTTCCATTATAAAAGCCGAAGGGCTTCTTAAGATACCGTTACAAAGTGAAGGGTTAGCCGAGGGAAAGGAAGTTGAGGTGGAGCTTCTCGTGAGCCCTGAAGTGGCGGAAAGGACTTTGCTCATAGTAGGAAGCCATGACCTTTCCATTGATATTATGGCCGATAGGTTAAAAAAAACATATCCCCCCATTTTCCTAACGACTAAAAATACCGGAAGCCTCGGTGGGTTGAGGGCAATGGCAAAAGGATACGCCAAAATGGCTACCTGTCATTTGTTGGATCCGGAAAGCGGAAGTTATAATCTCCCTTTTATAAAACGCTACTTACCCGATAAGGAAGTGGTGGTTTTTCGACTTTTTTGGCGGCAACAAGGGTTTATCCTTCCTAAAGGTAACCCCAAGCGTATTAAGAACGTAGAAGACCTTCTCAGAAAGGACGTAGTTTTCGTAAATCGCCAAAGGGGTTCTGGAACAAGGGTCCTTTTAGATTATCTCCTTAAGGAAAAGGGATTGGACCCCCAAAAAATAGTGGGGTATAATGATGAACTCACGGACCATATGGCAGTGGCAATGGCTGTAAAAAGCGGAAGGGCTGATGTAGGAGTGGGGATACTTGCTGCAGCAAAGGCTTTGGATTTGGATTTTATACCTTTATGTGAAGAACCGTTTGATCTAATCATCGAAAAAGAAGCCTTAAAAGACGAGAAGATCCAAGTGCTGCTAAACCTTTTTTCTGACCCTGCTTTAAGAGGAGAAATCGAGTACCTGGGAGGATACAAAACGGAAGAAATGGGGAAAAGGATATGGCCTTGAAAGCGGCGGTTATAACGGTCAGTGATAGGAGCTCCCGAGGGGAAAGAGAAGACCTCTCCGGACCAGTGGCAGAAAGGTTACTAAAAGAACATTTAAAAGCCCAGGTTATCATTAAGCAGATCGTACCCGATGAAGTAGAGTCGATAAAGGAGGCAATCCTCAAGGCTTGTGATTTGGGCGTGGACCTCGTAGTTACCTGTGGAGGAACGGGGGTTTCTCCTCGAGATGTAACCCCTGAGGCCACAAGGGAAGTACTGGATAAGGAATTGCCCGGCTTCAGCGAAGCCATTAGAATGGAAGGCTTCAAAAAAACGCCTCATGCCATTATCTCAAGGGGAATCTGCGGTTTCCGAAGGAATACTCTCATTATTAACCTTCCTGGAAGTCCTAAGGCAGTAGAAGAAGGCTTAGAAGTGATAATAAGGGCAATTCCTCATGCTATTGAAAAAGCTAAAGGTGAGGAAAGTGAGTGTGCGAGGGAGCCATAAATGCCGATATATGAATATCAATGCCTTGAGTGCCAAAAAATCTCCGCGCATTTGATATTACCAAAGGAAGAACTTGTTCCATTCTGTAAATACTGTGGAAGTAAAAAGGTTAAAAGGATAATTTCACGTGTAGCCGTGTTGAAATCCATTGAATCCAAAATAGAACAATTTACCGATCCAGCTCGATGGGGCGATTTTGAGAGTGATCCCCGGGCCTTTGAAAAATGGATGAAGGAGGTAGGAAATGAGTTTGGAGAAGATTTGAGCCGAGAAGAGGTGGAAAAGATGGTGGAAGAGACGATTAAGGAAACTTACGAAAACAAGGAGGCCGAAAGATGAAGAGGATCGGAATAGTCGGAACCGGTTCCTATGTGCCAGAAAAGGTCTTGACCAATTACGATTTGGAAAAAATTCTAGATACTTCCGATGAATGGATTTATACGCGAACCGGCATAAGAGAAAGGCGGGTGGCTGCCCCGGATCAGGCTGCAAGTGATTTGGCAAAAATCGCCTCCGAAAGGGCACTGGAGGCAGCAGGCATGAGCCCCGAAGATATCGAACTTATAATAATGGCTACCATTACCCCCGATACCCATTGCCCGGCGGGTGCGAATTGGCTGGAGGCTAAACTTGGTGCTGTTAATGCAGTCAGTATGGATATAACTGCGGCTTGTAGTGGTTTCATCTTCGCTTTGTCAGTGGCCGAACAATATTTAAAAAATGGCGTGTTTAAAAACGCTTTGGTGGTGGCTTCCGAGGTGATGACCAGGACAGTCGACTGGACGGATAGGGCATCATGTATCTTATGGGGTGATGGTGCTGGCGCAGTGGTTCTAAAAGAGGTTTCTGACGAAAGTGGGATCCTCTCCATTCATATACACACGGACGGCTTAAATGGGGACACTTTGCTTCTTCCAGGAGGAGGATCTAAAACCACGCCCATTTCCCATGAGAGCGTGGATAAAAAGCTCCATTTCCTGAAGATGATAGAAGCCAATCAATCTTTCAAAGTAGCGGTTAGAAAGTTCGCTGAAGCTTGCGAAGAAGCGCTTGATTATAACGGCATCACATTGGACGAAATTAAACTTATAATCCCCCATCAAGCAAATCTCAGAATCCTTCAGGGAATGGCCAAACAATTGGGTATATCCATGGAGAAGGTCTTCGTAAACATTGACCGCTATGGCAACATGTCATCAGCCACAGTACCAGTAGCTCTTGATGAAGCGGTAAGAAAGGGATTAATTCAAAAAGGTGACCTCATATTACTTACAGCCTTCGGAGGAGGACTTACTTGGGGAAGCGCTTTGATTCGGTGGTAGGTCTCTTCCCTCTTTTAAGAACGCTAAGCATCTGTTCGTGTATGTGACCGTTTGAGGCCACCACTTCTAAATGGAAGGGGTCAAATGGATTTCCTTCAAAATCACTCACCATTCCACCCGCCTCTTTTACAATCAACACTCCTGCTGCCACATCCCATGGCTTTAATTTGAGTTCCCAAAAACCATCAAACCTCCCTGAAGCTACATAGCATAGATTCAAAGCAGCACTTCCATCACGCCTTATGGCTTGAGCTTCAAAAATCATGTTTAGGAAATGATCAAGATTATTCACCGGATCGCGTTTTAAATCATAGGGGAAACCTGTGGCAAGAAGGCTCTCCGAAAGCCTTGTTACGTTAGAGACTTTTATCCTACTTCCATTTAAATAGGCTCCCCTACCTTTCTCTGCCCAGAATAACTCATCCCTTGTAGGATCATATACAACCCCTAATACAACCTCACCTTCATACTGTAAAGCCAAGGACACACAAAATACAGGATACCCATGAACGTAATTTGTAGTTCCATCAAGCGGGTCTATAAGCCAACAGTATGGAGATCCCTTTAATTCAAATTGAGTTTCTTCAGTTATTATGTCATGATCAGGAAATTTCTTTTTTATGAAATTCACTAATATTTCTTCACATTCCTTATCAACTTCTGTAACAAGATCAATTTCACTTTTGTAATGTACTATGCGCCTTTCAGGAAGTCCATTAAGTTGTACTTGACCAACTCTTTTGGCTATCTCTATGGCCTCATGCAAAAAAGATTTCACTTCAAAAATTACCCCGATGATGCTTTATTATCTCACCTTCAACGATGTAAACTGTATCTTCAGCCAGATTGGTAGCAAGATCAGCCACGCGCTCCAAACATCGAGAAATGCGTAAAAGATGCAAAGACCTTTCTATTGTAGTGGGATCAGAAGCCATAAAGGTTATAAGTTCTCGCCATATTTGATCTCTTAAACCATCCACTATGGCGTCACGCACACATACTTCTCTTGCTAATTGAGAATCTTCTTGTAAGAATGACTTAATACTATCTTGAAGCATCTTTATAGCTTCTTCAGCCATTCTCGGGATATCAATAAGAGGTTTGACCATAGGCCTTTCGATTAAGAACAAAGCACTTTGAGCGATATTTACTGCTTCATCCCCTATTCTCTCAAGGTCGTTATTCATTTTTAAAATCATAACGATCGTTCTTAAATCTTTTGCGTGGGGTTGATAACGAGCTATAAGTTCTATACCCTTTTCGTCAATCTGTATTTCCAAATCGTTTTCTCGGTTTTCATCTTCTTCAATTACTTTCAAAAGCAAGTTTTTGTCTTTTTTTAGTAACCCATCTATACTTTTCTCGATCATGCTCTCAACTAAAGTGGCACTTTCTAAAAGCTTTTCTTTAAGTGTTTCTAATTCTTGGTGTAACATAATTTGTCTCCTCCTATCCGAATTTTCCTGTAAGGTATTTTTCCGTCCTTAAATCCTTTGGTTTAGTAAAAACTTCACCAGTAGGGCCAAATTCTATGATCTCTCCCAGATACATGAATGCCGTAAAATCGCTGACCCGAGCGGCTTGTTGTAAGTTATGAGTAACGATAACGATGGTAAGATGCTCTTTTAATTCCGTTAAAAGCTCTTCGAGTTTCGCAGTAGAAATTGGATCAAGAGCACTGGCCGGTTCATCTAAAAGGAGAACCTCTGGCTCCAAAGCCAAACAACGAGCGATGCAAAGTCTTTGCTGTTGTCCGCCGGAAAGTTCAAAGGCGCTTTTGTGGAGTTTATCTTTAACTTCGTCCCATAAAGCGGCATCCTTTAAGGCTTTTTCTACTCGAGCTTCTATATTGTCCTTAATTCCGTGTATCTTCAAACCAAAGGCCACGTTTTCGAAGATGGATTTTGGCAATGGATTGGGTTTTTGAAAAACCATTCCGATCCTTTTCCGAAGTTCATAGGGATCCACCTTTTCGCTGTATATGTCAACACCATCCAACAAAATCCTTCCTGTAAGACGGGCACCCGGGAAAAAGTCATTCATCCGGTTGAGGCACCTCAAAAAGGTGGACTTTCCACATCCCGAAGGCCCCATAATGGCGGTTATACGGTTTTGGGGAACTTTTAAGTTTATATTCTTTAAGCATTGAAAACTCCCAAACCAAAAATTAAGCCCTTCCACATGTATTTTGGTAGGGATCTCTTCTTTCACCATTTTTTCCACTTTCTAAGACGTTGTCTCTCTATAATGGCCAAAACACTTAAGCACATAACCATGAATAAAAGCACGAGCGTAGCTCCAAAAGCCATTTTAGTATGAATTTCAGGATTCGTCCCCTCGGTCATAAGGGCGTAAATATGGAAGGGGAGAGCCATGGTCTCGGAAAAGGGAGAAGAGGGAATGCGAGTCATGTAAAAAGAAGCCGCTGTGAAGAGAATCGGAGCGGTCTCACCAGCTGCTCGAGAAAGGGAAAGGATCACTCCGGTTAATATCCATCCGAAAGCCGTTGGGAGGGCCACATGCCAAATGGTCTGAAATTTGGTGGCTCCGAGTCCGAAACTCGCCTCGATGAATTCCTTAGGAACAGCCCTCAAGGCTTCCTCAGTTGAACGGACAATTATGGGAAGCACCATAAGGCCAAGCGTCAAGATACCGGAAAGTATGGAGACACCAAAGCCCAAGGCCTTCACAAAAACCGCCAATCCAAAAAGGCCAAAAACAATAGAAGGCGTGCCTGCCAGATTGTTAATGCTAAGCCGAAGGATGCGCGTAAATATGTTCTCAGAAGCATAATATGATAGGTAAATCCCCAAGGCGACACCCATAGGAAAGGCTAAGATCACACTTCCAATCCCAAGCCATAAAGTTCCTATAATTGCCGGAAGTATCCCCCCTCGGGTCATCCCCTCTTTGGGAACTTGAGTCAAAAATTCCCAACTTATGCTTCCTGCTCCTTTTACTACAAGAATTAACAAAAACAGAAATAGAAAAACCACTACTCCACACGCAATAGCTTTGAAGCTTGAAAACCATAGGCCTTCTTTAAGCCTTTCCCTTTTTAACCGAGTTTTCTTTTCCATCTCTCCTGCAAAAGGTCAGCTATCACGTTAAACGCCATGGAAATTATGAACAAAATGGCTCCCAGAGCGAAAAGGGCATGATAATGGGGTGATCCCTTCGGAGCCTCGGCCATTTCAAGAGCTATTGTGGCCGTTAACGTCCTTATCGGTTCGAAGAAAGATAGGGTTATGATGGGGGCATTACCTGCAGCCATAAGAACCGCCATTGTCTCCCCAATGGCCCTTCCCATTCCCATTATCACCCCACAAAAGATCCCCCCTGAGGCCACCGGTATGGAGACATATTTTATGGTCTGCCAATGAGTAGCCCCCATTGCAAAAGAGGCCTCTTTAAGGATATGAGGAACAGCGGAGATAGCTTCTTCTGAAAAGCTCGTTATTGTGGGAAGTGCCATAAGCCCCAATATGATGGAAGCATTAAATGCACAAAGACCCGTAGGAATTGAAAAAACGCTTTGAAGAAACGGAGCAAGAATTACCATCCCAAAAAAACCAAAAACTACCGAGGGTATACCCGCTAAAACTTCAATAAAAGCCTTAAGAATTGCCCTTATTTTAGGGGAGGCTAATTCAGCAACATAAATGGCCAGACCGATCCCCAAAGGAGCACTCCATAAAAGAGCCCCCAACGTGACCATGAGTGAACCCCATAAGAGAGGAAGACTTCCAAACTGAGGTGGAGAATAAGTGGGAAGCCATATTTTTCCAAAAATAAAATTTTTCCAAGAAGTTACTCTAAATATAACTCCTCCCTCTCGAAACAGAAAAAATAACATGGCTAAAACTATGAAGATTGCTCCAAAGGCAAAAAGGTGAATCAACCCTTCGATCGTTTTTTCCCTTATCCTTTTCATTCTGAAGCGCAGATTGCTAATCATAAGGGGACCCGAGGGGTCCCCTCCTCTCAATTCGTAATTTTATTTAACAGGTATATACCCCACTTCTTTAACCAACTTCTGTCCATCAGGAGATAATACAAAATCTATAAACTCCTTGACAAGCCCCTTCGGCTCTCCTCTTACATAAAAGAAGAGAGGTCTACTGACGGGGTAAATGCCCTTCCTAACGGTTTCTTCTGAGGGCATAACGCCTTCGACAGCTAAAGCCTTTACTTTAGGTTCTAAATAAGCCATCCCTATGTACCCTATAGCACCTTTGGTATTTGACACTGTAACCGCTACCGCTTTGTTGGAGGCCTGATATAAAGCCCGAGGGGTGAGCGGTTCCTTCTTCAATACGATCTCATTGAAACATTCAAATGTACCAGAAGCGCTATCACGAGAAACTACAACGATCTTCTCATCCCGCCATCCAAGCTCCTTCCAATTGGTAATTTTACCCGTATAAATTTCTCTCAGCTGAGATATAGTAAGGCCGTTCAACGGATTTTTGGGGTTTACAACAACCGCAATACCATCGAGGGCTATCTTTATCTCCTCAGGGATAAATCCTTTTTCCTTAGCCTTTTGCAACTCTTCTGGTTTCATCTCCCTCGATGACATGGCTATATCACAGGTACCGTCGAGTAACCCCGCTATTCCAACTCCCGAACCTCCACCTCTTACCGAGATCTCAACGCCTGGGTGCCTTTTCATGAATCCTTCAGCCACTCTTTGAGCAATTGGCAAAACAGTAGTAGATCCCTGAAGCACCAGCACCTTCCCAGAACCAAATAGCAACATGGGAATAAGGGGCAGACTGAGTGCTAAGACCTTTAACGCTTTTAAAAACTTCATCCTCATACCTCCTTTGAAATTTTTATTTACTATTTATTTACCCTAAGGTTGTTAATTTTTTATTAATTTTTCGTTAAATGTTCTTTAAATTCCGGTTAATTTTTGGTTAATTTCGGAAGGAATAAAAACCGTAAAAGTCGACCCCTCTCCTAAACGACTTTTTACTTCAATTTTGCCTCCATGTAGTTCCACTATATGTTTAACTATAGAAAGCCCTAAGCCTGTTCCCCCTTTTTTCCGTGAGCGAGATTTATCTATCACGTAAAACCTCTCAAAAATCCTGTCCAATTCCGAAGAAGGAATACCTATTCCGGAGTCTGAAATCTCAATAATGACCCACTCATTTGTCTTTTGAGCTTTTATTTTAACCCATCCTTTTTCGGTGAAACGAATAGCATTATCAATAAGGTTGTAAAGAACTTCGTATAATCTCAATTGATCTGCTTGCATAATGAAAGGCTTAGGAACTTCTAAAATCAATTGTAGCTTTTTCTCGCTCGCCAATTTTTGAAAAAAGGGAAGCATATCTTGTAGCACTTCATTTAAGTCAAACTCAATTATCTCAAGCTTTACCTTTCCGCTTTCCAATTCCGATAAATTCAACAGATCTTCAATCAATCGGATCATACGCTCCAAATTTCTTTCCATTATCTCAAGGTAACTCGCTTTCTCTTCTTCATCTTCTTTTAAAGCCTCAAGAGAACTCTTAATAGCTGTTAAAGGTGTACGAAGTTCATGAGAAACTGTTCCTATGAGGTCCCTTTTGAATCTTTCGAGGTTTTTCATCAGAGTTAGATCGTATAAAAAAACCAAAAGTTCACCTTCCGGATTTTGTGAACCCCTTAATAGAAAACTTTTAGAATTTAAATCTAACTCGAGAACCAAATCCGGGTTTTTCCTCAACTTTTGTATTGCCTCGCGCAGACTGGAATTTCTCAATTCCCAAAAAGAATGCCCTTCCATCTCTCCACACAAAGATTTGGAACTTTCATTTTGAAAAAGTATATTCCCTCTTTGATCCAATACAAAAAACGGATCTTTAATAAGGGTAAAAAGTATCTGAAGTTGTTGCTGTCTGTTCTGTGAAATTGAGAAAAGCCTCTGAAGCTCCTCTGCTACCTTATTTAAAAGAAAAGCCAATTCCTCATATTCCTTTCGACCATAAGGGAAAAGTTTAAAATTGTAATCTCCTGAGGAGACGCGTTTTAAGGCTTGTGAAATTGAATGTAAAATTTTTTTGTATTCTTTGAGATAATAAATTAACAACGCACATCCAAAAGAAATCACCAACAAAATTAACAATATCATTTATCTTCCAATTTATAACCTACACCTCTTATAGTCTTTATTAAACTCCTTGCTTCTTTAAGCTTATCGCGTAATTTCTTAATGTGGACATCTATCGATCTTTCTGTCACTATTTTTTCATTACCCCATAGAGCATCCAAGAGTTTTTCCCTTGTAAAGACCTTACCTTTTCTTGAAGCCAATATCTCGAGAATTTTAAATTCAGTAAAGGTTAACTCTATCTCCTCCCCTTTCAAATAAACCCTATGAGCCTGAGGGTCTATTACCAGGATATCGCTTATCTTTATTTTCTTCTCTTCTTCTATATTAGGGGTCGTCCTCCTTAAAAGTGCTTTAACCCTTGCTAACACTTCTTTTAAAGAAAATGGTTTAACTATGTAATCGTCTGCACCCAACTCCAACCCTTGAACCTTTTCTTCTTCGTTGCCTTTTGCAGTAAGGATCATTATCAAAACGGAAGAAAACTCGTCATGAGAGCGTAAATACCGGCATATCTCAATTCCATCCAGATCCGGTAACATAAGGTCAAGAATTACCAAATCGGGCTTTTCCTTCGTGAGAGATTTCAAAAAGCTACTTCCGTCTTCGAATTTGCTTACCTCAAATCCAGCTTTCTTAAGATAATTAGCCAAAAGTTCTCTTATATCCGCTTCATCTTCTATTATGGCTATTTTCCTTTGTCCATTCATATCTTCAAAATTTATTGTAACTCATTTTTTCCATAACTTCACTGAATTTTTACTCCCTCCAGTTCTTTCTGGTTTTTAAAAACTTGAATAACTTCTAACATTTGTTAAAATTTTAAATGACCATTTGATTTTTTAGGAGGATAAAAATGGGTACAAAAGTGGGAAAATTTAAAGAACCTGTATGGGGGAACGAACTCGAAATTGAGATGATACCTACCGAAGAGCTTACGGTTATAGAAATACAAAGGAAACCTTCTACTTACCATGTTCAACGTCTCAAGGATTCCATAAGAAAAGTGGGTTTTGTCGTTCCCGTCATGGGAATTCGAAGAAACGGAAAAGTAGTCATAATTGATGGTCAACATAGATTTTTAGCAGCCAAAGACCTTGGGATTGAAGAATTGCCAGTAATAATTCTCCCGGAAAAATTTGCCTTTGACCTTATGGAATTCAACGTAGAAAAACAAATGTCTTTAAGGGAAAAGGCTTATGTGTCATTAAACGTATATAGATGGTACTTAGATGTGGATCCATCCAAGTACGAAAACGATGATGAGATCCGTGATTCGATAGAATCAATACATTATGTCACTTTAGGCTTAGCTTACGAAAGCCAGCCTCGACTCTTCGGTTCAGCCTTTGAAAGCCTCATGCACAGAATAGACAATTGGTTTAGTCTACCGCTCAATGAAGCGATAACCGAACGTAAGAAACGGTCAGATATGCTTTTAGAAGTTGAAACTTTAGTAAGGCAAGCTGTAGAAGAAATCCAAAAACTTGGTGTAAATAACCCATTTTTACCAAGGGCAGTGGTCTCTTACGTTAACCCAATAGGCCGTAAGAGAATTATAGAAGAATCGTATGAGGAAATAATGGAAACGATGAAAATACGTCTTGAAAAGCTTCTTGAAAACCCTAATCAATTCTTATCATATGGTTACGAAGAAGAGGAAGATCTTTAAATGAGCAAAAGAATATGAGAATAGAACTTATAATTGTCGGTGATGAAATAATTGAAGGATTTATCGATGATAAAAATTCTCAATATTTGGCTTCAATCCTTTATAAAGTTGGTTTAAAAGTTCACAGGATAACTAAAGTGGGAGATGACGAAGGAGAAATATCCACACTTCTTAAAGAAGCCGTTACACGGTCTGATCTAATCATAGTAACTGGAGGTCTTGGACCAACCCCTGATGATCGGACTCGGGAGGCCTCTGCTAAGGCATTGGGGTTACCTTTAGTTAAAAACGAAGCTTATTTGGAAAGGATAAAGGAGACCTTTGAAAAATTCAAAATTCCTTTCACTGAAGCCGAAGAAAGGTTCGCCCTTTTGCCCGAGGGAGCCGAGATATTGCCAAATCCCTTGGGATTATGTGGATTTAAGCTAACTTATCAAAATCGAAGCCTTTTCTTTTTACCAGGTGTACCTCAAGAGGTAAAAGCAATAGTGGAAATTAGCCTCTTGCCCTTTCTACAAGAAAAAAGTCACAGCATGTTTTTTATCGAAACCGTAAGATGCTTCGGGCTCACCGAAGGCCAAGCGCAAAAGCTTCTTAGGGACATAAAGGATGAACTACCTGTTGAAATCGCCTATCTTCCACATCTCCCAGAGCTACACCTCAGAATTAAGGTAAAGGAAGAAAGCAGAGAAAAGGGAGAGGAGATTTTGAGAAAGGCCATTGATTTAATCCGAGAACGCTTGGGGGAAGCTTTTATAGGCTTAGAAAATGATACCTTAGAAAAAGTAGTGGGTACGAAATTAAAAGAAAATGGATTTACTTTAGCTACCGCTGAATCTTGTACAGGTGGGCTTATAGCTCATAGGATTACTCAAATACCCGGGAGCTCCGAATACTTTTTGGGAGGAATCGTATGTTACAGTAATGAATCAAAGATAAGGGAACTCGGAATACCCATAGAGATAATAGAAAAGTATGGTCCTGTGAGTTTTGAATGTGCTCAATTGATGGCTGAAAAAGTGAGGGAACGTTTCAAAAGTACCTTTGGGCTTTCTACCACTGGAATAGCGGGACCTGGAGGGGGTACTTCAGAAAATCCAGTGGGAACAGTATATATAGGTTTGGCCGGACCCCAAGGAACAAAGGTCAAAAGATATCAATTTTGGGGAGACCGGGAACAGATAAAACTTATGGCCTCCGAGGTTGCACTTGATCGGCTAAGAAGGTCACTCATTTCTTTAAACACTTAACATTTCTTTTAATTCTAAAGCGTTTCTTACCGCATAAGCCTCATAATCATTGTCGAAATAGCAGAAAATCCTCTTGACACCTAAATCTAAAGCCTCTTTGATGAAAGAAGCCCATTCTTTAAGCTCCTCATAAGTATAAAGCGAGGAATAAAGTCTCTGACTCCCATGTAAGCGTAAATAAAGAAAATCCCCCACGATAAGCTTAACTTGAGGGAAATTAGGTGAATCAGCCACACATAAGGTTGCTCCAAATGCTTTAAGGAGATCATAAATCGAAGGATCGAACCAAGAGGTGTGTCGAAACTCAAAAGCGTAAGTTCCGGGAGGAAGGAGCTTTAAAAATTCCTCTAACAAATGAGGATCAGCTTTTAGACTCGGGGGTGTTTGAAAGAGTATGGGGCCACGTTTATCCCCGAGCCCTTCCGTATTAAAAAAGAACCAGTTCAATTCCTCATTTACGTCTCTTAGCCTTTTTTTGTGAGTTATGAGGCGCGAAGCCTTTACCGCAAAAAGAAATCCTTCCGGCGTTCTTCTATTCCAAGATTCGAAAACTTGTCGCGAAGGGATGCGATAAAAAGGGCTATTGAGCTCCACTGTATCAAAATAACGGCAATAAAACTCAAGCCAATCCTTAGAAGGAAGCCCTTCGGGGTAAAACCTGCCTTTCCAATGGCGATATATCCACCCCGAAGTCCCTACCCTTATTTCTCCTCTCATCCAAGTAGAAAACTAACATCACCTTTACCAACCCTCAACACCGTGGGAGGATCGGTAGTGAGATCTATAATTGATGAATGCTGCGGAACGATCTTCCCCGCATCTATGACCAAATCCACTTCTCCTTTGAAACGCTCAGCCAATTCTTCCGGATCGTCATAGAGACTTTGATCCGATCGAGTCACACTAGTAGTAATTATGGGATTTCCAAGCTCCTTTACTATCATTAAAGGAATCGGATGATCTGGAACCCTTATGCCAACGGTCCTCTGCCGACTCAACATTATTTTGGGAACAAGTCCCGAAGCCTCAAGTATAAAAGTATAAGGCCCTGGAATAAGCCGTTTCATCAAGCGATAGGCTGAATCCGTAATTTGAGCATAAAGACTTATATAACTAAGGTCTGGACAAACTATGCTCAGTCGTTTAGAGGGATTTGCCTTCTTTATGCTGTATATTTTCTTTATCGCTTCTTTATTGTATAAATCACATCCAAGCCCATATATGGTATCGGTAGGATAAATAATAATCCCCCCTTCTTTCAAAATTTCCACTACCTTTTGAATAATCCTTTTTTGCGGATTTTGTGGATTAACCTTCAAAATTACCATTTCTCCTCCTTAAAAACTTTTATTCTTCTAAACCCAATTCCTTTTTAATTTGTTGAATTATCTCTTTTACTCTTCTTTTATGCCCCTCTCTCCCCAAAGAATATGAGATTGGTTGCCACGGCATTTCTTTTAAATTATTAACAAGTTGAGCAAGCCGATCTGAAGGAATAGACAATAAAATTAACCCTTCTGGGAAAAGACGACGGGCACGCATTCCAAACCCAAGACCTGTGATGGTGAAATTTACTTCTCCCGTTAAATAAGGATAAATAAACAACCAAGCACAAGCTATTACAGTAGTACCTTTTGCTATCCACATTTTGCCATTATCGTATGATAAACCCCTTAAAATAATCTCAGCTTGATTAACTTTAGCGGTAAATATCAGCACATCGGGATCAAAATTTAAATCATTTATCGGAGAAAACATCACATAATTAACGGTACCTCTATGAAGTTTTGGAATAGTATAATAAACCCTTTGATTAGCTTTTGGGTCTTTAAAAGCGCCAAGGAATGGCCCCACACAACCGCTCTCGAATACTGGATCTCCTTCTTTCATTCCCAAAAGGAAAGGAGCTACGCACGAGAAGTTTTCTTTGGTGGCGTAGAAGGATTTCCCCTTTTGAGCCTCAGGAAGCATCTCACAAAAATCCAAAACACCATCTAACTGTTCAAGTCCTTGTGGTTTTGTAGGGGAAAACTTTAGAGCCACGGGTGGTATCTCGAATCCAAATTCGTTAAAAATTGAGAGTTTCTCTTTAAAATCCATCACTCTCCTCCTTGGTTTTTATTCATTTTTAATTGTCTTAACAAAATCCTAGCCATTTCCATCCCACTTCTCACACAATCTCCTATACCAATACCATCGTAACTACTACCTGCAATAAGCAAACCTTTTAAAGGGGATATTTCCTTTCTGATCTCCTCAACAAGTTTCCTATGACCCACCACCATCTGCGCCATTCTCTTTGGCCATCTATAAAGGCGCCAAAGAATAGGGTTTGACTTTATCTTTATAATCCTCGAAAGTTCCTTAAGCGAAAGTCTTAATATCTTTTCGTCGTCGAGTTCAAAAAGCTCATCACCTTTTAAGAACAACCTCAAAAGGATCTTATTTTCTGGAGCACGAAAGGGAAATTTGCGGGAGGAAAAGCTCACCGCGCTTATTTTAAACCCCTCCTTTTTGGGAATTAAGAAACCGTGTCCTTTTATCTCCTCTATATCGCCTTTATTAAAGGCCAAAGAAATAACAAGGGAAGAGGAATGAGGTATTTTCAAAAGGAGTTCTTTAAGGGAAGGAAAAAGACCGGTTAGGATCTTTTCGGCCTCATAAGAAGGGATAGCCAGTATAAGGCCTTCTACTTCTATCTCTTCTCCATTTAAAATAAGCTTAAAACCTTTGTTAAGCGGTTCTATATCTATCAACTTTTTCCCCAAAACTGTCTTTATATTATCTTTAATAGCCCCTTTCAGGCCCCTAACAAGTTCTTCCATGCCTTGCTTGAAACTCACAAAGGGCAGACCGTTTCTCTTTTTTGGCAATACCTTTCTTAAACCTCTAAGTACACTCCCATACTTATTTTCAAGCTGCTTAAAGCGAGGCAGCACCCTCTCTAAGCTCAGATTTTCCGCATCTCCTCCGTGAATTCCTCCTATTAAAGGTTCGGCTATTCTTTCGAAGATCTCCTTACCGAAGCGCCTTAAGATAAAGTCCTTGACGCTTTCTTCTTCCCTAGAGGGAGGAATTAACACTTCCAATAAAGCCCTGATCTTACCCCAGGGGCTTAAAAGGTCTGACCAGAGGAAGGACCAGATGTCAGTAGGAACGACCAAAAGAAGACCCTCGGGGAGTTTTCGCAATTTTTTATCCCAAAATATGTAAGTTCCGCGAGTCTCCTTTATGGGATAAACCAAGTCAGGGAAAAGCCCCAATTCCTTTGCGAGCTCCAAAGCCCATGGTTTCTCGGTGTAAAGGCAATCGGGACCTCCTTCGATAAGGAAGCCGTCTATGAATTCCGATATTATTACGCCGCCTAACCTTCCCTCTTTCTCGATTAGGTAAACCTCGAGGCCTTCCTCCTTATTTAACTCGTAGGCGGCCGCGAGCCCTGTTATCCCCCCTCCAACGACAGCGATTCTCATTTTTTTAGAGCATCATACACGCGTTTGGTCAGGAAATTCAAAAAATCCTCCGAAGCATTAAGGCAAGGCACCCGCTCCATCACCACTCCCTCGGAATCGGCTTCTTCTTTTAAAGCTATATCAAGATCGTACAACGTCTCCAAGTGATCGAACACGAAGCCAACAGGTACAACAAGGATCCTTTCGCTCCCCATCTTCTTCAGGCTTTTAAGGGCCTCGCTTAACGAAGGACCAACCCATCCTTCTCTCCAACTGTGAAAACCTATGGTCCAAGGAATATCGGGGAAAAGATTTGACAAGGTTTGAACGGTGGCCTCCAGGTCTTTTAGGTATTGGGCAGAAGATTCTTGAGGAACAGAGTGAGCGGTAAAAAGCAAAGAGACTTTTAACTTAGGGAAAAGGCCTTCGCGAATTCGTATCGCCCATAGTCTTACATACTCCGGATCTTTAAACCAAGGTTCAACTTCTATCAGCTGTAAAAGGAGTTCCTCGGCTTTCTTATGAAGCCTTTCAATTCCTTTAAGCAATTGATGAGACCTATAAGGAGTAAGGGGAAAAAGGACGATCTCAATGGCTCCCCTTTTTTCAAGGTTTTCAAGGGCTTCCTCTAAAGGAGGATACCCATAAATTACCCCATATTCGATCTCTAAGCCTCGTATCCTCCGCCTGATACTTGAAACCACGCGCTCAAGGATTGCGTAATAAGGAGAACCCCCGATGCGTCTATAACGCTCGATCACATCTCGAAAAAGCTCATGGTGAAACTTATCCCCTTTTAATTGGGTTAAAAATTCCTCAACCTCATCTTCATCCCTTGGGCCTCCAAAGGCTAAAAAAAGAAGCCCTTTTTTCATCCTTATCCCCCTGTTAACGAATGCACAAGATCTACCAAAAAGCCCACGTTCTCCTCAGGGGTATTGGGTAAAATCCCGTGGCCTAAATTGAAAATATGACCAGCTCGTCCACTCACCGAGTCTAATATACTTTTTACCTGCTCCTTTATGACCTCTTTTGGGGCTAATAAAACGGAAGGGTCAAGGTTCCCTTGTATGGCTTTCCTATAACCGATCCTTTCCCAAGCCTTTCCTATCTCTATCCTCCAATCAACCCCTATTACATCACCAACTTCACTTATTAATTCCAAAAACCCACAAGTAGAGGTGGAAAAATGAATTATTGGCACATTCTCAACGCCTTCCACTAATTTTTTCATATAAGGTAATATCTTCCTCTCATAATCCAAAGGCCCCAAAACTCCGACCCATGTGTCAAAAACTTGAACCACATCACATCCGGCTTTGACCTGCTCCTCCAAGAACAATTTGGACACCCGAGTTAATTTCCCCATAAGTTTATCAAATACCTCTTCGGCCTCTCTCATCAAACGCTTAGTCTTCAAAAAACCCTCCGAGCCCCTTCCTTCAATAGCATAACAACACAAAGTAAAAGGCGCTCCCACAAACCCTATTAGGGCCACCTGGGGAGGAATCTCCTTCCTTAAAGTCTTTATGGCTTCTGATAAAGGCGCGAGCGTCTCGTGAACCTTAAAATTCGAAAGCTTCTCCACATCCTCTAAGGAATTTATGGGATTAAGAACCTTAGGGCCTCCTTCTTCGGGATAAACTAAATTCAGGCCCAAGGCTTCCAGAGACAGAAGAAGATCCGAAAAAACGATAATGCCATCTAAAGGAAACTTCTTAAGAGGTAAGAGGCTTATCTCAACTATTAGTTCCTTATTTTTACAGAGTTCAAGAAAGGAGTGCCTTTCTCGTAACTCTCTGTACTCTTTAAGATAACGCCCTGCCTGCCTCATTAACCAGACTGGAGTATAAGGGGTAGGCTTCCTTCGGGCGGCTTGAACCAAATAAGGAACCATCACTCTTTCTTCTCTTTTAAAAGTCTCAAACCCGCTGAAATGGCCTCCTGATAGATCTCCTTAAGGGGAACGCCACACTCTTTCGCCAATCTTAAACAAGATTCGTATTCGGGTGAAAGATTAACCACTTTAGAATCCTTAAAACCTATTTTAACTTTAACCGGACCATAGGAAGTATTAACTTCTCTCTCCTCCCGGTGAAGTTTCCATCTCGAAACCTTCCATCCCCTCACCCCAAGGGTACTTGACTCGGCAAATAATGCATCAAGGACCTTTTCCTTGTCTTTTTCTTCGCTAAAGCACCTTAAAGTGACTCCTATTCTCCCCTTTTTCATCCTATTGGGTATAAAAACCACATCCAGGGCTCCCGCCTCCCTGAGAGCTCCTTCCAAATGGGGGAAGATTTCAGGATTGAGGTCATCTATATCCGTTTCCAAAAGCCAAATCTCTTCTTGAGTCTCCTCCACCAACTCGCCCATTACCACTCTTAAGAGGTTTGGCAATTGCGGAGTATCGATCGTACCAGCTCCGTAACCGATCGCTTCAATCTTCATAAGGGGAAATCCGATGAATTCATTCACAATTGCTTTAAGAAGAGCTGCTCCCGTAGGGGTTACGTTTTCGATCTCCAAAGAAGACTCCCTAACCGGGACCCCCTTCAAAATTTCCAAAGTAGCAGGGGCAGGGATGGGAATAAAACCGTGCTCAGACCAAACCAACTTCCCCCTCGCCAAGGGAATAGGAGAACAAAAAACCCGATCGATCCGAAGATAATCCAAACAGGTGGCAACTCCAACAAGGTCAAAAATGGTATCGGGATCACCAAGCTCATGAAAGGTATGACTCATCTGCCCGTGAACTTTTTTCTCCGCCTCTTCAAGCAACCTAAGAGCCTGAAGGGAAATCTTCTTGATCCTGGAGTTTAAACTGGATTTTTCAATGACCTCGTGCATCTTTTCAGAAGTTAATCGTTCTGTTGTAAAATTCGCTTTTATCCACTTTCCTCTGAGTCCCCCTCGAATAGCCTCTTCTACCTCCACTTGAACCCTTAAACCCACTTTTTCCCATGAGGACTTCAAAACCTCAAGGGGTATACCCAGATCTATTAAACTTCCCAAAAGCATATCTCCACTTATACCCGAAAAACAGTCCACATAGAGAACGCGCATCTCCTTTAACCTATCACGGAGTATCACTTTGTTGCAAGGTTTCAAAACTTGGCTATCCTTTAAAAAGAGAAATTTAAAGGGGGTGGTAAATATGGCTATTAAGGTGATAATAGAAAGAAAAATTAAAGAAGGAAAGGAAAAAGAAATAGGAGAATTATTAAGAGCATTAAGAGCCAAGGCTTTATTAGCTCCAGGTTATATATCGGGACAGACTTTACGTGCAATAGATGATCCCAACGTATTTGTGGTAATAAGTACATGGAAGAGTCTTGAAGATTGGCAACGATGGGAACAAGATCCTGAAAGGAATGAGCTACAGCAGAAAATTAACGAATTGCTACAAGAACCACCAAAATTCAGAATCTTTTACTTTGGATAATATCTAATATATCAAGCAAATCATTTATGTGATATTGAGCAGAAAGGGAAGGATTTTTATAAGCCACAAAGGGGATATTAGCATTAGAGGAGGCTTCTGCATCTCTTGAAGTATCACCTACGAATAAGGCTTCATGGGGCTTTACTGAAAAGTACCGGAGGATCTTGATAAGACCATCGGGAGAGGGTTTTGGTCTTTCTACATCTTTGGCCGAAACGACAAGATCAAAATATTCCAGCAAACCAAAATGCTTTAAAACATTGCCAATTGTGGTGGTCCTGTTGGTTAGCACGGATCTTTTTATAGCAGGTGGTAAACGTTTTAAAAGTTCATATAAATTGGGCTCGGGTTTCATAAGTGGAATAAACTGATCATAATTTATATTGCCTTCCTTCGAAACCAAAACCTCGGAAGGATCAAGTCCCCGCTTTTTTAAGAGATATGCCAAAGCTTCCGGGCCAGTGCTGGCATGGACAAACTCCAACTCCTCCTCATCCATTTCTCTTTGACCTAAGGATTTGAGAAACTCATTATAAAAGGCCCGGTTAGCCTCCTTGGAATCGAACATCACGCCGTCGCAATCGAGAATCAGCACCTTCATCATGCTTTCATCCTACCCTAAGCCCCGATTTTTTTAAACCCCTTGGATAAAGTATAATTGAAACATGGCGACGCTTGAATCAATTCTAGGGTATATTGACCGTTTAGGTTATTTTGGGATCATCGCCCTTATGTTCATCGAATCCTCCTTTATCCCATTTCCAAGTGAAGTGGTGATACCACCTGCAGGATATTTGGTCTCTCGGGGTAAAATGGAATTGGATCTAGTCATAATCTCCGGAACCTTGGGAAGCCTCCTTGGGGCCATTTTCAATTATTTGATAGCGGCTAAATTAGGAAGGCCTTTCTTTGAACGTTACGGTGATAAACTCCTGGTGAACAAAAAGACACTAAACAAAGCGGAGAAATTTTTCCTTAAACACGGAGGAGTTAGCACTTTTTTGGGAAGACTTTTACCAGGAATAAGACAGTATATATCACTTCCTGCGGGTTTTTCAAAAATGCCCTTTCTAAGTTTTTGCTTTTTCACAACTTTGGGAGCTGGTATATGGGTTACGATACTGGCAATTATGGGATATTATTTTGGAGAAAATCAAGAACTTCTCAAAAAATACTTAAGGGAAATTTCTATAGGGTTAATTTTGTTGGTTTTTATCGTTGCCTTAATATATTTTAAATTTTGGGTCAAGAAAATTGAGAAAAAGGGCAATTAGGATTTTATTGATTCTATTTTGTGGATCGGTTTTGTTTTTCTTCAATTTAGGAGGTTGGGATCTTTGGAATCCCGATGAACCTCGTTATGCTCAGATAGCCAAAGAGATGCTTAAAAGGGGCAATTTTATAATACCTCACTTAAATGGTGAAGTATACTACGATAAACCGCCTCTTTTTTTCGCTTTGATAGCTTTGAGTTACAAATTGATAGGTGAAATTAACTCCTTTTCAGCCAGATTGCCTTCAGCTTTTTTTGGACTTTTGACTTTGATTTTAGTTTTTTATTTCGGAAAGAGGTTAAAAAATGAAACCACGGGGGTAATTTCTGCCCTTGTTCTCGCAACATCATTTCAATTCTTTTGGCTTTCGAGACGTGCCAATATTGATGTGACGCTTGTTTTTTTTACTACGTTAAGCATTTTCAGCTTTTACGTTGGTGCAAGTTATCAGAAAAGAAAATGGTTATTGTATCTCATCGGTTATTCATCGATGGCCTTGGGATTTTTTGTGAAGTTACAGCCTGCTCTGGTGGTACCTTTTTTAACAATTGTTCCTTACTTTGTGTGGAAAAGGGGAATTCGTTTTATTCTCGATAAATCTCATATTCCAGGAATAATCGTATTTTTGAGCTTGATGCTTTGGTGGAGCTTAATAATTCTCAAAGTGCAAGGGGCGGATTACCTCAAAGGCCTTTTATGGGAAAAAAGTGCCTCCACCTTTTTGGAATCTTCGGGTCATAATAGGCCCATTTATTATTACCTTTATGATTTTCCGTTGCAATTTTTGCCCTGGACCTTTCTTTGGGTATCAAGTGTTATTTTCCTTATACGAAAAAAAGACGCAAATGGGATATTTCTGTTAAGCTGGTTTTGGCTCGTGTTCGTGTTCTTTTCTCTGGCAGAAGCTAAAAGGGGCCTTTATCTATTGCCCATATTCCCAGCCGCTTCTTTAATGGTTGGTCACTTCCTTGAGGAAATAAAAGAAAGAGATAAACTTGTAGAGTATCCTTTCTTTGCGCTTGGCCTATTATTTTTACTTTTTGCTATAACGGCTCCTATAGCGGGAATATATGGAAAGAAGTTTTCCCATCAAGCTCCTTTCATGGGTATTATGTTTGGTGTTATTGGAGGAATTGGAGGAGTTCTTATCTTTTTATCAAAAAATAAATTCAAAAGGTTTGGTATTACCACAGTGTGTTGTGTAATAATGTATTTCCTCTGTTGTTGGAAAGTGTTCCCAGCTGTTAATCCTTATAAGTCCTATAAGCCTTTTTGCGAAAAGATCATGGAAGTTTATGAAAGGGGAGACGAAATTGTAGTTTATAAGCTCCAAGGATCGGAGATAAATTTTTATACTGGAATTGTACCTTTGATTAGAGTTTATAATGAAGCTACCTTAAAGGATCTTTTATCTAAAAAGAAGATCATTTGTGTTTTAAAAAAAAGCGATTTAAAAAGTTTAAATGGAGTTGAAATCAAGGTGATAACTATTCAAAAAGTCGGAAATAAAGAATTAGCGATAATAACAAATAAGGGAGGTTCAGATGCAGATCCCACTTCTTGATCTAAAAAGAATGGCCCGAAGGATAAAGGAGGAGGTATTTGGGGAATGGGAAAAGGCGATTGATGAGATGCGCCTTTTGGGAGGAAAAAACCTTGAAGCTTTCGAAAAGGAAATGGCCAATTACCTTGGCGTTAAGTACGCCTTTGGGGTAGCTTCGGGAAGCGATGCCCTTCTTTTGGGGCTTATAGCAGCAGGGGTTAGGCCGGGGGATGAGGTTATAGTCCATGCCAATGCCTTCATGGCAGCGGTGGAAGCCATCAAATGGGCAGGAGGAAAACCCGTATTGGTTGATGCTAATGAAAAAGACTTTGGTCCTGATCCCGAAGGCCTCAAGAAGGCCATAACCCCAAAAACTAAGGCCGTAATCGTAGTGCATATGTATGGTCACCCGGTTGAGCTTGAGCCGGTTTTGGAACTTAAAAACCGATATGGTTTCAGGTTGATTGAAGATTGTTCTCATGCCCACGGGGCTGAATATAAAGGAAAAAAGGTCGGAAGTTTTGGAGATGTTGGGTGTTTCAGTTGTGGGGTAGTTAAGAACTTGGGGGCTTTTGGTGATGCGGGCTTTTGTACCACCAATGATCCTAATATAGCCGAGAAGTTGGACCTTTTAAGGGTACACGGCCAAAGAAAAAAGGGACAACATGCTTTATATGGATTTAATAGCCGATTAGACGAACTTCAGGCAGTGGTCCTCAGGATAAGGCTTAAAACCTTGGACGAAGACAACAAGAGACGCCGCGAAATCGCCAACTCTTACACCCAAGCTTTCCAGAATATCAAAGACCTCATCCCACCACCTGAGTTCAAGGACCGTTTATCGGTATACCACAGATATGTCGTGAGAACACCTAAACGAGATGAACTCGCCTCATTTCTAAAGGCAAAAGGAATAGAAACGGGCGTTCAATATCCCCTTCCCTTACACAAACAGGAAGCATGGATAAAAGAGGGGTTCGAAAGGTATGAACTGCCTGTTTCTGAAAAAATATGTTCCCAGGTCCTTTCCCTCCCTCTTTATCCTGAGTTAGAAGAGGAAGAAATCCAATATGTGATCAAATCGGTAAAGGAGTTCTTTAAAACATGAAACCCTTCATTTCAGTAGTAATACCTCTTCATAACGAAGAAGGAAATTTGCCCTCCCTTTATGAGGAATTAAAGGAAGTGTTAGAAAAATTAAATACACCTTATGAAATATTGTTTGTAAACGATGGTAGTACTGATCGGACTGGAGAAATATTGATGGAAATGTTCCAGAAGGATAAATACCTCAAAGTAATCGAACTGGATGGTAATTTCGGAGAAGCTGCTGCCCTATCGGCTGGATTTTCTTTTTGTAAAGGAGAAGTGGTCTTGACAATGGATGGTGACGGTCAAAATGACCCAAAGGATTTACCCCTTCTTTTAGAAGAATTAAAAAAGGGGTATAAAGCTGTAAGCGGATGGCGTAAAGAAAGAAAGGAGGATTTTTTAAAACGCGTTCTCCCTTCAAAGATCGCCAATTGGATGATAGCTCTTATCACAGGCTGTAAAATACACGATACTGGGTGCGGTCTAAAAGCGTATAAGGCTGAGCTTGTAAGAGGAATTCAGATACCTCATGGGTTTCATCGGTTTTTACCGGCCCTTTTTGGAGTAAAGGGAAAAGAAGTCTCAGAGGTGATGGTGAAAGATCGTAGCCGTAAAGCGGGGAAAAGCCATTACGGGCTCTTGAGAACTTTTGAGGTAATTAGGGAACTTTTGACCATCAGGTTCGTGCTTTCTGGTCCAAAGAAGTGGAAAAATAGGTTTTTAAAAATCAATCTTATTCTCTCTATTTTAACGGGTTTAGGGGTCGTATTAAAATCATTACCTCTGGTGATCGGCTTGGGGGTATTGTTAATCGTTTCCCATGTGATTTACAAAAACCTTGAGCGTTTTTTACAAGTTCAACAAAAAGGAGCTTACAGGGTAAAATATTTTTGGACCAAAGAGGAGGACTAAGGTGGTAAATGTAGCGGTAGTTGGAGGGGGTTATTGGGGGAAGAACATATTGAGAAACCTTTTAAAAATCCCAGAGGTTAGGGTCCTTTATCTATGCGATCCCTATAAGGGGGTAAGGGATGAAATAAAGCATTTGTTCCCTATGGTCCAAGTGGTGGAAGAGGTAGAAGAAATCCTCACGGATCCCCAAGTGGAAGCATTACTCATAGTAACTCCTCCTTCGCTCCATTATTTGCCAGCCAAAATGGCTCTTTTAGCCGGAAAACACGTATTTGTTGAAAAACCTTTGGCTATGAGTTACGAAGAGGGAAGGGAATTACTGGAACTTTCTCAAAAAGGAGAAAAAGTACTTTTTGTAGACGAGACTTTTCTTTATGACCCCGCCCTCAGGCTTTTAAAGGAAAAGATCAAAGAAGGGGCAATAGGAAGAGTGAGGCATGTAATTTCTGAAAGGCTCGGGATGGGTAGAATAAGGTGTGATTCAAATGTTTGGTGGAATTCTGCCCCTCATGACCTTTCCATCCTCAGGTTTCTTTTACCTTATAAAGTCCGGTCCGTCATAGCTTGGGGAAACGCTTTTATTCAACGAGGTATAGAAGATGTAACGATGGCCCTTTTGGAAATGGAAGGAGGGATCTCGGCTTTTATACATCTAAGCTGGTGCCACCCTCAAAGTACTGCAAGTTTGACCGTGATAGGCGAAGAAGGGGCTCTTTTTTACGAGGGAAGGTTCCAAAAACGAAAGGTTGTTCTTTATCGATATAAATTCGGCGAAAAACCAAAGGAGATTATATGGGGAATACCCTCCCCTAACCTTATTCCTGCTCAGGTGATCGAAGAAAAAACCTGGAATGATTTTGGTCAAGTAGAACCCCTGCAGGCTTCTCTGGAAGCCTTTATTGGAGCTATTGAAAAGGGCCTAGATGTACCTTCCTTAGGCAAATACTCTATCGAAACTTTAAAAGTGCTCGATGCAGGGGCACGTTCACTTAAGGAAGGCGGAAGCAAGGTTTCGGTGTGAAGATTCCTAATTACCTTAAAATAATACTCAAGCTATGTTTAGGCTTCTTTCTTTTGTTGATTTTGTTTCTGAAAATACCGAGAAAAAGCGTCTTAGACGCCTTTCTTGAAGCCCGCCCTTCTTTTTTCCTATCGGCACTCATAATGTATTTGGGGGGACAGATAATTTCGGCCTACAAATGGTCCGTTTTGGCTGAACCCTTGAACTTCAAAAGGCCCTTTCCCACTTTTGTCTCTTTTTACTTCATCGGCATGTTCTTTAACTTATTCATGCCTGGAAGCATAGGAGGCGACCTTTATCGAGCGGCTTTACTGGCTGGTTTGGAAAAAAGTCGAAGAAGGGCGGCTTACAGCGTCTTAGCCGAACGATACACCGGAGGAATAGCGCTTTTAAGTTTCTGTGCCCTTGCGGTTGGAATATATTTTCGTTCGAGCTTGCCCGCTATTTTAAGCACATTAATCTTCGCTTTACTAGCCATAGGCTGGTTTTTCCTTTTAACATTACCCCTTTGGGAGAAGATATTTCCATGGATCCAGAAACTTGCCCAAAAATTTAATCTTGAAGATTTTACAATATATTGGAAACATCCTGCAAAATTATTATGGGTACTGGTGCTCTCTTTTTTATTTCAATCCATAAACATACTCACTGTAGCCTTATTAGGTATGTCCATAAACATAAATGTACCTTTGTTATCATATTTTTTCATTGTGCCTATAGTAGATCTCTTAAGTATTCTTCCTATCAGCATAAGCGGTCTTGGAATAAGGGAGAGCGGGTATGTATTGATATTTAAATTTTTGGGAGTAGAACCTTCAAAAGGATTAGCATGCGGTCTTTTGGTATTAGCTATTACTATCATTTGCGGAATTTTGGGCGGAATAATTTACTCATTAACCAATTATCCCATCGTTATAATGAGAAAAAAACGTGAGGGCAATTAAAAATTACGTCCCTTCCATTTTGTTTATCGTAATACCGTTAGTTCTCCTCTTTTTAAACCTCCAGATACGCCCTCTCTTTGGAGTAGAGGGAAGATGGGCTGAAGCCGCAAGGGAAATGTATCTACGTAAAAGTTGGTTTGTTCCCACTATTAATTTTGAACCACATTTAACAAAGCCACTTTTACCATTTTGGCTTATTAAAATCTCCAGATTAATTGATGATTGGGGTATGGCGGTCAAAAGCTGCGAGGTAATTATCTTAAAAGGAGAATCTCTTCCAGAGAAAGCCGAGGAAGGAGAATTATTCTGTAAAAAAGGAAGAGGGGAAAGGAAATTTTATTGTGTTTTTGTAAAATTAAATTAAAAACGAAGGGGGGCAATGATGAGGGAGTTAATTGAGCGTTTGGCTGAGGAGATTTTGAGCTCAAAATGGACAATAGCGCTTACGGGTGCGGGCATCTCGGTTGAGAGTGGGATCCCGGATTTTAGAAGCCCTGGTGGGCTCTGGTCCCGATTTGATCCTATGGAATATGCTCATATTGACTCCTTTAGACGTAATCCACGGAAGGTTTGGGAGATGTTGAAAGAAGTCTTCAGGCTCATCTCTTCGGCCCTTCCTAATCCTGCTCATTATGCCTTGGCTGAACTTGAGTCTATGGGACTTCTTCAAGCGGTAATTACGCAGAACGTAGACGGGCTTCATCAAAAGGCTGGAAGCAAGGTGGTCATCGAATATCACGGGAACCACGATTGGTTGGTGTGCCTCGAGTGCGGGTGGAGAAGATCAGCTCAAGATCTAAAAGAAGAAGAGATGCCTCCTACCTGTAAGGTATGCGGATTCATATTGAAACCAAGTGTTGTTTTCTTCGGTGAACCTATTCCATGGGAAGCTCAAATAAGGGCTTTAGAAGAAGCCCGGCGGTGTGAACTTATGTTGGTCATAGGGACTTCAGCGGTGGTTTACCCTGCTGCGGATCTTCCCCGGATTGCTAAATCAAAAGGAGCTCGTGTGGTTGAAATTAATCGTGAACCTACCGTACTCACGGGGGTAATTTCGGATTATCTTATAGAAGGGAAAGCAGGGGAGGTTTTACCCGAAATTTTGAAGGAGGTGAAGAAGAGGAAAGATGGTTGAAAGGATTACTTTGAACTTTCCCGAAGGGGAAAAGGTGAGGATGCTTTTTGGCCCGAGGAATGAACACTTGAAAATCATCGAACGTCAACTTAATGTTCGAATTCATTCCAAGGGCTCTGAAGTACATATTGAAGGGGAAAACCGCGAAATAGCCCAAAGGACTTTGGAACAACTTTACCTTTTACTTTCGAAAGGATATTTTTTAGCGAGCACCGATGTAGAGTATGCTATCAAGATTGTTTCAGGAGACGGCACTTATACTTTAGAAGACATTTTCCTGGATACAGTCTTTGTCGCCAAAAGAAAAGTAATCACTCCCAAAACCCCTAATCAAAAGGCTTACGTGGAAGCCATAAGGAACAATCCAGTAGTTATAGGGATAGGTCCTGCCGGAACGGGTAAGACTTATTTAGCTATGGCGATGGCATTGGATTATTTCACCAAAAAGGAAGTAACCCGAATTATACTCACCAGGCCAGCTGTTGAAGCGGGAGAGAAATTGGGATTCTTACCCGGAGATATTCAAGAAAAGGTTAATCCCTACCTCAGACCCCTTTATGATGCCCTTTATGATATGCTCGATTTCGAACAGGCTACGCGGCTATTGGAGAGAAACATCATCGAAGTAGCTCCTTTGGCTTTCATGAGGGGGAGAACGCTTTCGGATGCATTTATAATCTTAGACGAAGCTCAAAATACCAAACCGGAACAGATGAAGATGTTTTTAACAAGGATGGGGTTTGGTTCAAAAATGGTAATTACGGGAGATATAACCCAAATAGATTTGCCTGAAAACACCCCCTCCGGACTCGTTGAGATTCAATACATATTACAGGGCATTGAGGGCATCAAGTTTGTGTATTTCACTGAACAGGACGTGGTGCGTCATCCTATAGTTCAGGAAATCATAAAGGCTTATGAAAAAGCCGAAAAAAGAAGAGGGGAAAATGGTAATTGTTACATCCAAAGAGAAAAGGAAATCAGGAAAAGTGAAAAAAGTTCGAGAATGGGCTCAGAAGATATTGAAACAATTAGGCCTTGAAAAGAAGGAATTGAGCATTTTGCTTGTTGATGACGAGGAAATACAGAAATTGAATTTTCAATACCTGGGACGACCCCATCCCACTAACGTAATAGCCTTCCCTATGGATGGCCCAAACGAGCATTTACTGGGTGACATAGTAATTTCCACCGAAACGGCCCGAAGAGAAGCCGAAAGGGCAAACCTTCCCTTCGAAGAATACCTAGCTCGACTCCTAATTCACGGCATCCTTCATCTCTTAGGGTATGAAGACCAGACCAGAAGCCAATGCCGAAAAATGCGCAAAAAGGAAGAGGAACTTCTTCGGTGTTTATTCTTTAAACCTTCTTCGTAAAAGACACGTCTAATTTGAAAGGAAATAAATGAAAGATAAGGAATTTATAAAGGGAGTTAAAGATTGCGAAAAGGCACTCTATACCTTCTTAACCCGACTTCTCAGAGACAAAGAGGAGGCAAAAGAAGTAATGCAAACCGCGATTCTTAAAGCTTGGGAGGGAAGAAACGGCTTTAAAGGGGCATCTCAATTTAAAACATGGCTTTTCAAAATCGCCATGAACGTTGCAATAGACAGAATTCGAGAAAAAGAAAAGCTAATGGAACTTAAGGAATATCCCTCTATTGACTTCGTTTCTGATCCGATTATCAAAAAAGAAGAAAAGGAAAAACTTCAAGAGGCCTTAGAAAAACTTCCACCAAGGCAAAGAACCGCTCTTTTATTAAAGATTTATGGAGAACTCACATACTCGGAAATTGCTAAAGCAATGAATTTAAGCGAAGGTGCAATTAAAGCACATATTCATCAGGCTCTTAAAAAATTAAAGGAGAATTTAAAGAAAGATGAAATGCGATGAAGTAAAAAAATTATTAATAGATTTAGCCCTAAACGAGGTTAAAGTTTGGGATAAGTTAAAAATTTGGGTTCATTTCATTCACTGCAAGAAATGCCGACAGGAGCTTTTTGAATACAGGAAAGTCGTGAAATTTTTAAAAACTTATGAAGCAGAAGTGCCTGAAACTTTATCCTTCTTAGGAAACCGTCACCCAAAAAGAAACCCCCTAATTTCCCGTTGGAAACTAATTCCGTTAGGCGTTTTATCATTAGCTTTTTTGATTCTTTTTTACTTCTTCTTAACTTCAAAAGATGAAGGAACTTTATATTTTGCCTTTACTCCCCATCAACAGGAAATGTTCCTACAAGTTGACGAACATACATGGTCAGATTTCATACAACATATGATCCCTTCTTTAAGAGAAGTTGATCCAGGAGAAGTTTTAGCCCTTTGGCCATATGCTTCATATTTTACGTATACAACATATCAAGAGGAGGTATGATCAAAATGAAAAAATATCTATGGAGTATCATAATCGTTTTGCTTTTATTTACAAAAGTAGCTATAAGTGAACCTTATATTAAACAGAAGAGATTTAAAGACTTTGAAACATTAAGGATATTGAGGTTAAGCCAGGAACTTGAACTATCAGAAGAAGAAATTAGAAAAGTCATGCCAGTTTTTCAAAAGTATAGTGAAGAAAGGAGGCTTTTACTTTTTGAATACCGTAAAGCCCTAATGGAATTAGAAGAGACTCTTCAAAAGGAACCAAAAAGTGACATTTTGATGAGCAGAATCTTGCAGGTTGAAACCTGCATGAAAAAATTAGATAAAAATCGATGGAATGAATGGGAAGAGATAAAGGCGCTGTTACCCATTCAGAAACAAGCACGTTATTTACTGTTCCAAGATATGTTTTTCAGAGAAATTTTGAGGTTTCATAAGCAATAGATCATTGACATCAAAAGTCATTAAGGTTATCTAAAAATACCACATCAATTTAAGGAGGTGAAAAATGAAAGTTTTAGTCCTTTATCATTCCAAAACCGGAAACACCAAGAAACTTGCTGAAGAAGTGGCGAAAGGGGTTCAGGAAGTTCAGGGAGTGGGAGCTATTTTGAGGAGTTGTCAAGAAGTAAAGGAAGAGGACTTTCTCGAATGTAAAGGCCTCATTGCGGGCTCTCCGGTTTATTTTGGTAGTATGGCGGCGGAACTTAAGTCGGTTTTTGATCGCTTTGTGCATTTGAGAAAGCAAATGGAAAACAAAGTGGGTGCTGCCTTTGCCACTTCAGCGGATCCTTCCGGTGGAAAGGAAACTACCATTATGTCAATTCTTCAAGCACTTTTAATATATGGGATGATAATTGTAGGAGACCCAATGGATGCGACAGGGCATTATGGAGTCGCTTGTTCGGGTAAACCCGATGAAAAAACGCTTTCTAATGCACGTAAGCTTGGTAAAAGAGTAGCTGAACTTGTAAAAAAGCTTTATTCCTAAAAGATCGGTGATGCAAAATTTCTCAAAGGAATTACTCCTTGAACTGAAGGAAGTGACTCTGGGTGAAAGGCCGCCTGATCTTATTATTAAGAAGGGAATTCTCCTCAATCTTTTAACCGAAGAACTTTTACCCGAAACGGATATTGCAATTTATAAAAATCGAATCGCTTTTGTAGGGCAATGGAAGGGCAAATTCTCCAAAGAAACTGAGATAATAGATGCAAAAGGACTTTTCTTACTCCCTGGTTTTATTGATCCTCATTGCCATTTGGATTTCGTATTCCGAATAAGTGAATACAGTCGCTTTGCAGTACCCAAGGGCACCACCACGGTGATTACCGAAACAGCCATGTTAGCTAATTCTGGAGGTTATGAAGCAGTAAGAGAGTTCCTTCACGAAGCCAAAGGAGTACCCTTAAGGGTCTATCTGTTGTGCCCTTCGGTCATTCCGCCTTTTCCCAAATTTGAGACGAGTGCGGGCTTTTCGTTTGAAGCCTTTAAAGAAATCATAAAACTTCCCTTTTGTTTGGGACTTGGAGAGACCTATTGGCCAAGAGTGATAATGGATAATGATAAGGATATGCTTCAGCGGTTCAGCGAAACCCTTAACCTTGGAAAAAGGCTTGAGGGACACACAGCAGGAGCTCGAAAAGAGAAACTTCAGGCTTATACGGCTTTAGGGATTAGTTCCTGTCATGAGGCCACAAGTGAAGAGGAAGCTTTTAACCTTTTGCGGTTAGGCCACGCGGTGATGATCCGACAGGGGTATATTAGGAAAGAATTGCCTAAAATCGCTTCTTTGAAGCACAAACTCAAGGACATGAGGAATCTAATGCTCTGTACTGACCTTCTTGACCCGGAGACCTTGATCGAAAAGGGGGGCATCGACTGGGCTTTAAGGGAGGCTATCCGAGAGGGGTTCGGAATTTTTGAAGCCGTAAAGATGGTCACCTTGAACCCCGCTCAATATTTTGGCTTAAAGGATCTTGGATTTTTAGGTCCAGGGAAACTGGCGGATGTGGTTCTGGTTGAGGATTTAAAAGAAATGAAAGTTAAATTAGTGATCCTCAATGGAAAACTTGTCGCCGAAAATGGCAAATTGCTTTCAATCCCCTCGCCTTTCGGATATTCCCAAAAAGCTTATGAAAGTTTTAAGGTTAAAAACATCGTGCCTTCCCTTTTTTATATACCTTTCAATGGGAAGAAAGCAAAGGTAAGAACCATTCAAGTGGTAAATGACACCATAACTGCCGAATCTATTGTAGAAATTAGAAACAAATCGGGTAACCTTCCGGCTGATCCGGAAAAGGACATCTTGAAAATTGCTCATATCTTTAAAGGATCAGAAACTCCTATTTTCTCAGTGGGTTTTTTGAAAGGCACAGGGTTAAAAGCAGGCGCCTTGGCTTCAAGTATCACCTGGGACGCCAATAACATCTTCGTAATGGGAACAAATGAGGAGGATATGAGCTTTGCAGTTAATGCATTAATCGAACATAAAGGAGGGATGTTTTTAGTAAAAGATGGAAAACTTTTAGCCTCTTTACCCCTTCCTATTTGGGGTATAATCTCCCCACTGAAAATGGAAGAACTAAAAGAAAAAATCCAACAGCTGGATAATACAGCTCAATCCTTGGGCATGAAATGGAGGGCTTTTGTGCTTTTGCAGACGCTTCCATTTACCGGATTACCCTCACTTCGGTTGACCGAAAAAGGACTTCTTGACGTTAAAAAACAAGAGTTTGTGCCTCTTATTGTGGATAAAATTGAATAAACAAAATTTGCAAAATGCCTCGAGTATCTGTAATAATCCCAACTTATAATCGAAGGCAATTTTTAAAGGAAGCTATTGATTCAGTATTAAACCAAACTTTCAAGGACGTTGAATTAATCGTAGTTGATGATGGTTCAACCGATGGAACCGAAGAATTAGTTTCGGCTTATGGGAAAAAAATTCGTTACATATGGCAAATGAACAAAGGACCAGCAGCAGCAAGAAATAAAGGAACTGAAATCGCCTCAGGCGAATATATCGCCTTTTTGGATTCGGATGACCTCTGGCTCCCTCGAAAACTGGAAAAACAGATTGATTTTTTCAATCTTAATCCAGAAGCAAAAATATGCTATACGGACGAAATATGGATAAAAAACGGGATAAGGGTTAACCCCAAGAAAAAACATGCTAAATACTCAGGATGGATATATCCATATTGCCTTCCTCTTTGCATCATTAGTCCTTCCTCGGTATTAATTAAAAGAGAATTATGGAACACAATAGAAGGATTTGACGAAAATTTTTTTGTATGCGAGGATTATGAACTTTGGCTAAGAATAGGAGCCCAATATCCCATCTTCTTTTTGCCCGATAAACTTATAATCAAACGAGGAGGCCACCCCGATCAATTATCAAAACGTTGGGGTATGGATATATGGCGGATAAAAGCGTTAATAAAAGTCTTAAAAAATATATCTCTTAAGCCTGAGTGGCTTTCTTTAACTTTAGAAGAACTCCGTAAAAAAACTTTAATATTACTTTCGGGTTTTGAAAAAAGAAAAAAGTTTGAAGAAAACGCTTATATCCGTTTACTTACAGCTCCATTTTTATCAATGGAAGAAATCCTTGATAAGTGAAATGAAGTTCATCAATGTGTCAAAAAGTTCGTTAAAAATAAATAGCGCATTTTCCCAAAATTCATAAATTACTACAAATAAAATTACTACCACTATCGCTATTACAATCCAAATAATTCTTTTAAAGAGGTTCTTCTTGGTTTTCGTAGGCAATGGTTCAAGAGGTAAAACTTCTTGAGGATAAACCCTCCACGTAAAACCACAACGGCTACATCTCACTTTAGTACCGCTTGGTTTTAAAAGTGAATCTTCTAATCTATATTTTGTACCGCAAGCTTGACATTGCAATATCATTTCCCCACGACCTCCGATATTTCGATGAGTAAATTCTCTACAACCTTCTCAGGATTTTCAGAGTTAAGAATCGGGCGACCCATAACTATATGATCAGCTCCTCGTAAAAATGCTTCTTTAGGCGTGATAATTCTTTTCTGATCATCAATTGTGGTATTAGAAACAGGTCTTACTCCAGGAACAACGACTATGAGCTTTTCTCCTAAGTTTTCCCTTATGGCTTGAAGCTCAAGCCCCGAGGCCACAACGCCATCACATCCGATCTCTAAAGCCCTTTTCGCTCGAGAAATCACAAGCTCCCTCACATCGCACCTAAATCCCAAATCCCTCAAATCGCTTTCGTCAAGACTTGTAAGTACAGTAACTGCCAAAACCTTAAGATCGCCTTTCGCTTCTACCGCTGCCCTTAAAATCCCGTCGTTGCCATGGACGGTGGTGTAACTCACTTTCATATCCCTTATGCGCTCAATGGCCCTTTGCACGGTGTTGGGAATATCGAACAACTTTAAATCGAGCATCACGTCACATCCTTGGTCAAGAACCCAATTGACGATATCTCTTCCTTCGGAAATGAAAAGTTCAAGTCCAATCTTATAAAATTTGATAAATTGCTTTAATCTTGAAACCCATCTTTTAGCTTCCTCACCTGAAGGGACGTCGAGGGCTAAGATGATTCTTTTTTCTAGTGGCATTTCCTTTCTCATAATTTCCCATATATTGCCAAGGATAAAAAAAGTCAATCGCCAACCAAGTCCTCAAAATTCTCCTCTTCATCCATGTTTATGAAATAAGACTCCAATTCCTTCATATCCTCCATTTCGAGGGCTTGGCGAATTTTTCGAATCAAAGTGAAGTAAAAGTAAAGGTTATGAATGGTATTCAAATAATAGGCCAGCAGTTCCCTTGAAAGGAATAGATGCCTTAAATAGGCTCGCGAAAAGTTACGACAAGTATAGCATTCGCAAGTAGGGTCTATGGGATTTGGGTCACGTGCATATTTGGCATGTTTTATCGCCATCTTTCCCCATCTGGTAAAAAGGTAACCGGTACGGGCAAAACGGGTGGGTAAAACGCAATCGAAAATATCTACCCCCCTTTTTACTCCCTCTATTATATCTTGAGGCGTTCCCATACCCATTAAATATCGGGGTTTATCCTCAGGCAAAAGTTGACAGGTGAACTCTACTACCTCCCATGTTTGTTCCTTCTCTTCCCCAACACTCAAACCCCCAATAGCATATCCGTCAAACTCCATTTCCAAAAGCTCTTCTGCACATCTCCTCCTCAAGTCCAGAAACACACCCCCTTGAACTATACCAAAAAGCCCCCCTTCTTTGTCCCAAACCGTTTTACCTCTTTTGGCCCAATTTAAGGTAACCGAAACCGCCTTTTCCACCGTTTCCTTATCAGAAGGATAAGGAACACAATAATCAAGACTCATGGCTATATCAACACCTATCGCTTTTTGCATTGAGATCACATCCTCCGGGGTTAAAAAATGCAATGAACCATCAATATAAGATCTAAACTCAACCCCATCCTCTTTGATCCTTACAAATTTGGAAAGGCTAAATATTTGATAACCCCCGCTGTCAGTCAATATGGGCTTATTCCACCCCATAAACCTATGAATACCTCCCAAATGTACTATAAGATCAATACCTGGCCTTAAATAAAGATGATATACATTAGATAGCACCATTTCAGCCCCCAACCATTCCAAATCTTTCGGACTCAAAGCTTTAACGGCTCCATGGGTGCCGACCGGCATAAACACCGGGGTTCTAACTCTTCCATGAGGTGTCTCCAACCAACCCAATCTACCCCATTTTGTGGTTTTTTCCAAACAAAATTTGAAATTTTTCATCACCCCTCCTTGACACTCTTCATTCGTAAGCTAAAGTCCTTTTATGAAAGGAGGTGTTAACATGATCGTAAAAGAAACGGATTTATTCAAGGGTGTAAGTGTAGAAAATTTAGAAAAAATAGCTTCTCTGTGTGAGGAGATGAGCTTTAAACCGCAAGAGCTTATCTTTAAAAGCGGAGATAAAGCCGAAGGGATCTACATTTTGGAAGAGGGGCAAGTGGACGTATTCGTTCCAGGGCCTACCGGAGGAGGGATCCATTTTGTTATAAGTAAGCCGGGTGAGATTTTCGGATTCATGGCCCTGGCTGAACCCCCCGTCCATGTGGCTTCGGCTACCGCAACCTCGGAGGCTAAAGCCGTTAAAGTCCCTTTGGAAGTTTTAGAAAATCTCATCTCTCATCCATCACCAGATGCTTTGATTTTCCTTAAAAACCTGGTAGCACTTCTTGCCCAAAGACTTAGACTGGCTTATGGGCTTGTAGCAGAAGAAGTATCAAGAGAAACCGCCGCTTATGTACCCTCTTACGGTTAAGGCTTGTAATTGATCTCAATTTCTGGTAATTCAAAGAGGCATGAAAAAGGTCATTTTGGGTTTAGGACTGGGAATAGGCTTTTTTTGCGCACTTTATTTTTTGCCCATTTTCGAGAGGGAAAAGCCGCAAATCTCACTTACTGAAGAAGGCCTTTCTATTGGTTCACGAGGTTTAATTAGGGTTCAACTTCGAGATAATTTTGGTTTAAAAGAGTTACGGGCCTTTATTACCCAAAAGGAGGTAAGTAAAGAGATATACTATGAAAGTTTTCCAAAAGGAATAAAAGAAAAACATGTTGAAATTGTCTTGGAGCCCAAAAAACTTGACCTTTCCGAAGGCGAAGCGTCCTTGATTGTTGAAGTTAAGGATGCTTCTTTTTGGAGATTAGGAAAGGGCAATAAAAGCACTAATGTTTTTCCAGTTTATATAGATTTCACCCCTCCTCAATTAGAACTTCTCTCCTTCACTCGTTACATATATCAAAATGGTTCAGGAGCAGTTGTGTTTAAGACAAGCGGCGATGCGCATGAAGCAGGTGTAAAGGTCGGTAAATGCTTCTTTAAAGCCTATCCCGAAAGGACACAAAACGGCACATTGTGGAAGTGCCTTTTTGGGATCCCCTTTTTATGTGAAAGCACTCAAGCTGTGGTTTTAGCCAAAGACAAGGCTGGAAATGAAGCCACATGGGCTTTACCTTATGTCCTTTTGCCAAGAAAGTTAAAAGAAGACAAAGTGTCAATTTCCGAAGATTTTATCCTCACTAAAGTCTACCCTCTCCTTCCTCCTGATAAGAAAAACCTCTCTTCAGAAGAAGCCTTTAAGTATGTAAATGAAGATTTGCGTTTTCAAAGTGACGCTTTTATTCAAAATTTAACAACCAATTCCACTTCACAAATATTATGGAAGGACGCTTTTTTACAATTGCCTAATAGTAAAGTTATGGCCACTTTTGGTGACCGAAGAACCTACTTGTATAACGGTCAGGTAATAGGAAAATCAGTACATTTAGCCCTTGATTTGGCCAGTTCAGCAAATTCGCCCGTAATTTGCGCAAATAACGGTGTTGTTAAATTCGTTGGTAATATAGGAATTTATGGCAACACAGTAATTATAGATCATGGGCTTGGGCTCATGACACTTTACGCTCACTTAAGTAGTTGGACAGTGAAGGAAGGACAAGAAGTTAAGAAAGGAGAAGTCATCGGTTATACCGGTGCAACAGGTTTTGCGGGGGGAGACCATCTACATTTTGCATTAATGCTTTCAGGGTATCCTGTTGATCCGGTGGAATGGTTTGACCAGAAGTGGTTAAATGAAAGGATCCTTTCGGTTTTGGGTGTAGAACAATGAGGGATTTTTAACTCAAAATAAATCGAATAATTTAAGTTTAACCTTATTATCTTCTTTTCTGATAGAGAGAATACCTCCAAACAAGCGAAGGCGGCTCGTATTTCCGGTGAACTTTCTATCTATTAAAAAACCTATCCTCCAATAAGAAATTTCTGGACCCCTTTTAAAGCGGAAAAGCCCCCATAGCAGGTTAAAATCCGCTTTTGCTCCTTTAGATTTGTAGGATATAAGCGTAAAAATTGGCAACAAATTGCGTTTAAAGCCTTCGTTTTTTAAAGGTATTAAAAACGGAAAAAGGAATTCTTCTTCATCGTTTTCCTTACTTATAGAAAAAAGTGGCCATAAGTTAAAAACATCGACCTTTTCCTCATCGTTAAAAGTCTCTTTTTTTCTAAGGCCTATAAGCATAAATCTCTCTTTTCGCATTTTTGTCTCGGAAACTTCAGTGTAGTCATAAGTATAAAGAGGCCATAAGAGCCACAAACTTTTTCCCTTTGAGGTTTCCTTTTTTCTAAAAAGGGGAAAAATCTTCTGTTCTTTATCGTCAAAAGCCAAAAATGGCCATAATTCCCATCTTTCCTGCCCCTCTTTAAACCTTTTGTGATGCAAAAAAGGAGGGAATAAAAAGAAGGACTCATACTTAGGAGTTTTAAAGGAAGCATAAAAGGGAAAATAAAAGCGCAACGAAAAGTGAGCATCTATAAACTTTTCATCTTGCCACACGTAAAAGGGCCATAACGTAAATCCCTTTTCTCCTGTTTCCGAAACTCGATGCCCCCATAGGGGAAAGATGTCGACTCCTTCGGTTTTACCCTTGTATAACTTGAAAATAGGCCATAGAAATTTATAAGTAGTAGTTCCTTCGTCAATTACACGGGTATATAAAGGCCATAGCACAAAATCGATCTTGTCTCTTCGAAAACGGTCTCGAATTTTCCCCAGAAAAGGAAAAAAACCACAATAAGATTCTCCTTCCTTACTTTTTCCCCAATAAAGTGTAAAAAGGGAAAAAAATCTTTCTTCCTCAAAATTAAAAAAAGGAAAAAAGTATCCCTCACTTAAACCCTCTTCTTTTTTAACTCCGCCAAGGGGGTATAAGATGTCAAGCCTTTCATATCCGTCATTTTTGAAGCTAAAAAGGGGCCTTATACCCCACTCAAGCCCTTCTTCACTCTTTTGCCAAAAACCAAAAGGACCGAAAAGTTCAACGGTTTTAGTCTCATTATCGCTTTCATAAGTTAAAAGGGGCCAAAAATTAAGGGAATAAATTAGAGATGGACAAAGACATACGCTAAGAAACCCTATTAAAAAAACTGCTATTTTAAAAAAGAACCTCAAAAGATAAACCCCGCTAGTGTTCCTAATATGCTTATGGGAGTTTGTTCTTCTATCCCTTCCATAGCCCCTTGAATTTTTTTCAAGGTTTTCTCAGCTTCAGTGTAAAGTTTATCGTCGCTCAATAGTTTACCTAAAGTGCCTTCTCCTCGATTTATCCGTTCGGCAAAAAGTTTAAATTCTTCTGTAGTATCTTTGAGGTCTTTATAAAGGCTTTCATCACTTATCAGCTTTCCCAAAGTCCCTTTGCCTTCCTTTATATTCTGGCTCACCTCCTCAAGGGAACTCAGGGTAGATTGCATTTTATCAAGTCCAGAAGAAGCTTTCTCCAACAACGGATTCAACCCTTTGGAAAAACTCTCCAGATTCGAAATTGTATTGTCCAAACGGGCTCTATTATTCGCCAAAAATCCTTTAAATTCCCTACTAGAATCCCTAAGGTTCACCACCAATTCCTTTAACGCGTCTCTCGTCTCCTTTTCTCCCATCAGCTCTCTCAAAGCCTCTCCCATATCGGCAAATCCTTGGGCCGTTTTCTGAAGCGACAAAAACAGTTGATCAAGATCAGGGGTCACATAAGTGGAAAGGATAACCTCTCCGGGTTTAAGGGGTTCTTTCTCCGAAGTCCCAGGATCTATCTCTATGAACTTATCCCCTAACGCCCCGTGTGTTCTTAAAGTGGCCTTAGCATCCTCAAAAAGGACAACCCCCTTGGAAATGACAAACCTCACTTTCGCCATTTTGCCTTCTAACTCGATCTTCTCAACCCTTCCAACGACAACCCCAGCTACTTCAACCGGAGCACCTTTAGTGAGGCCGGAAACAGTAGGAAAAAGGGCAAAGTAATGCTCGCCTTGAATCCTTTCAAGCTTACTCACCCTCAAACTCATATATATGAGAATCAAAAACCCTATGAGGAGAAAAATCCCCACCTTTAATTCTAAAGCCCTTTCTTTTCTCTTCATCTCAAAACCTCCCTTTTAAGATAAGCCCTGATCAAAGGATGTCCCGATTTTAAAACCTCCTCCACCCTGCCTTCGATCTCTATCTTTCCTTCCTCCAATAAGGCTATTCTATCACCTATTGCCATGGCGGTCTTTAAATCATGGGTTATCACTACAAATGTTTTGGAAAGGTTTCTTTGAAGCCCTAAAATCAACTCTTCAATGGTAAAAGCAGTAATTGGATCGAGTCCGCTTGTAGGTTCATCACATAAAACTATTTCGGGATCCAAAACTAAAGCCCGAGCTAAAGCCGCTCTCTTCTTCATTCCTCCGCTGAGTTCCGAAGGATATTTATCCCAATCACTCTCCTCAAGCCCAACTTGATAAAGTTTATCTCTCACGATCTTTTCGATCTCCTCTTCCGGAAGTTTCGTATGCTCCCAAAGTGGAAAAGCGACATTTTCAAATACACTAAGCGAATCAAACAAAGCGCTTTCTTGAAAAAGCATACCAAACTTTTTTCTCATTTCTAAAAGCTCTTTACGGGACATCTTCGTGATATCTTTACCTTCAATTATTATACTCCCTTCATCGGGGAACATGAGACCTATTATATGTTTCAAAAGTACACTTTTGCCGGCACCACTTCTTCCTAAGATTACCGTAGTACATCCCCGATAAATGCTTAAGTTTACACCTCTTAATACTTCTTTTCCCCCTAAAGTTTTGCGTAATTCTCTTATTTCTATCATTTCAAAACATCAACGCTGTAAGAATGTAATCGGTAATAAGTATCATCACTAAAGAAAAAACCACACTCTCAGTTGTGGCTCTCCCAACTCCTTCGGCTCCTCCTTTTACCGAATATCCTTTATAGCAACATATTAATCCTATGAGGACTCCAAAAACACAGGATTTTATTAATCCGTAGTAAATATCTGAAAAGTCCATGTATTTTTCTATATTACTCACAAAAGCACCAGGGTTCACCTCCAAAACCCACACGCCTATAGCGTAACCACCTACAACTCCGATAAAATCTGAGATACCAGTTAAAATGGGACTCACCAAAGTTAAAGCTAAAATCCGAGGTACTATTAAGTAACTTATTGGATTAATAGCCATTGCTTCCATGGCATCTATTTGTTCGGTGACCCTCATTGAACCTAACTCCGCAGCCATCGCTGCTCCGGCTCTTGCACTAAGCATCACTCCCGTAAAGACCGGCCCCAATTCTCTTACCATCGCCAGAGCCAAGGAAACACCCACCATGCTTTCAGCCCCAAATTTTCTCAAAGCATAAAAGGTTTGTATGACGAAGACCATCCCTATAAAAGCGCTACTTAAAACTATAACTGGAAGTGAGTCAATGCCTGTCCTTTCAATCTGTTTAAGCCAAAGTCTACCCCTAAAAGGGGTCCCGTAGCGTAAGCATTTATAGCCTAATAGGCCGATCCCTCCTAATTCCTCAACCTGGGATATAAACCATCTAAACATCTTCATCCTTGATAATTCTTTGATTTTTCCCGGCTAAACAAAGCACCTCATAAGGTATCGTAGAAGCCCAAAACGCTACTTCTTCAGCTGGGATCTCTTCACCCAATAAAATCACCTCATCACCCGCCCTGGCCTCAGGAAGTTCCGTTAAGTCGATTATGGTACAATCCATAGTGACCCTCCCAATTACCGGAACCTTTTTACCCTTAACCAAAACCCAGCCCCTGTTCGATAGAGCTCGAAGGTACCCATCCGCATACCCCACTGGGATGATCCCTATACAACTCCTTCTAGAAGCACGCCAGGTCCTTCCATAACTCACAGGCCATCCCTTGGGAATTTCCTTTATGCTCACAATCCTTGTCTTCCAACACATAAGTGGCTTTAAAGGAAGAGAGAAACGCTTTTTAAAATCAAGGGAAGGATTAACTCCATAAAGGGTTATCCCGGGACGAACCATGTCGAAATGACTTTGAGGAGAAGAGAAAATTGCTGAACTATTGGCTATATGGTATTTCAAGTTTAAACCTAATTTTTTAAAGAGCCCTTTTATCCTCTCAAAGGTCCGAAGCTGTTCGTAGAAAAAATCATCGCCTTCATCGGCGGTACTGAAGTGAGAAGCCACTCCTTTAAGTTCTATCAATGGAATTTCATTTATCTTTTCTACAAATTCTTTTACTTTATCTGGCAAAATCCCAAATCTACCCATTCCAGTATCGACTTTTAGATGAACTTTTACCTTTTTGTTCCATTTCCGGGCTTTCTCCGATAACCTAATTAAGCTTTCCAAATCATATACTATTGGAACAAGCTCGTGGGTAATGATGTATTCTTCTTCTCCTTTAAAAAAACCTCCCAGAAGGAAAATCTCTCCTTTAATGCCAGCTTCCCTTAAAGTTACTGCCTCATTAACGTTTGCAACACCAAAAGTCTTAATTCCCAACTCCTCAAGACGGGCCGATATAACTTTAGCTCCGTGGCCATAAGCATCTGCTTTAACGACAGCCATAATCGTCACTTGGGGGGATAATCGATCTCGTATTAATCTCAGGTTATGGTCAAGAGCTTTAAGGTTTATCTCAACCCAGCTATGAAGCTCAGAAGGCATAAAACCGTCCTCTTTATGGCCGAGTTTAGCCTTTAATCATCATCCCGTCAACGCTTGACACTCCTTTTCTGAGGGATAGAATTTCAACCATGTTGAAATACCTTCTGAAAAGGCTTTTAGGGATGATACCCATATTATGGGGGATCACTTTAATTTCTTTCTTAGTTATACACCTTGCTCCAGGAGAACCTACCGGTCTTATGGCAGACTTTAACCCAAAAATCACAAAAGAAGCAAGAGAGAGATTGCGGGCCTATTATGGACTGGACAAACCTTTGCACATACAATACTTTATCTGGACCAAAAAAGTCTTGACCTTAGATTTCGGCCGCTCTTTTGCTCCTGATCAAAGGCCGGTTATCGAGAAAATAATGGAAAGAATCCCCATAACCTTAACAATCAATCTGTTTTCTCTTACTCTTATCTTTTTTACCGCTATCCCTATAGGCATTTATTGTGCAAGACATCAGGGCAGTTTCGGCGATAAGTTTTTTACTGTATTTGTTTTTATCGGTTATGCCATCCCGAGTTTTTGGCTTGCTTTGATGTTAATAGGTCTTTTCGGAGTTAAATTGGGTTGGCTCCCTGTTTCGGGAATTAAATCGGTTGTGGGATACGAATCAATGGGAACATTTGAGAAGTTTATTGACATTTCTAAACACCTATTGCTTCCGATTCTGGTATCGGCTTTCGGGGGACTCGCAGGGTTAGCTCGATATATGCGTTCGAGTCTCCTCGAAGTTTTAAACCAAGAATATATTCTCGTAGCAAGGGCTAAGGGTTTATCTGAGAAAAGGGTAATTTACAAACATGCTTTAAGGAACGCTTTACTACCCGTTATAACTATACTTGGCCTTTCGGTACCGGGTCTTATAGGAGGAAGCGTCATATTCGAAAGCATTTTTTCTATACCTGGAATGGGGCAACTTTTTTATTATAGCGTGATGGCCCGAGACTATCCGGTGATCATGGGAATAGTGGTAATAGGGGCGGTACTGACCCTTTTGGGCAATCTTTTGGCTGACATTGCTTACGCTATAGCAGATCCACGGATAAGGGTCGAATGAGCTTCTGGGGAAGGTTTTTTCAAAATCGCTTAGCCTTAACGGGAGGAGTAATCATATTGATCCTTTTTGGTAGTTCCATCTTGGCCCCTTTGCTTTATCCCTATAAGCCCGACGAAGTAAATCTTCAAGAGGTTTTATCTCCCCCTTCGAAGGAACATCCTTTGGGTACCGATGAACTCGGTCGGGATGTACTTGCGCGGATATTGTGGGGAGGAAGAGTTTCAATGCTTGTAGGATTTGTGGCGGTGGGTATCTCCACATTAGTAGGAATCTTATTCGGGGCTTTAGCCGGTTATTATGGAAAGTGGGTGGAGAGCATCATCATGAGGTTTGTGGATATAATGTTATGCTTTCCTACCTTCTTTCTCATACTTGCGGTAATCGCTTTTCTCGAAGCAAACATATGGAACATAATGGCCATAATAGGCCTCACCAGCTGGATGGGGGTTGCAAGGCTTGTAAGAGCCGAGTTTTTATCATTAAAAGAAAGGGAGTTTGTTTTAGCCGCAAAATCAATAGGAGCCTCCAGTTTCCGAATCATATTCCACCATATCTTGCCCAATGCCCTGGGACCGGTCTTCGTTTCGGCTATTTTGGGAATAGGAAATGCTATCTTGGTGGAATCAGCCTTGAGTTTCCTCGGAATCGGAATTCAACCTCCCTCACCAAGCTGGGGAAATATGCTAACTTCAGGAAAGGATTACTTGGAAGTGGCTTGGTGGCTCTCCTTATTCCCAGGGTTGGCCATCCTTTTGACGGTTCTCGGATTTAACTTATTGGGGGAAGGGCTTAAGGACGCTTTGAACCCAAGGTTAAGCGATAAAAGCGCTTAAAATACTCCACCCCTGAAATAATGCTCAAAAGAAGAGCTCCCCAAAGAAGATAAGTACCAATTTTCTGCATGTTCAATGAAAAATAGGAGTAATGGAGGATCAAAAGGTTTAAAGAAGAGAGTTGAAACAAAGTCTTAATTTTTCCAGACCATCTGGCAGCTATGATCTCACCTTTTTCTGCTGCGATTGCCCTTAAAGTGGTTATTATTATCTCTCTTGCCAAAATAACAGCTGCCATCCATCCTTCCACTCTTTTGAGTTCAACAAGAAATATTAAAACGATAGCTACCAAAAGCTTATCCGTCATGGGATCCAATAACTTTCCCATTGTAGTAACACAATTATATCTTCTTGCCAAAAGGCCATCAAAAAGGTCACTTAAAGCTGCTATAAAAAAGAGTATTGCCGCTATCAGGTTTGTAGTTCTTCCAGGGATACATAAAAATGAAACGATAACCGGTATTAAAAAAAGCCTTAATATGGTTAATTTTGTTGGCAAGTTCAAAATTTGTCTCCTTTTAAAAGCATATAATGATTCAAAACCTTTCTCACATAAGTTTGGGTTTCTGGATAAGGAGGTATTGACCTTGTTTGTTCTACTATTTGGGGCCCAGCGTTATAAGCTGCCAAGGCCAAAGAGAGGTCCCCGAATTTTTCGATCAAATATTTTAAGTATCTTACTCCCCCTTCCACATTTTGATAAGGATCGAAAGGATCCTGTATGCCCAAAATCCTTGAGGTTTCGGGCATAAGTTGCATTAATCCAATCGCTCCTTTGGGAGAAATGGCCCGTGGATCGTACATGGATTCTGCTTTTATGATGGCTTTCACTAAAAGCGGGTCGATTCCGTGACGAGAAGCTACCTCTTCGACGATTTTATCTAAATGTTCCAAGGACCTGAGAGAAACTCTCTTTTTTTCTCTTTCTTTTAAATACAATTTCCATGGATAATTCCCAGAAGGAACGTTACTGAAATGAACAATCCCTTCCTCATCGACGTAAAAGAAGATATCGGCCCTTAAGGGAAAAGGATTTATAAGAAGCGCTTTGAGAAGTAAGAGCAAAAACCAATTGCGAAACACGTTGAATTTATAGCAAATCTGGTGAAAAATTACCAAGAGGAGTTAAATGAAGGTTTTACGTGATCTTCTCTATCAGATTCCTGAAGAATTAGTCGCTAAAAAGGTATCGGTAGGGGTGTTTTGGACTGCCGTAGAAGGTTTAAGAATGGGCCTAGCCTCGACAATGGCTGAAGGGCATCCCCATGTAAACTCCCCTGTAAGGGAAGCAGGTAGACTTGAAGGAAAGCCTTTACGTGAACTTGCTAAACTTTTATTCGAAGGATCGACCCTTGAGGCCTCGATTGGATTAGCCGCCTTAAACGCCGGTTTTCCACTTGATGAAAAAAAACTTAAAGAAGGAAATGCCTTTGACATTCTCCTTGTCAAAGCGGAGGGTAAAAGGACAGCCATTGTGGGTCATTTCCCTTTCGTAGAGGAACTAAAAAAATCAGCAAAGGAACTTTGGGTGTTAGAACTAAAACCCCGAGAAGGTGATCTTGAAGCAAAGTATGCTTTTGAGATTTTACCCCAAGCAGAAGTCATCGGTATAACCAGTACCACCCTTATCAATCGGACATTTGAAGAAATACTCCGTCTTTGTTCTCCCAAAAGTTTCAAGATGCTTATAGGCCCTTCCACTCCTTTGAATCCCTTTTTGTTTGAACTTGGCGTTGATGCTCTATCAGGAGCGATAGTGATAAATAAAGAAAAGGTTTATAAATACATCCTTCAAGGGGCAACCTTTAAACAAATTCACAAAAGCGGCGCAGTCAAACTTTATGTGATGTTAAAATGTTAAAAGCACCACCTGGATATTCCTTAGTTGAAGAAAAAGGACTTAAAGCCATAGTTAAGGATCAGTACCTTAACTTTTTTTGGAATCGAGGTTTTTTTGAACCAAAAACTTTATTTCACGACCTTTCTCCTTCTGACTTGGTAGGAAGAACCAAACTCATGTTATTTGTGGAAAACGATTTTGTCTTCGTAATAAGGCGCAACTTCCATGGTGGAATATTCGGAAAGGTCTTTAAAGATTTATTCCTCGACGGATCAAGACCCCACAGGGAACTTTTTATCATGTGGCGTTTGAGAGAAGTAGGAGTCAAAACTGCGGAGCCTATTGCTTCTTTTAGCATAAATTTTGGACCCTTTAAGAGAGGTTATCTCATAACTTCTTATATCGAAGGGGCCAAAGATTTCCTGGAAGTATTAAGAAACACCAATCCTTCTTTGAAGAGAAGAGAAATCTTTTTTAAAGCAGGTGCTTTAACTAGAAAAATACATGACTTAGGGGTATATCATCCTGACCTTCAACTTAAGAACTTTCTTCTTAAAGGCGAAGATGTATTTATCCTTGATTTTGACAAGGCTTATCAAAGAATACCCATGCCCTTACGCTTGCGTTTTAAAAACCTTTTCAGGTTTTTACGCTCGTTGGAGAAGGCTAAAAATAAAGGTGTACGTATTTCACCTAAGGAAATCGTCTCCTTTTGGAAAGGTTATGCTCAAGGAAATCGAATTTACGAAACCGAACTGAGAAAAAGAATACGATTTTTACCCCTTTTAAAGCTTGTGTGGAAAATGGGATGGAGGATTGAGGGAATTTTTTAGCGTTTTATTATATCCCCCAAAGTTATAGGCTTAGCTTCTTCCTTATACTCGCCTTTATGGGCTAAAGCTTTCGTACTCAAACCCAATCTACGGGCCTTTGGATCAAAATGGACAATCATGGCCGTTATTTCCTGACCGACTTTATAAAGCTCTTCGGGTTTTTTAAAGCTTCCCTCTTCCTGATCCATCTCCGAAACGTGAAGTAAACCTTCTATGCCCTCTTCCACTTCTACAAAGGCCCCAAATTGGGTCACGTTGGTAACAACCCCTTTTACTACCTGACCTACCCTATACCTTTCATGAGCGCTAAGCCACGGATCAGGTTTAAGTTGTTTGATACCTAAGGAAATTCGTTCGTTCTCTCGATCGATTTTGAGAACTACCGCTTCAACTTCTTGGCCCTTTTTGAACATCTCGTGGGGATTCTTAGGCCTCCGACTCCAGGAGATATTAGAAACGTGAATCAGTCCGTCTATCCCCTCTTCTATACCCACAAAAACACCGAAATCGGTAACACTTTTGACTTGACCGATGATCCTAGTTCCTACTGGATAACGTTCCTCAATGGTATCCCACGGATTTGGTTCGAGTTGCTTTAAGCCTAATGCCATTTTCCGTTTCTCTGGCTCAACTTTTAATACCACTGCTTCAACCCAATCACCGATATTAACGTACTTGGAGGGGTGTTTTATCTTTTTACCCCACGCCATATCATTCACGTGTATAAGCCCTTCTATCCCCTTCTCAATCTCTACAAAAACTCCGTAATCGGCGATCCCTACCACCTTCCCCCTTACCCTCGTGCCTTCAGGGTATTTTTCAGATGCGTCTTTCCAAGGATCAGGCTCAAGTTGTTTTAAACCTAAGGATAACTTTTCCCTTTGGGGATCGAATTTTAAGACTTTTACCTTTATCTTCTGACCCACTTTTAACAACTCGGAGGGATGTTTTATCCTTCCCCATGTCATATCGCTTATATGTAAGAAGCCGTCGATCTCTCCCACATCTATGAAGGCTCCATAATCGGTAATGGTCTTTACTACTCCTTCCAAAACTGCCCCTTCCTGTAATTTATTGATGGTCTCCTGTTTGCGTCTCTCCTTTTCTTTCTCGAGATAGGCCCTTCTGGAAAGGACCACATTCCCTTGGTGCCTGTTGGCTTTGATGACCTTAAAAAGAGACCTTTTACCCAGGTAAATGGAGTAATCCTTGGGAGGCTTAAGATCAACTTGACTTAGAGGCAAAAAGGCCTTTATTCCGGCCCCAAGATCAACCGTGAAGCCACCTTTGATCCTTTCAATTATTACACCCTCTACCGACTTGTCTTTATTCTTATGAGCTTCCGTTATATTTTCCCATATCCTTATGCGATCCGCTTTTATTTTGGAAATGATGACCTTTCCAAGCTCATCCTCACATCTCTCTAAAAACACCTCCACTTTATCACCGGGGTTAACCCTTATCCTCCCTTCCAAATCCGCAAATTCCGAAATGGGAATCATCCCTTCACTTTTAAGCCCTACGTCCACTGTCACGTAATCGTCTTTTACCTCCAACACGGTTCCGGTTACCACTTTCCCTTCGCTTATCCCTTGGAAGGAATGTTCATAAAGCTCTTCCAGGGTCTTGTGGTCTAATTCCATCTCTTCCCCCTAAACCCTATTTTGAACATATGGTATCACAAAGCAGTTAGTCTTTCATAGACTTCCTTTATCAAGTGAGGAGGAGTAGAGGCACCTCCGGTAAGGCCTACCTTTTTTATCATTTTTAAAAGTTCTGGCCTTATTTCTTCAGGCCCTTCAATATGGTAAGTCCGAGCCTGTACCCTTTTGCACACTTCTACCATCCTCCTGGTGTTAGCGCTTTCTTTTCCCCCTATCACGAACATAAGGTCGACTTTTTTCGCTAGCTCCAGGGCTTCTTTCTGCCTTCTTTGAGCTGCTTCACATAAGGTATTATACACCTTCATCTCTTTTGAGCGCTCAAATAAAAAACCCAAAATCTCTTTGACCCTCTCTGGTTCTTGGGTAGTCTGTACGAGTACCGCTATTTTGCTTTGTGGAAAGCCCTCGGGTATCCCTTGGAAAGAGTCCACCACAATGGCATTACCTTCAGTATAACTCAATATGCCTTTTACCTCTGCATGATCTCTTTCGCCTATTAAGACCACGAAAAAACCCTTGCGACTTAGGCTTTGGGCGAGCTTTTGAACCTTTTTTACGTTTGGACAAGTCCCATCGATAATCTTTATGCCTTTTTTTTCTAACTCCTCGAAAGCCCCTTTCGTAATGCCGTGTGATCTTATTATCACCGGCCCTTTTACAACCTCTGAAACCGAATCCAATACCTTTAGCCCCTTTTCCTTTAAATCATTGATAACCCTTTGATTGTGGATCAAAGGGCCAATCGAAAAAGCTTCTCCATATTCCTTTAAGGCCTTCTCGACCAATCTCAACGCCCTTTTGACTCCAAAACAAAAACCAGCCTCTTGGGCTACAATGACTTCCATCCTTATAACTTTTCTTTTATCTTTTCCAGCATAAACCTCACTACTTCTTCTGGCGTAAGGTCAGTGGAATCCAGGAAGATCGCATCTTCTGGAATCTTAAGAGGTGCTATCTCACGAGTTTGATCTTGAAGATCCCTTTTCTTCACCTCCTCCAAAACTTCTTCGAAATTAACGTTTTTGCCTCTTAATAAAAGTTCCCGATGTCTTCTTCTCGCCCTTTCTTCTAAAGAAGCATCAAGATAAAATTTAACATCCGCCTGAGGAAAGACCACACTTCCTGTGTCTCTCCCTTCGGCAATAATTCCTCCTTCTTGACCTACCTTCCTCTGAAGTGCCCAGAGCGCTTCCCTCACTTCAAGCATTTGAGAAATAAGAGAAGCCATCATCCCCACATCTTGTTCGCGTATCCTTTCGCTTACATCCTCACCGTCAAGAAAGATCCTTCCATCCGGACCAAGTTGGAGCGAAACCTGAGAGGAGATCCTTTTTAAACCTTCACGGTCATCCGGCTTTATCCCTTCTTTTATAGCCTTTAAAGCTAAAGCCCTATAAGTAGCACCGGTATCCAAATACTTATATCCCAAATACTGGGCTAAAGCCTTAGCCACAGTACTTTTACCAGCACCTGCTGGACCATCGATGGTTATAATTAGTTTTTTACCCATTCTTTAAATAACTCCAGCAATCGACGATTCTCTTCGGGTTTGCCTACTGTTATCCTGATGTATTCTGCAAGGCCATATCCAGACATATCCCTAACTACAATCCTTTTCCCTTCAAGTATCTTTAAAAGCTCCCCCTTCTTTTTTCCAACTCTTACCAAAATGAAATTCGCTTGAGAAGGAATGTACTCGATGCCAAGTTCTTTTAAACCTTCCTCAAGAAACCTTCTGCCTTCCAGAATAAGTTCCCTTGTCCGCTTTTGGAACTCAAGGTCTTCCAATGCCCCAATGGCTCCTGCCAGGCTCAGAATGCTCACATTAAAAGGTTGCCTCACCCTCTCCAAAATTCCAATCAACTCCTTACGGGCTATTCCGTAACCGATTCTTAACCCAGCAAGACCGAAAAACTTAGAAAAAGTCCTTAAAAGAAGTATAGGACGATCGATCTCCAAAAGTGCTCCAGGGCTTAAATAATCCTTCTCTTCGACAAACTCCGCATAGGCGCAATCCAAAACGATCACCACATCTTCTCTTACCTTCTGGAGAAACTCTAAAAATTCCTTCTGGGTGAAGATCGTGCCAGTGGGATTATTGGGATTATCCAAAAACACGATCTTCGTTTTCTCATTTATACAACTTGCCACCCGAAGCAAATCTATTTTGGGAAAATCAAGGGGAACTTCCTTAACAATCCCTCCTCTCGCTTTAGCCGATATGTGATAATAAGCATAGCCAGGAGAGGGAACTAACACCTCATCGTCCTCTCGCAAAAAGGCCTTAACCACCATATCCACGATCTCATTTGAGCCATTGCCCAAAACTAGATGACCTTCCTCTACTTTCAGCCATTCCGCCAGGGCTTTTATGAGTTTATTTCTCAAACCATCCGGATAACGGTGAACCCTCGTTAAAGCCTCTTTTATCCTCTCCAAAGCCAAAGGCGAAGGTCCCAAGGGATTCTCGTTTGCCGAAAGTCTTATCTCATCCTCTCGGTAGTCCCTGCCCAAAGGATAAGGAGGAAGATCCAATATATAAGAGGGAACTACAAGCTTTAACATCTCTTTACTAAGGTCTCCATATTTTCAAGTAATACTTTAAATTCATCTTCGGAAAGCCCTGATCCTAAAACGATTTTTTTTATCATTTCCACAGAGGGAATATCTTCAGGCGCATGGGCATCGCTTCCGAATACGAGTTTTGCTCCGATTGTTTTTGCCAATTTAACTAAATGACCATTTGTTAAGCAATGGCCTCGGCGACCACTTATTTCAAGAAAAACCCCCAATTTTTTCGCAAGTTCCACTTCTTTCAGAGAAATCAATCCGGGATGAGCCAAAATATCCACTTTGCCCTCGATAGCGGCAAGGTTAGTCCCGGCTGGAACTGGTTCTACAATTGTCTCTCCGTGAACTAGAACAAGGGATGCACCCAAGCTTCTGGATCTTTCTATCAAACTTGGAATAAGAGCCGGTGGACAATGGGTTATTTCCACTCCTGGGATTACCTTTATTTGAGTATAAAGCCCTATTTGCTCACATAATTTAAGGAGAGACTCTATAACCCATTCAAGGTTTGAAGGTCCCACGTGGTCCGTTATGGCTAAGGCTTTGTAACCCTGAGCCTCGTATCGCCTTACCAGTTCCTCAGGCAAAAGCTCGCCGTCACTTAAAAGAGAGTGCGTGTGGAGGTCTATCATGAAAAGAGAGATTTACATCTTATAGGTTCCTTCGTCAACCTGTTCGAGAAGTTCATCGAGAGTCTTTTCTTCTTCACTTTGTACTTGGGATTGTTTGGATTTTTCAAGGACCTCCTCGTTGACGAAGATGGAAGCCCCCGTCCTCAAAGCTAAGGCTATTGCGTCTGAGGGTCTTGAATCAATTTCGTAAACTTTTCCGTCCAACTCTATATGAATAAGCGCATAATAGGTGTTTTCTTTTAACTCCGTTACCTCAATTCTCAGAACCTTAGCCCCAAGGGTCTCAAGGATGTTTTTCATCAAGTCATGGGTCATAGGACGGGCTAACTTCACCTTTTCCAGTTGCGTAGCTATAGCTGAAGCCTCAAAAAATCCTATCCAAATGGGAAGGACATCCTCGCTCTCCGGGTCTTTTAGGATCACTATGGGAGTATTAGTATAAGGATCGACCGTTAAACCTCCAACTATCATTTCTCGAAATTTCTTATCCTTCACGCGTACAATACCTCCTTTTCCTCCAAAAGAAGTTCACCCCTCAAACAATTGGGAAGTCCTTCTTTTATCTTAACCCATACGATTTTCCCGATAAGATCCAAAGGACCCATAAAATTAACCACCCTATTACACCTACTTCTTCCCCTCAGTTGACCTTCGCGTTCACCACATCCGTCTACTAACACTTCGAGCACCTTTCCTTCTAAGGCTTTATTTTTTTCCAGGGTGATCTTCCTCTGGAGGCTTTGAAGTTTTTCAAGACGCCTTGCCTTAATTGGTTCTGGAACGTCATCCGGCCATCTTGAGGCCAAAGTGCCTTTTCTGGGACTATACTTGAAAGAAAATAAACCATCAAATCTCACACGTTCAATGAGATCAAGGGTCTTTTCAAAATCCTCCTCTTCCTCTCCGGGAAATCCCACAATCACATCAGCCGTAATGGCAATCTCAGGCACCACTTCCCTCAATCGTTCTACTTTTTGAAGATATTCCTCTCTAGTATATCCCCTTCTCATCATCTTTAAAATCTTATTCGAACCGGCTTGAAAGGGAAGGTGTATATGTTCACAGAGTTGTGGTATTTCTTTAAAAGCCAATATAAGCTCTTCAGAAAGATCCTTTGGATGGGAAGTGGTAAATCTGATCCGCTCAATACCAGGAATTTCCGCGATCTTCCGTAAAAGCTCCACAAAAGAAAGTTCCCCCGGAGATTTTTTCCCATAAGCATTAACGTTTTGCCCAAGTAATATCACTTCCTTAACGCCCTCTTTCGCCAATAACCTTACTTCTTTTAGGATTTCCTGACTTGGTCGACTTTTTTCAGGTCCCCTTACATAGGGGACAACACAATAAGAGCAAAAATTGTCACATCCTTGCATTATATTCACATAAGCCCTCGGAGACCTAAAAGGGGGAAGGAGGACCCTTTGTGAAGGGTCCTCCTTAAAGCCTATCATACAAACCCTATCCCCATCGATGGCTTTCTCTAAACCTTTGTTGAATTCATCTACTCTATCAGGTCCAAGCACCATGTCCACTTGAGGAAAACGCTCTAAAAGCATCTCCCCTTCCTGTTGGGCCAAACACCCCATCACAACGATCTTGAGCTGGGGCTTTTTCTCCTTCAGCCATTTAAAACGGCCAAGAAGGCTGTAAACCTTATGTTCCGGTTTTTTGCGAACGGTACAGGTATTAATTACAATCAAATCCGCCTCTTCGGGAAGAGAAACAATCCTGTATCCCTGCTCCATTAAAAGCGCAAGTACCCTCTCCGAATCCCTTTCGTTCATCTGGCAACCGAAAGTCTGTAGAAAAACTCCCTTCAACTCCTCACCTTAAATCGGCTTTCGAGTTTTTTCATCTTCTCCACTATTCCGCCGTACTCGAGCTCGGAATAATGAAGCATAGCTGGCCCAGAAAAACCTTGCCTTCGAATCTCAAGCGCCTTTTCCGCCACCTTCATCCTAATGTAATCCCAGAAGGGATGGTCAAAACAATCCACCGCTTCCGTTAATTTCCCGTTATGCACGCAAAAAGCTGCACAAGAAATGATAGGAGGACCGTCGAAGAAGGATATAGTGGAATTGAGCTTAACTGGCATAAGGGGACCATTGTGACTTCCTCTCATAAAACCAGCCACATAATGACCTATGCTAAAAGCCGAAAGCACTTCGCCTGTGGCCGGGAAATTACCTTGGACCCTGACTAACATAACCGGGTCATCTTTCCCTACATATTTACCAGCTATGTTATGAAGCCTAGTGGTACTGGCTGCCACCGCTATTTCACCTGTTGTGCGGGAGTGAATTTTCTCAACCACAAAACGCTCATTATCCCTTAAAAGAGCCGCAATATCATAAAGCTCCTCAGGGGCATTAAGCTCAATAATCCTATCGCCTTCGGTATAATTCACGTCCATTATGGTGAACTTAAAACCCTGGGCCATCGAAGGACTAAGAATCAAACCCGCACAATACATCGGATCGGCAAAGGCTAGATATAATGGCAAATTAAAGGCCCCCGGTTCGGTCTTATCAGCGGCGAAGAATAAAAATGGTTCGTTCGGCCTTTCCTCAAATTCCATCTCAGCTACTGCAGGTCCCATACCTTTCACGTTACCACTGAAGGCATCCTTCAAAAGGTCTTGTCCCGCCCCATAAAGCCCTTGGGCTTTTGCCACTTCGGTTCCCGCACAAAAAGCATCCCAGGCCAACTTATGGACATCCGCATTACCTTCCCCCCTTTTGTGAGACATGAGGATGGCTATGTCATCACCGGTGTGAGATACGTAAAAGTCCTCAATCAACCCCTTTTTCTTGCCCTCTTCTTCCACGAATTCCCTTACCCGCGCAATCAGCGCTTGAGAAGGCTTAATGTGTCCTCCTATTGAACCTATATCCGCCTTAATTACGCTTAAGGTTACCCTCATTCTTCACCTCCTATATAATTTAAACCCCACAATTTATTTTCTCTAATTCGTCATAAGCGGTCAAATCGGCTCGAAGGGGAGTTATTGAAACAAAACCATTAGCCACAGCATGAGCATCAGTCCCCTCTTCCAAAACAAACACGGGCTCCTTTCCTCCAATCCAATAAAACTTAGCCCCCCGAGGGTCTAAAGCTTCAACCACATAATTATTAAAAACCCGCCTTGAAGGCCTGGTTAGTTTAAAACCCCCTATAAATTCCCAAGGCACATTAGGGACATTCACATTAAGGATCACCCTTGGGGGCAAAGGGTTTGCAGAAAGTTTTTTGATCAACTTTAAAGCCACCTGAGCTGCAGTTTCGTAAAAATGGTCCCTTCTTGCCGCCACAGAAACAGCGATGGCCTGGATTCCTAATATACTTGACTCAAGGGCTGCTGCCACTGTGCCTGAGTAAAATATCTCCTCACCCATATTGGGTCCATTATTAGGACCAGAGATCACCAAATCGGGCGGTTCACTTAAAAGCACTTTCAAGGCCAAATGGACGCAATCCACAGGCGTCCCGTCACAAGCCCATACCCCTTCCTCAACCTCCCAAAGCCTAACCGGGTCCTTTAGAGAGATAGCATGTGATATACCCGTTCTCTCCCCTTGAGGGGCTACAACTATAACCTCAAATCTCTCCTTTAAAAAATCCCTCAAAACTTTAAGACCAGGGGCATAAACGCCATCGTCGTTGGTCAAAAGGATTCTCATACTGGCATAATTTAAGGAACCTGATCTCCTTCGTCAAGCTTCTGAACAAGATTCAACCTTTCTTTCAAAGCTTCACTTAAAGAAAGGACAGTCTCCGCATAAGGTTCACTAAAGTTGTATCTCATGACAATGCGCTTTTTGAATTCCAAAGGAGAATCAACTCGATAACCTTCTCCTTTTAGGTAATTCGCAATACTTGCCAAAGCATCCGGAAGGCTAAATAAGTCAACCTTTCCATCTCCATCAAAGTCATACCCGTAAATCACATAACTTGAGGGCACAAATTGAGAATAGCCAAATGCACCAAATATAGAACCTCTCAAACTCAATATATCTATTCCCCTTTGATAACCTATGGTAATAAGCGTTAAAAGTTCCTTGTAAGCCCATGTTGAACGCCTTTTATAGCGTGTTTTAATAGCCTCATCTTCTAAACTTATACTCTCTGGTAAATATTTCTTAAAAAGCTCTTCCTCACCAGAAAGGGCAAGGTTGAAAAGTTGATCGAAAACCTCGTATTTTCCTGGACTATTTCCTAAATCGCTTTCTACAAGTAAAATCGCAACAATTAGCTCTTTCTCCACTTGAAAAACACCTTCTATTTTCTCCAAAAGCTCCCTGTTTTCCAAAATAAACTTTTTGGCTCTTTCAATCCTCTCGTCTTTCAAAAAATTATGATAAGGCAAACTCCTTTCGTTCCAAGTTAAGCTTCTAATCATCACTTCAGGGGAAAACTTCATAAGTTTGGAAGAAAAAAGCTTTTCTATATAACTCTCGGGAACTTGCTCCTTAAGGTCATTCTTTATTTTCTCCTTAAAGTTCTCTATGAAGAAGATTACTCCCTCATCGATCTCCGTTTCGCCTCTTGCAACATTCTCTTTCCCTAAGGGAGTGAAAATTAACATTAACAAAAACAAAAGGAGCAAAATCCATCTCTTATTCCACACTTATTTCCTCCCATTCCTCAATAGAAGGCCATTCTATTTCCAAAACGCCTTCCTTAGAGAACCTGACTTTTATATCTTCCTTCTTAACAGGTTTAAGAAACTTTATCCTCAAACAATGACTATTTGTCTTTTGAAAATAGTCGATCTTAAATGGTTTATGTATCCCGAATTCTACCTTTAATGGGCCAAAACCGAACCTAAAGAATTCTTCGCAAAACATCCGACTTTACCTCCTTCCTATTGGAATTACTTCATCTTTACTTAAGAATACTCTGCATTAATAAAACGTCAAGTTTGTGTTTGGATTTGAGGGGCGGTTTGGCATCAAAGAAGGCTACCTTATTATAATTTCCCGTCAGATGTTCTCAAAAGGCCATTCCTTCTAAGAGTTTTGAAGGTTTCAAGAAATTACAAAACACATTCCTGTCCCCTCATTATTTTTCCCCCTTAACTTTACTACCTTTTTATTATTCTTATTTTTAAATTCTAATTTTTTAAATTCTAAATTAATAATTGCACACCAACTCTTTTCTCCTCGAGTATCTCGTTTGTCTCTACATCTAAAAGTTGAATATCAACAAATTCAGGAGGGTCCTCAAAAGCATCTAACCAAAAGAAACGAATTTCTTCCTCAGCTTTAGTAACTCTTACTTCTACTATTTTGCTCTCTTTCTTATTTGCCACCACTTTTACCTTTCGAGGTTGATCATATAAAGTGTTGTATTGTGCTTTTATTTTCACCCTTAACATCCTGCTAGAAATTGGTTCTAGAATTTCCATTTTTACGGAGACTTTTGAAGTTAAATTCACATAACCTCTAAGCAAAGGGATAATATTTTCCTGAAGACTTAATCCTCCGTGGAGGAAGCTTCCAACTTCACCTGCAAGAGCGAATACTGAAAAACCTTCTGGAAAGGCAAATAATAGTCCCCCTTCAAGGCCTATTTCGTTAGTTCTCGCAGCCCAACATCCCTCTGGTTGACTACCTATTACAAACCTTCTTTTAGTCAACAATGCATCTGAAGGTATTGAAACAGTAGATAGTTCGCACCCCTCTGGTACATATAAAAATCCATGATCAGCAACAACAAAAATTTTTTGAAATCCTTTTTCCGCAACAAATCTAACTGCTTGCGCAATTTTGTTTACCATTTCAAGTAATCCTTGTGGATGAAGATTTGAAGCAAATGTACCAAATTCATCTAATTCTTGAAAAAGAATAACGAGAGTCTTGAAAGCATTTAAATCAATTTCTCTTAATTCATTTAAATCAACGATTTTTCCGTTTTTCCCAATATATCTCTCAAGCCATTTTTTTCTATCGTTTTTGGTTGTCATTACTTCTCCGTTAACTTTAACAATTAATCTTTCATTTTCCCAAGTAATACTTAATTTTTCTATGTTAGGAAGCAACGCTGCCATACAAACTTCGGTAATGCTTGGTAATAATGTTTTTAGAATACTAACATCAAAGTTAACTACATTCTTTACTTGTTCTTGCAGATGCTTTGCAAGATCAAATCTTAAAGCATCAACGATAAAAATGGCCACTCTTTCTTGATGGAGGCGGATACTCTGCCAAAAATTCCGTTGAGTGGGCTTCCACCCTTCCCGCTTGACAGCCTTCGTAAAGGCTCGGTTGACTGAGTCCAGAAACTTACGGTAAGCACCCCAAGCAGGATTGAGAAATCGTTTTTTGTCTTCGGCTTCCAACGAATTTTGCACACAAGCTAATTTTAATGCCCAAAAATCCAATTGCCACCAATCGTCTTTGTAATATTTCGTAAAATCTTCAACGCTCTGCAAATTCTCATACACCTTGATGGTATCTTGACTTTTACGCCAAATCTTAACCGCTAATTCTACCGCTTCCCAAAAGTTCTTAAGCGCATCGTCATGCTGCGACCAGAACAAGTCTTTTCTTGCTTCAGCAATCCTCTCTAAGTTCTCAACCTTCTCACCGAAATTAATACCATCAGGACGAACAGCCCTTCTCAATTCCTGAACCCACAGGTCATCAATGACCTTAAAAGTTTCTGCGTTTACCATCGCTTTGCTCATGGAAAGGATGTCTTGCAAGTTGTATTGCCTTTCCACCTCGTTTGCTGCGTTGCGGTAAAATGCTTGCCAAGTTGTGCTATCACGCCATCGCCTTGCAAGTTGGCTTAGGGCTTCGCACTTGTTTACATCCGACGGCACAAAGGGGAAACGACGGACAAGGGAAGGGTCGAAACAAGCCAAGTCAGCCAGAAGTATGGTTGCCTGAAGTTTTACTTTCAAATCTCTCTCGTTAGTAGGAGTTTCTGTATCTGTCCATCCGAAGTGTTCTTGCAACCTTTTGCGCCAAATTTCCCATAAACCTTTCTCCTCTAATTTTTTTTGCCAATTTTGCTCGCAAAGGAAAGACAAAACGGCCTCACGAATATCCCACAAATTGAGCCCAAAAACAATTGCCAAAAGCCCGTCGATAATTTCGCTTTCTGTGATCATTCGATGGCCAATTAATTGCTCCCACTTTCTAACCAACCGTTTTGAGTTTTCGGGTCGATTTCTGAGCAGATCGGTCAAAATCCAATTGACAGTAAGATTAAAGCGACGCTGCAAAAGCGAAAGTAGGTCCATCTCAAGCCTTTCACCCAAAAGTTCAAAATCGAGAAGCCAACTCTCTTGCAACGGCTTCTCTGAGACATAGATAAGCCACTTGCCAATAAGGTCGGGTGAATTGCTTTCCAACTCAAAACGCAGCGCAAGGAAACTACCGTCAAATTTGATTAACCTGACGCCCTCTGGAACTACCTCGTCAACCAATTCGCTTAATGTCCCTCCAGCGTCATACCAAACGACAATCCCGTCTTCGCCTTGATGTTCAAACACCCTTTTGAGTTCCGAGCGAATCCAGTTTTTCAGCACTCCCGAATTTGAGTGCTGCGGCATAATCTTCACCTCTCAGCGTGGGAAGAGTCGCTGACCGATTACCTTACTATCACTGCGTTCACCCAACAATTTTGCAATCTTTTTGAGACGAGTGTGTTCTAAAACCGACCATGCCACTGGTTTCAGCCAATATGTGTGAAAGCGTGCAGGAGTGTAGAAGTTGTTCTTTTAAGGGCGAACATCCCTGTGAGCCTAAGTTTTTTTGTGTTATGGGAGGGTGAACCTCTGGTGAGCCCAAAATGATGTGCTGGGTGCAGAGTGCGATGTGTGGTTGTTAAGCACCGAAAATTTTCGGCAGTGCGAGAGCAATGCCCTCCAAAACTACTTACCATTCGCCGCTCGGCTACTCGCCAATCGCTACTCGCCGCTGTTTCCCGACCTGCCGATTTGCCTTCCTCACGATTTGCCGATAATTTCAGTTTGTCCTAAAATTGCTGCATGTAAAAGGAAGGATTGTAGGACATCTGAACTTTTCATGACGATTAGAAAAATCTTTGAAGGGTGGTGCGAACATGGAGAGCGGAGGACCGATTGACCTTATTATCCAAGCCATTCAAAAAATTGAAGACATATCTGCTCGTTCGTTGGGGCTCAGTATAGTTGCAAAAGCATTGGCAGAATCAGGACAATTTGACCGTGCCTTGAAAACTGCCAATAAAATTGAAAACTCATGGTCCCGTTCACGGACGCTTAGGACAATCGCCGAAATGTTGGTGGAAGCAGGGCATGAAGGGTGGGCTTATCATGCTTTTAACCTCGCCCTCCAATCTGCCCAAGAGATTGAAAACACACGGGATCGTTCGCGATCATTTGAGGCAATTGCTGAAGCGTCGTTGAAAGCCAAGCAATTTGATATAGCCATCCAAGCCATTCAAAAAATTGAGGATGCAAAGATGAGTTCGGATGTGCTCAAAAAATTTGCCGAAGGGTTTGTGGAAGCAGGCAAATTTGAGTTTGCTGTCCAAACTGCCGAAAAAATTGAAGATTCATGGGAGCGTTCGTGGGTACTTATAAAAATCGCTAACGCATTGGTAAAGACAAGGCAATTGAGACAGGCTGAACAAATCTTCAGCCTCGCCCTTCAGGCTGCTCAAGAAATTGAAGACCCATCAGATCGCTCAAAGATTTTTAAGCTAATTGCTGAAGAAGCATTGAAAGCGAGGCGATTTAACCTTGCCCTCCAATCTGTTCAAGAAATTGAATACGCATGGACTCGTTCGTTAGTGCTCAGGGAAATTGCCAAAGCGTTGGCAAAAGCAAGGCAATTTAACCGCGCTATCCAAATCGCCCAAAGTTCTATAGACCCATCAGATCGTTCGTCAATGCTTAGCGGAATCGCTGAAGGACTGGCAGAAGCAGGGAAATTTCACCTTGCTATCCAGGTTGCTCAAGAAATTGAAAGCTCCAAAGAGCGTTCATCGGCGTTCAAGGAAATTGCTGAAGTGTTGGCAAAAGCAGGACAATTTGACCTTGCCCTCCATGTCGCCCAAAAAATTGAGAACCCATTGAATTGTTCTTGGGCGCTTAGAGAAGTCGCCAGGGCGTCAGTGAAAACAAGGCAATTTGACCATGCTATCCAAATTGCCCAAAAAATTGAAGACGCATGGGTTCGTTCAGAAACACTTAAAGAAATCGCTGAAGTGTTAATGAAAATAGGGCAAATAGAGTGGGCTAACCAAGTCTTCAACCTCGCTATACAGGCAGCACAAGAAATCAAAAACACGCGGTTTCACTTGAGTTCGAAAGCACTTAAAGAAATTATTGAAGCAATGGCAAAAGCAAGTCAAATGAGGTGGATTGATCAAATTTTTAACTTTGCTACACAAACAGCCCAAAAAATCATAGATACAAAGTATCGCTCTCAAGCTTTTAATGCAATTGTTGAAGCATCGTTGAGATTGAAGCGATTTGACCTCGCAATTCAAGCTGCTCAAGAAATTGAAAACGCACAACATCGTTCGCAGGTTTTTGGAGTGATTGTTGAGGAGGCGTTAAAGGCGAAGCAATTTGACCTTGCCCTTCAAGCTGCCCAAAAAATTGCAGACAACCTAAAAGTAAAGGACGAATGGGTTGATTATGTATGGTTTGAGGATATATGGGTTGAGGACGAATGGATTGACGATGAACAAGTTTTTGAGAGGATCGAAGAAGAACATTCATTGAGGCTTGAGATTGAAGAAATGGCTGAAAAGTTGTTAAAAAAAATAGCCGAAAAATCGTTGAAGGCAAGGCGACTTGATATTGCGCTCCAAGCTGCTCAAGAAGTTGAAGACATATGGGATCGTTCGTCATTGCTCAAGGCAATCGCCGTAGCCTCACTAAAAGTGAAGCGATTTGACCTTGCCCTTCAAGCCGCTCAACAAATTGAAGATACATGGGATCGTTCATCGGCGTTCGAGGCAATCCTCAAAGCGTCGTTGAGAGCAAAGCAATTTGACCTCATTATGCAAGATGCTTCTAAAATTGAAAACCCATGGGTTCGTTCAGAAGCACTCAAAGAACTTGCTGAAGTTTTGATGAAAGCCGGGCAAATAGAGTGGGCTAAGCAAGCCCTCAACCTCTCCATCCAATCTGCCCAAGAACTTAATAATGCATGGGATCGTTCATGGATGCTCAAGAAAATTGCCGAAATGTTATTGGAGGTAAGGCAATTTGAGCGTGCTATTGAGGTGGCGGAAACAATTGAGGACGATCGTCTACGCTCTCGAATCCTTGATGCTATCATGGCAGCAAGGCAAGAGAAAGAGGAACAGTGAGGCAGAAAAGATGGTGAGGGAAGAGCCAAAATCTTTCGGTCGGGCAGGAGTCCGACCCTCCCGACTATACTTGCCATTCGCTATTCGCTACCTACTACCCGTCACGCCATAATTTTTCGTGCGACAAGTCTTGGACAAATTTAGAGGAAAGGCTATGAAGAGGACGATGGCAAGTAATCCATCGGATTATGTTGCATACATAACTGAACTGCCTGAGAGCCAATACAGGCTCAAGCGACCGATAGCGGTCTTTTTGGAGCAAGGTGAGGAGGGTTGGCTGGCTTCCCGCGATGATTTAGGGATTTGCTGCTATGGCGCTACAGTTGGCGAAGCCCTTGCCAATTTCGCTTTGGCTCTATTGGATGACTACGACATTTATGCTCTCGCTGAGCCTAACGAGTTGACGGAAGGTGCTTGTAAACTGGCTGAGTGGTTGCGTGAGGTGATAGAGCGAACATGACCTTTCGCAGTGAGGAAATTGCACAAGCCCTTTTCACAAAAGGTTTTCGCGAAGAACAAGGTCGCCATGGAGAAAGTGTTCAAAAAGTCTAAATCGTCTTTCCATGCTATGGGCTTTAGCCCGCAGTTGATGACGCAACCAAAGGCAAGCCATTACGGACTTCAGTCCGTAGTTGATGAAATAACTAAAGCCGTTCATGCTACGGGTTTTAACCCGTAGTTGATGACGAGTTCTATGAGCGCCGACTTTAGTCGGCGAAATACTTGGGAGGGTGAGGCTCCTGCCGAACCTTCAACGCCGAATGAATTCGGCGCTCAGAAAATTTCGTCATCAACCACTGGCTTAAGCCAGTGGCATGAATGTTTTTTGAACATTCTCTCGTCACAGGTTTAAAGGAGGGACAAGTTATGGGTCGTTGGTATGAGTGTCCACATTGTGGAAACACTGAGCCGGGCGATGTGATTTATGAGTGCAGTGAATGTGGCGAGGTCTTCTGCTCAGAATGTGCAAAGAGCGGCTTTCTAACGGCTTACTGTCCTGCATGCGGAAGCCCATGGCCTCGCAAACTCGGTGTGATTACGGAAGAGGAAGACGATAATTGATGCTCCAAACTTCCTTGGTCTTTACCCTCTCACCCTTTCAGCGTCTCTTGGCAGGATGCCTTTTTGTTTTAGTGGCTCAATGTTGACGCGGACGCCATAGTCAAGGTTGGGATTATACCCATTTGCAACGATTTCGTTGACCTTTGCCTTAACCCATTCGCTTCGGCTCTCAACTTGCAA
>CAYZRR010000074.1:0-5548 GCA_964480925.1 uncultured Thermodesulfobacteriota bacterium
ACCTTTGGGGCTCTCCACTCAAGAAACGGCGTTCCTTCCCTTACTTTAAGCTTGGCTTCTTTTGGTGGATCGGGCAGAAGCACATCCGGTGGAAGTGGAGCCTTTTTTACCCCACAACCCAAAAGTAGTATCAAAAAGAGGATTAGGTTTCGCAAATTCCAAGCTCCTTCTTAGCCTTCTCTATGGCTTTTTTTACCCTTTCGGGCGATGTTCCGCCTTTAAGGTTTCTTCTATTTAGGGCATGAAGGGGATCGAGAAACTGAAAGACGTCCTCCTCAATTAAAGGGTAAAATTCCTTTAGCTCTTCAAGCTTAAGCTCCGAAAGTTCTTTCCCCCTTTCTTCACAATAAAGCACTATACGTCCACACACACGGTGAGCCTCCCTGAAAGGAAGGCCTTTTTGGACAAGATAATCGGCCAGTTCAGTAGCCAAAAGAAATCCTCTTTCCAGGGCCTTTTTTAAATTTAACTCTTTGAGTCTCAGACCCTCTATTAAAGGGGTAAAGACCTGGAGGGAACCCTCCACGGTGTTTAAGGCGTCAAAAAGTATTTCTTTATCCTCCTGAAGGTCCCGGTTGTAAGTGAGAGGTAAACCCTTTAAGGTGGTACTCAAAGCGCAAAAATCTCCCAATACCCTTCCCACCTTTCCCCTTATAAGCTCCAAGACATCGGGATTCTTTTTTTGAGGCATGAGGCTCGAACCCGTACAGAAGGATTCGGGAAGCTCTACGAAGTCAAACTCTTCAGTTGACCATAGAATCAAATCCTCAGCCATGCGGCTTAAATGGACCATCAAAATCACCACCCAACCAAGGTATTCCAAAACGAAATCCCGATCCGAAACGGCATCAATGGAATTGTCGCTCATTTTGGAAAACCCAAGTTCATTCATCAGAAATTCTCGATCCAAAGGATAAGGCGTCCCGGCTAAGGCTGAACTGCCCAAAGGAAGTACATCGACCCTCTCAAGACACCCCTCAAGCCTTTCTCTGTCGCGCTTTAACATCTCATAATAAGCCATAAGCCAATGGGAGATAAGTACGGGCTGCCCTTTCCTCAAATGAGTATAACCAGGGATTAACACCCCAAGCCATTCCTCGGCTTTTAGGACAAGGGCTATCATAAGGTTTTTAAGAAGTTCAAGCTCCTGAGAGATCCTTTTCTTTAAATAGAGTCTTAAATCCGTCACCACTTGCTCGTTTCGACTTCTTCCGGTATGAAGTTTCCCTCCCAGTTCTTCACCTATTTTCTTCCGGAGGAGTCCCTCAACCAACATATGAACGTCTTCAAAACTCGGATCAAGCTTTATTTTTCCTTCTTTCCAATCCATAAGGATCTCATCAAGTCCTCGTAAAATCTTCCTTGTCTCTTCCTCTTTGAGAACGCCTGCTCTAAAGAGGGCTTGGGCGTAAGCCTTACTGGCCTGGATCTCTTCCTCAAAAAGCTCAATGTCAAAGGACAAGGAGCTTGTGAATTCCTCAACGATCCTCTCGGTTCTTTCTTTAAACCTTCCCCCCCAAGCCTTTTCCATCACCTTGACCTCGGTCCAAAGATAAGGGTTCCGATCCTTAAAATAGTTGCCCCCTCTTCTATGGCAACTTTAAAATCATTGGACATTCCCATAGAAAGCTCTGTAAGTGGGAAACCTTCCCTGTTCAACTTCTCTTTGAGTTCTCTTAATTTTCGAAAAAAGGGCCTCGAATCCTCTGGGTTTTCTGAGTAAGGTGGAATGGTCATTAATCCTATGAGTTCCAAATTGGGAAACTCCAAAACCCTTTCCGAAAGCTCTTTTACTTTATCAGGAGAAATCCCTCCCTTGGTGATCTCTCCCGAGAGGTTAACCTGGATCATCACCTTTACTTTTTTGCCTTGTCTTTCCGCTGCCTTTTGAAGTTCCTGAGCAAGCTTCAAACTGTCTAAGGAATGAATCACCTCAAAAAGCCTAACCGCATATTTTGCCTTATTAGTCTGAAGCCTTCCTATCATGTGCCAACTCACTCGAGGGCCTATAAGTTCATACTTTTTCTGAGCTTCCTGAACGTAATTTTCACCAATGATCCTTATCCCCGCCTCTATGGCTTCAAGGATTCTTTCAGGCGGAACACTTTTTGTCGCCGCGAGAAGCCTTATTTCCTCCGGATTCCTTCCGCTTTTTAAGGCCGTTTCCTGTATCTCGTTTATTACCTCTTTAACCCTTTCCTTTATAGTCATTTACCAACCATAGCTATAAAGAACCCCGCGGCCATTAAAGTGCCTATGACCCCTGCCACATTGGGGCCCATGGCGTGCATTATGAGGTAATTTCTGGGGTTCTCCTCAAGGGCGAGTTTCTGGCTCACCCTTGCTGCCATCGGGACCGCCGAAACGCCGGCGCTTCCGATCAAGGGGTTTATCTTCTCCTTCAAAAACAAATTCATCAATTTGGCAAAGAGAACTCCTCCAGCCGTACTGAAGATGAATGCCACCAGGCCAAGCCCGTAGATCATGAGGGTTTGAGGTCTTAAGAAGCTGTCAGCAGACATTGTAGCTCCAACCGAAATGCCCAAGAATATGGTCACTATGTTCATCAACTCGTTCTGAGCCGCATCAGAAAGCCTCTGTACGACCCCTGACTCCCGAAACAAATTACCCAACATGAACATGACCATTAAAGGGGCTGAAGCCGGTAGCAAAAGGCAGGAAATTAGCATCATCACTATGGGGAAAAGTATTCTTTCGGTCTTTGATACAGGCCTTAATTGCCTCATAACTATTTGCCTTTCCTTCTTTGTAGTCAAAAGCTTCATAATGGGAGGCTGAATGATGGGAACAAGCGACATATAGGAATAAGCTGCAATTGCCGTAGCTCCTAAAAGATGAGGAGCCAGATGAACGGTCGTATAAATTGTAGTAGGTCCATCCGCCCCTCCGATTATCCCTATTGAACAAGCCTCAGGGATGGTGAAGCCTAAAAGGATCGCTATAAAAAAGGCCACATAAACTCCCAATTGGGCAGCAGCTCCAAGTAGTAACGTCTTAGGATTGGCGATAACCGGTCCGAAATCGGTCATCGCCCCAAGGCCCAGAAAGATCAAACAGGGTATGACTTCCCATTCGAGACCATAATGGTAAAAGATGTAAAGAAGGCCTTTTGGTTCTTGGGTCATTAAGGGGGCTAAAGGTAAATTAACCGCCAAAATCCCAAAACCGATCGGCAAAAGCAAAAGAGGTTCGTATTGTTTCTTAATGGCTAAAAAAATATAAGCAAAAGCAATCCCCCACATGATTAAATGCTTCACTTGAAGATGCCATATCCCCGTTTGAACGAGTATTTTCCCAAGGGCCCCTTCCATTTTTCTTCTCCTTAACTTTTCTTCTTTTGTAAAGAATTAACCACAAAGCCCACCACATAAACGATTACGGCCATAATCCCCAAGGCGAGTATCACCCCCGGAAAACCTATGCCAAATATCTTAAGGGCCTCCTCCCACATCTTAAACCCTCTATTAGTATGTAGAACTTCATTTTAATCCTACTCGAAAAACTTAAACAAGAGGGGGCACGCCCCCTCTTGTTTAAGGATCGTCTTTAAATCTTCTATTAAAGGTTGATATTGGAGTACTTACGCCATGGGCGAGCTACTTGCTTATTCTGGAGGACCTCCAAGGCGATGCAGATATAACGCCGTGTATCCCTCGGCATGATTACATCGTCCACGTAGCCCCTTTCGGCTGCTTGATAAGGGTGTTCAAACTTAATTCGGTATTCTTCGATTAACTGGCGAGCCTTTTCCTTTGGATCAGGAGCCGATTGGATCTCCTTGGCGAAGATAACGCTTGCCGCTGTTTCGGCTCCTACTATGTTAATTTTCGCCGTAGGCCAAGCGAAAACCAGATCAGCACCTATGGATTTATCAAGCATCGCATAATGAGCACCCGCATAAGATTTACCAATGATTATGCTTATTAAAGGCACCGTAGCATCAGCCCACGCGTAAAGGCATTTAGCTCCATGCCTCAAAATCCCCTTCCATTCCTGGTGGGATCCGATCCAAAAACCGGGGCAATCCTGGAAGGTGACAACCGGGATGTTGAAAAGATCACAGAACCTGACAAACCTGGCAAGCTTGTCTGAAGCATCCACGTCAAGTCCCCCTGACAACCACATGGGGTTATTGGCCACTATTCCTACCGAATAACCGTTGAATCGCGCAAAGCCCACGATAAGGTTCCTTGCAAAATAGGGCATTATCTCAAGGAAGCTCCCCTGGTCGACCACTTTTTCTATGATCTGATGCATGTCATAGGGGGTCCTCAACATGGGATCAGGCAGTATCTCATCAAGTTCGGGTATCTGACGGTTAGGATCGTCTCCAGTTTCAATTCTCGGGGGCTTCTCCCGGTTGTTAGAAGGCAGATAGCTTAACAACCTCTTACAAAGTTCAATGCACTCAACATCATCCTCTCCTACCAGGTGCGTCTGTCCCGCCTTAATGGCATGGGCCTCCCAACCGGCAAGCCTCTCAAGCGTAATATCCTCACCAGTTTGGGTCTTAACAAAAGCAGGTCCCGCTATTCCCATAAAACCCGTTTTTTTACTTTGAATAAGAAAATCCGTCATAATGGGGTGATAGGCCTGTCCCCCAAGACAAGGTCCCAGCAAAAGGGATATCTGAGGCACTATCCCGGAGGCCAATATCTGAGCCCTAAAAAGCCATCCATAGGCCTCAAGCGTATCCATCCCCTCTTGAAGCCTCGCTCCCCCTGAGTCATTTATCCCTATGAAGGGCCACCCCTTCTCCTTAGCAAACTCAATGGCCCAAACGAACTTTTTTCCATGATATTCGCCGAAGGTACCGGCCATAGCCGTATAATCCTCGGAAGCCACTACCACCCACCTTCCATTGACCTTTCCATATCCAGTGACTACTCCCTCCGCAGGTACAAACCTTTTGTCCATACCAAACTCAGTGGTTCGATGTCTCACAAACATACCCACTTCTACAAAGGTTCCTGGATCAAGCAAAAGGTCAATCCTCTCACGGGCGGTCAACTTACCCCTTTCCTTCTGCTTCTTTATCTCCTCAGGACCGCCCATGGCCAAAACCCTTTCTCGACGTTGGCGATAATCTTCATAAACCCTATCCCACTTCCCCATTTTTCCCCTCCTTTGAGGTTTGTTCCTTGGTGTTTGTTAAAGATCTCACAAATTTCCCAGAGTGTCAAGCATCCAGAAGGAAGAACATCAAACAAAGATTTGAGGGGTAATGTGGAAAATGAGAAGATAGAATGTAAAGAAGGCAATGGCAAATTAAATAAATGAAAAGTGAAGTTTCGAGATTAGGATTTTATGCATTTAAGCCTTGACATTTCTAAAAATGTCATTATCTTTTTTGCAAATAATTTATAAAAATTTCTTTAAGGAGGTGAATCATGGCTAAATCATTAACAGAAATGGCAGTAGAAATAGCAGCAGCTCAGGCTTCTCACGCAAAAATGTCTCCTGAAGAGATAGACAAATTTCTGGAAGTTACCTTTCAAAGGCTTAAGGAGATGAAAGAGAATGAAGA
>CAYZRR010000075.1:0-15558 GCA_964480925.1 uncultured Thermodesulfobacteriota bacterium
ATCTATGATGGTTTTGTAACCATACCACACGTCCCATGCCGTAAAGGGTTTTCCATCGTGCCATTTTACGTTTCGCCTGAGGTAAAAAGTGATGGTTTTACCATCAGGACTTATAGTCCATTTTTCGGCCAGGTCTCCGACAATTTGAAGGTCTTTGTCATACTTTACAAGTCCATTGTAAATCAGGCTGCAAACCTCATGGGAAATGCTATCTGAAGCAAGCATGGGAATTAGTATACTTGCATCACCGATAGCTCCAATTACTATCGTGTCACCATAGGTGGGTTTTTCTTGACCCGAAGAAAAGAGGGGGAAAAATAGCAAAAAGCACAAAAGAAACAACCTTTTCATATTTCTTTCCAATATATGCGATACCTTTTGTATAGCCTTCCGCCCAGGCTTTCGATGGCCTTTTGCATAAGATGATTATCCTCAAGGATCCACGAAAGTTCCGCCCTTCGATAGCCCAACTGCCAACCTCTTTTGAAAATCTCCAGATATAAAAGCGTATCTATGCCTTTCAGTCGATATTTAGGCCTTATTCCAAAAAGAGGTATCCTCATTTCCTTTATTCTGGTCTTTACCCAAAGGGCTCTAAGAATACCCCATGGAGTGAGTCTCCCCTTTAAAACCTTCAAGACGTGGTTATAGTTAGGAAGAGCTAAAATGAAACCTGCGGATTCTCCCTTGTACTCGGCAAAAAGGGCTAACGAAGGTACAAGGATGGATTTCAATACTTTTGCGAAATATGAAGCTTCCTTTTCCGACATAGGTACAAACCCCCAATTTTGAGCCCACGCTTCATTATAAATCGCCAGAAACTCCCTTATTTCCTTTTGAATGTTTTTGGGATCAACTTCTCTTATTTTCGCCTCTGGTATCTTGGATTTTATTCTTGAAGCTATCCTTTCAAGCCTTTCAGGAAGCGAGCCATCACCGATTAAAAGGTTAGCGAGAAGGTCTTTGGCTTTCTTAAACCCAACTGTTTCCAAAAGTTCTTGGTAAAAAGGTGGGTTGTGGGGCATCATGATGTAAGGAGGCGTAGAAAAGCCCTCTACCAAAAGGCCACATTCGTAATTAGTGGACGGATTCATAGGACCTATGATTTCCTTAATGCCCTTTTTTCGAAGATAATCTTCAACCCTTTCAAAAAGGGCGATCGCTATTTCTTTTGAATTTACAGATTCAAAAAAGCCAAAATACCCCACGGGTTTTTGATGATAGGCCATAAAGTTCTTATCCACAATGGCTGCAACCCTTCCTAAAATTTCCTTTCCTTCGATTGCCACAAATGCAGCGATTTCCGAATGTTCGCAAAATGGGTGTTTTCCAGTAAAAAAGGAAGCTACCTCACTCTTGAGCGGAGGCACCCACAGTGGGTCATTTTTATAAAGACAAAATGGTAAATCCACAAAAGCTTTAAGCCTTTTTTTATCGTCTTTTACTTCCTCTACCCTTAGAGACATTTTATATTACTCCCAATTCTTTACCCGCTTTCTCAAAAGCCCAAAGAATTTTATCGAGATGCTCATCCGTGTGAGTGGCCATGAAGCTCGTCCTTATAAGTTCCCTACCTGGAGGCGTTGCTGGAGGAAGCACTGGATTGGCAAATACCCCGTATGTCTCCAACAGTCCGCACATCTTAAAAGTCCTTTCTATCCCGCCGATTATGATGGGAATTATGGGGGTTTGACTGTTTCCCGTATCAAAACCGAGACGTTTGAACCCCTCGAGCATTTTTCTTGTATTTTTCCAAAGTCTTTCTCTTAATTCGGGTTCTTCTTCTATCACATCCAAAGCGGCACTTGCGGCTGCTGCCAAAGGAGGGGCAATGGCGGCGGAAAAGATCAGAGGTCTAGCGAAGTGCTTTATGTACTCTATGACCTTCTTCGGACCCACTACAAACCCTCCGATAGTGGCCAGGCTCTTAGAGTAGGTGCCCATTATGAGATCCACCTCATCTTCAACCCCGAAATGTTCTGCTGTACCTCGCCCACTCTTACCCAAGACGCCTATCCCATGGGCGTCATCTACCATAAGCCTCGCACCATAGCGTTCACAGACCTGGATTATTTCGGGTAACGGAGCTATATCGCCCTCCATGCTGAAGACCCCGTCCACAATTACCAATTTTCCCACATCAGGAGGCAGACTTTTTAAAACTCGTTCCAAGTCTTCCACATCGTTGTGTTTAAATCGCTTTACTTGACACATAGCAAGTCTACAAGCATCGATTATTGAGGCGTGATCGTATTTATCCAATATGGCCACATCTTTTCTCCCCAGAAGGGCCGATATTATGCCGAGGTTTGTCTGATAACCGGTAGCGAATACCAAAGCCGCTTCTTTACGGAAAAAGCGGGCAAGTTTTACCTCTAATTCCTCAATTATGTCCAGATTTCCATTCAGAAACCTCGAACCAGCACATCCCGTTCCGTATTTCTCAATGGCCTTTATAGCGGCTTCTTTTACCCTTGGGTGACTGGTCAAACCCAGATAATTGTTCGAACCGGCCATGATTAGCTTTCTGCCTTTCACAATAACCTCCGGTCCTTGCGCTGATTCGATTACTCGAAACAGAAAATATAAACCCGCCTTTTTGGCCTCTTCTGCCTCTTTCCAATTGAAACACCTCTCAAAAAGGTCCATCTTTTCCTCCTTTTAAAGCCATCCTTGTGCTTTATACCAATTTATGGTTAAAAAAAGTCCTTCCTTTAAATCGTACTTGGGTTCAAATCCTAAAACTTTTTTGGCCTTCGAGATGTCGCATAACCAAGCTTCTTGTAAGGACTCGCTTAGCTTATTCAAGTTAAAAGGCATAGGCTTACCCTTTAATCGTCCCACCATTTCACACAATAAAGCGATGCCTCTCGCTATCACCGGAGGAACCCTAATCTTTATGTAGTTCACCTTCAATATAGAAGCTACCATATCCGCCAATTGATGCAATGAATAAGTTTGACCATCCGAAATAAGGAAAACCTCTCCACTTTTCACCTCCTTCTTGAGGCACAAAAGAAGGGCTTCAACCAGATCCTCTACGTAACACAAACTCAACCACTGTTCATCCCTTAAAAGTGGTAGGAATCTTTTTTGAATCAGTTTGAAAAAATGTAGCATGTACTCGTCTTTGGGCCCATAAACTATACTTGGCCTTAAGATTATTACTCGGAAGTGGGAAACATATCTTTGAAGCTTTTCTTCGGCTTTGAGTTTGCTTAATCCGTAAGGAGATACGGGGTGAGGGGGATCATCTTCTCTAAGAGGCCGGTTTTTTGTAGTAGGTCCTTGAGCAGAGAGGCTTGATAGGAAAATGAATTTTCCAGAAAAATCGTCTTCCAGAAGCCTTTTTATCAAAAGTTCCGTTCCTTTCTCGTTTACCCTGAAATAATCTTCATCACGAACAGCCTTTGTTAAAGCCGCCAGGTGAAATACACTATCAAACCCCTTGAGTTCGGGAAGGTTTCCTTTTAAGTCTCCCCATAAGGGGTTTACCCCTTTAGGTAAGTCTTTTTGAGGATTTCTTATCAATCCAAAAACTTCATATCCTTCTTTAAGGAGTCTGTGACACAGATGGAATCCTATAAACCCCGTAGCTCCAGTAACAAGGATTTTACTCATTTTTGTTTCTTATATGGGTATGTAACCTCGTTTGAAGAGATACTCTGCATTTAAAACAGCGGCCCCGGCTGCTCCTCGAATGGTATTGTGGCTCAAAAGGAAAAACTTAAAATCCAGAACCTTGCAAGGCCTTAACCGCCCCACCACACAGGCCATTCCCCTTTCCACATCTCTATCCTTTAAAGGTTGAGGCCTGTCCGGTTCCGAGCGGTATATTATGGGCCTTTTGGGAGCGCTTGGAAGTCCTAGTTCCTTGAGGGGGTTAAAGCTTTCCCATACTTTTATGATCTCTTCGGGATCCTTCGGTTTCTTTTCCAGTTCAACGCTTACACTCTCTAAATGACCATCTCTCACGTTTACCCTAGTACATGAGGCACTTACTTTGATTTCTGCGGGTATAAACTTATTCCCGTCAAACTCTCCCAAAATCTTAAGACTCTCGGTCTCGATCTTCTCTTCCTCTCCGGATATGAAGGGAATCACATTATCAAGGATATCCAAGGAGGCCACGCCCGGATAACCGGCTCCGCTTAAGGCTTGTAAAGTGGTTAGAATTACCCTTTTTAACCCAAAAGCCTCTTTTAAGGGAGCAAGAGCCATCACCAGACCTATGGTTGAACAATTGGGATTTGTCACTATATACCCACCCTTGGACCACTTTTTTCGTTGTAATGTGATAACCTCTATATGCTCAGGGTTAACCTCCGGGACCAAAAGGGGCACATCGGGATCCATCCGGTGGTTTCTGGCATTGGAAATCACGATATAACCCTCTTCCGCGAACTCCTCTTCGATTTGGCCAGCAACCGAGGCATCAAGAGCGGAAAAAACCACCTTACAATCCAGATTAGGGACACATTCCTTTACCTCCAACTTTCCTACTGCTTCCGGTATTTCCCCCTCTATTTTCCACCTTCCCGAAACAGCTTCTTTATAGGTCTGTTTAGCGCTTCTTTCCGAAGCCGCAACTTCGGTAATTTCAAACCAAGGGTGGTTAGAAAGAAGTTGAACGAATCTCTGTCCTACAACCCCGGTGGCTCCTAATATGCCAACCTTTATTTTCCCCATGGTTCCTCCTTTACCAAAGGATCTTCCCTATCCTTAGCCATCTTATTTTTTGAAAAATGTTTTCGGCTTTGCCGTTCCATGACCAGTATATGATAAGTGCTTTGCCCAATATGTTTGATTTTGGCACAAACCCCCAATAACGACTATCCATACTGTTGTCTCGGTTATCTCCAAGTACAAAATAATGCCCTTTAGGTACGGTAACAGGTCCGAAGTTAACCCTTAAAAAATCGTTTTCACTCCAGACCCCCCAAGGATCTTGGAGGGGGGTTCCGTTTATATAAACGGTCCGGCCAATTATCCGAACGTTCTCCCCAGGTAAGGCTATTACCCTTTTTATAAAATCTTTTTTGGGATCACGAGGATATATGAACACTATAATGTCACCCCTTTTGGGAGAGGAGTATTCAAGTAGGTATTTACCCACTAAAGGAATCCTTATCCCGTAGGCACATTTAAGGACCAACAAATGATCACCTACAAGAAGGGTAGGTTCCATCGAACCAGAAGGGATTTTATAAGCTTGTACAAAGAAAGCCCTAATAAAAAGGGCTATTAAAACGGCCACGAGAATCCCTTTGAGTTCTTCTTTTATTCTTCTTTGTGTCATCGGTTTTTCTCCTCGTAAAGCCTGATTTCTTTTATTCCTTCGTTTTTCAGGAGCTCTTTTATCTTCTGAACTTCTTCTTCATTTTGAGCTCGAATGATTACTCTATACCATAACATACCCTTTATCTCTGTCTTTCGAATCTCTGCCTTTATTCCTTTTAAAAGGAGCTTTTGAGCAAACTTTTGGGCGTTTTCCATCTCTTTAAAAGAGGCTACTTGGAATGAAAGCCCCTCCGTTTTCCCTGTGGGGAAGGGTGTTTTCGGAACAAGTGTTCGAAGTTCGGGTGTTGGAGCCTCTTTTTTAGGTTCTTCGTGAGATTTTTGCTCGGTCTCTTCTTTGAGTTTTCCTTTAGGTTCTTCTTGTTCTTGAAGACGTTGATAAAAGGTGAGGGGGGCTTCTACTTGGGTTTCGTTGTCTTGTGGTTTTGAAGGAGGTTGAAGGGTTTCCTCGGGAACCTCTTCGAATAGGGGTCTTTTGGTCATTTCGGGAGGTTTGGAAGCTTCCTCCTTCGACAGGTTAATCCCTAAGAGAAACCCTCCCAAGAAGGCCAGAAAAAGTCCTACGATAAATAATACTCTTTTTCGTTGTCGTTTTTTTTGCAGCTCGCTTCTCTTTAAAAGTTCTTCCATCACATCTCCTCTGGAGCTTGGACCCCTAAAATCTCTAAACCGTTACGTAGGACTTCTTTGACCCCCCATACCAGGATTAAACGTGCATTTCTTAAGTGTTCACTTTCGTTTAAGACGCGGTGCTTATTATAGTAACTATGGAAGGTTTTTGCTAAGGAAAGAAGGTAGGTGGAGAGTATATGAGGTTCAAAAGCTGAACTTGCATCATTCAGAATCTCGGGGAAAATCCCCACATTTTTGGCCAAAGTTCTCTCCTCCGGTAAAGAAAGGAAGGAAAGATCTGTCTTCCAAGGATCGGGGGGATTTAATCCCCTTTCTTCGGCCTTTTTGAATATGCTTGAGATTCTCGCGTGCGCATATTGAACATAATAAACGGGATTTTCTTCACTCTGAGCCTTTGCTAATTCCAGATCGAAATCTAAGGGGCTATCTACCCTTCTTAAAAGCAAGAAGAACCTTGTGGCATCTACACCTACCTCCTTTATCACATCCCTTAACGCGTCAAACTCCCCGGCTCTGGTAGACATTGAAACTCTTTTGCCCTTTCTCAAGAGATTTACAAGTTGAACCAATATGATTTTTAACTTTTCCTTGGGAAAACCCATCGCTTCGAGAGCTGCTTCAAGCCGCTTTACATATCCATGATGATCTGCTCCCCATATGTTTATCAAAAGATCATATCCCCGAAGGATTTTTTGCCGGTGGTAAGCTATATCTGAGGCAAAATAAGTCTTAGTTCCTTGAGCTCTTATGACGACCCTGTCCTTTTCATCGCCAAAAAGACTACTTTTAAACCATATGGCTCCATCCTTTTCGTAAAGAAGCCCCTTTTTCTCGAGTTCCTTTAAGGCATTTTCTACTTGACCCTCCCTGTAAAGAGAAGCCTCACTTACAAAGTTGTCAAACTTCACCCGGAAGGCCTCGAGTTCTTCCTTTATCCATTGCATGATTATATTTTGAGCCTCAAAAGAGGAGATCTTTAAAGCTTCTTCTCTTGGGAGTTTTAAAAGTTCTTCATTATATTTTTCGATCAGCTTTTTAGCCACATCGAAAATATACTCTCCCCTATACCCGTCTTCGGGAAAATCTGTTTTGACCCCTAAAAGCTCTCCATAGCGAGCAAAAACCGACTCTCCTAAAAGTTCCATCTGCTTACCTACGTCGTTTATGTAAAATTCTCTTTCCACCTGCCATCCGGTCCATTCAAGAAGCCTCGCCAAAGAATCGCCAAAAGCCGCTATTCTCCCATGGCCTATATGAAGGGGACCAGTGGGGTTTGCGCTCACAAACTCCACAAGCACCCTTCTTCCCGATGGGGCTTTGCGCCCATATTCACGCCCTTTAACACAAGCTTCCCTTAAGGTTTCAAACCATACTTCATTCTTCACATAAAAGTTTAAAAACCCACCTCCCGCTACTTCCACCTTTTCTAAGGCTTCTTCTTGCGGGAGATTTTCCAAAATTTTTTGGGCCAAATTTAACGGATTGCTCTTAAAGAGCGTTCCTAAAACAAAGGCTACATTTGTGGCATAATCCCCAAATCTTTCGTTAGTTGGATATTCCACTGAAAACGAAACCTCTTCTTTCGTGATTTTCCCGAGCGCTTCCTTTATCAGTGCACTTATCCTCTCCCTCATCTCACAAGCTCCCCGTAAAGGTTAGGTTTTCGATCCCTTAAAAGGTACCAATCTCTTTTCGCCCTTTTGGCTTCGTCAAGGTCCAATTCGGCCAAAAGGATCCCCTCCTCAAGGCCTGCCGGTTCGCCCATGAGTTCTCCTTCTGGATTCAAAAAGAAGCTCATCCCATAAAAATGTTGAAACTCCTCTTTGCCCACCCGGTTAACCCTGACCACAAAAAAGCCATTACAGATGGCATGCCCGGCCATGAGTTTAAGCCATCTCTGTTGAGTTCTAAAGGCACAAGCTGTGGGAGCAAAAAGGATTTCCGCTCCCTTTAAAGCTAAAATCCTTGGTCCTTCAGGGAACAAATTATCCCACGAAAGTTGTATGCCGAATTTTAAGCCATCTGTCTCAAACACGGGAAAATCGGTCCCTGAGGCAAAATAACTTTTTTCTTCCCATAAGGGGATATCGGGAAGGTGAACCTTACGGTAAACCCCTATTAGTGAACCCCGAGAGGATATAACGGCCACCGAATTGAAATACCCTCTTTCTCCTTTTTCAAAGAATGGAACCAAAAGGATAATTCCTTCTTCCTTGGCAAAAGAACACATTTCTCCTATCAATTGCCCTTCCAAAGGTTCTGCTAATTGAAAGGCATTTTCGTCCACCTTAGCGGGAAACCAAGGATAAGGAAAAAGCTCGGGGAAACAAAGGATCTGGGCTCCCCTTTCTACGGCGCTTTTTGCAAACTTTAAGGCCTTCTCTAATGTTTCATCCCTTTTTAAAGAAGGACCGATCTGGATTGCACCGATTTTTACCTTCATGGCCTTAGTGTTAAAATTCTCTCAAAAAATTTGAGGATGGAAAAGTGATAAGGGGCGTAGGGATTGATTTGGTCATGACAAAACGCATAAGGAAGCTCGTAAAAAGATGGGGCGATAAGTTCTTAAGAAGGGTTTTCACCCCCAACGAGAGAAAAGAGTTCAAGGCCTCACTTTATCCTTATGAGAGTTTGGCGGGAAAATTCGCTGCGAAAGAGGCCTTCCTTAAGGCCTTAGGAAAAGGTCTTTTTGAAATCCCCTTTTTGGAGATTGAGGTCTTAAAAGAGGAAAAGGGCAAACCCTTCATCTCCTTGTACGGTAAGGCCAAGCAAATGGCTCAGGAGATAAATATAAAAAATATACATCTCTCCATTTCCCACGATGGGGGAATAGCAGTAGCTTTTGTAATTTTGGAGGTGAGCGATGAAGCTCGTTACCCGGGAAGAAATGAGGGAACTTGACCGAAGGACCATAGAAGAAATTGGTATTTTAGGGCTTGTTCTCATGGAGAATGCGGGAAGGGGTACAGCCCAAATCATAAAGAAGAGGTTTGGACCAGAAAAAAAGAAGGTCGCCATTTTTTGTGGAAGGGGCAACAACGGAGGGGATGGTCTTGTTGTTGCCAGATACCTTAAAAACTGGGGATGGTCGGTAAAGGTTTATCTTCTTTCCGAAAAGGAGAAAATCACCGGAGATGCCAAGGTCAATCTGGAAGTTTGGCTTAAAATGGGAGGAGAATTAAAAGAGATATTAAATGAAGAAGAACTTCACTTGATTAAAGAAGAAATTGAAAAATTTGACCTAATAGTCGATGCCCTTTTGGGGACCGGACTTAAGGATGAGGTCAAGGGAATCTCAAAAGAGGCCATACATTTAATAAACGCTTTGGGGAAACCCGTTATTGCAATCGATGTCCCCTCAGGGATTGATGCCACAAGCGGAAAGGTCCTCGGAGTCGCGGTTAAGGCCACTTTAACTGCTACTTTCGGTCTTCCCAAAATAGGCCTGCTTATTCATCCCGGCCTCGAATATACAGGTGAGCTTTTTGTAGTTGACATTTCCATACCCCAGGTTCTCGTGGAAGAGATGAACTTAAAACACACTTTACTTGATCCTCAGGAAGTTGATCTTTCGCCTTTAAGACCAAGGCCTCTTGATACGCACAAAACGAGTTACGGTCACCTTTTGATCCTTGCTGGTTCAGTGGGAAAAACGGGAGCAGCTGCCATGGCAGGTGAAGCGGCCTTAAAAATGGGAACAGGGCTTGTGACTTTAGGTGTCCCTAAAAGCCTTAACCCCATCTTGGAGGTTAAACTTACCGAAGTTATGACCTATCCCTTATCGGATAAGGAGGGAGTATTTTCCGAAGAAGCTTTGAAGGAGGTATTAGAAATTCTTCCTGGAAAAACCGCCCTTGCCATTGGCCCTGGGATAGGAACGGACCGCGGAGCGAAGAAACTCACTTTAGAGCTCTTAAAACTTTCCCGAGTTCCGATCGTAATAGATGCTGATGGGATAAACTGTTTGGTAGGAGAGCTTGAAGTTTTAAAATCAAAAAAGGCCCCGGTGATATTAACTCCACATCCGGGAGAGATGGCAAGGCTTCTCGGGATAACCTCTAAGGAGGTTCAGAGTCAAAGGATTGAACTCTCAAGGGAATTTGCCGAAAAATATGGCGTCATCCTCGTCCTTAAGGGATCAAGGACGGTAATAGCTGAACCAGGGGGACGTGTGTTTATAAATCCCACCGGTAATCCTGGCATGGCTTCTGGAGGAACCGGAGACATACTTACGGGTATGATAGGAGGGCTTTTGGCCCAAGGGATGAACCCCCTTGAGGCAGCCAAACTTGGGGTTTACCTTCATGGGCTGTCAGGGGATCTTGCCAAGGAGGAAAGAGGGGAAGTTTGTCTTGTGGCAACGGATTTATTGAGATACCTTCCTCAAGCCATAAAAGAGGTCCTAAAGGGAGATGTTGCGCATATTAAGCAAGAGCCCCAGTGAGACGAAAAACTGGGGAAAGAGGCTTTCGGAATTATTGAGAGGGGATGAGGTAATAGCCCTTTCGGGGGATTTGGGGTCGGGAAAAACCACCTTTGTTAAGGGATTAGCTTTGGGATTAGGGGTGAGTGAGGAATATATAGGAAGCCCAAGTTTTACGATCCTCAACGAATACCAAGGACGTCTGGTCCTCTTTCATTTTGATTTTTATAGACTCGGAGACCTTCAGGATCTTGAGGGGGTGGGTTTTTGGGATTACTTAGGGCAGGGAGTTGTGGTGGTTGAATGGGCTTCAAAAATCCCCATAGCTATACCCGAGGAGGCTCTGTGGATACATTTCGAAGTTTTGGATTCCGAAAAAAGATATTTGAGCTTTGAAGGTAAAAAGGGAAGGGGAAAAGAACTCGTTGAAGGATTGTCACTTAGGTCTTATAATCAATCCCAATTCTGAGGGGGAAACGAAATGGCTTTAATCGTTCAAAAATACGGGGGTACGTCAGTGGCCAATTTGGAAAGGTTGAAAAATGTGGCCCGAAGGGTCATTAAAACCCGCGAGCAGGGTAACGATGTAGTGGTGGTTGTTTCGGCCATGGCCGGTCATACTGACCAACTCCTCCAATTGGCCTATCAAGCCTCCTCTCGACCCTCAGAAAGGGAAGTGGACGTGATTTTAGCCACGGGGGAACAGATAAGCTCGGCCCTTTTGGCTATAATCCTCAGAGATATGGGGTTTCGAGCCAAGAGTTATTTAGGACATCAAGTTAGAATCATTACCGACAACGTCTTTGGGAAGGCCAGGATAAAAACGGTAGAGACGTGGCGTTTGTTAAAGGATTTGAAAGAGGGGATAATCCCAGTAGTTGCGGGATTTCAGGGGGTTGACGAAGAAGGCAATATCACCACCTTAGGAAGGGGAGGCTCAGACACCACCGCAGTAGCCCTGGCGGTGGCTTTAAGGGCGGATATGTGCGAAATTTACACAGATGTGGATGGGGTATATACTACGGATCCCAACATTTGTGAGAAGGCACGCAAGTTAAAAAGGATAAGCTATGAAGAGATGCTCGAGATGGCAAGTTTGGGAGCTAAAGTGCTTCAATTTCGCTCGGTGGAATTTGCAGCCAAATACAAAATCCCTATTCACGTGAGATCCTCTTTTACCGATGAGGAGGGTACCATAGTATGTGAGGAGGTAAGTGAGATGGAAAAGGCGTTGGTCTCAGGGATAACCTATGATAGGAACCAATCACGAATCGAACTGGTAAAAGTACCCGATAAACCAGGGGTAGCAGCCCGGCTTTTTGAAGCCTTAAGTGATGCTTCTATCATCGTTGACATGATCATACAAACCTCAAGTTACGAAGGACCTTATGCTAATTTGGCTTTTACGGTATCAAGAAGCGATTTTAATAAGGCTTTGGAGATAAGCAAAAAAATAGCTCAAGAATTAGGAGCACAGGATGTACTTTATGAGGAACACGTGGCTAAAGTCTCAATTGTAGGTTTAGGGATGCGAAGTCAACCGGGTGTGGCCTTTAAGGCCTTTAAGGCCTTGGCCGATGAGGGCATCAACATAAAGATGATCTCAACCTCAGAGATTAAGATCTCTTGCGTTATCGATCCCAAATATACGGAATTAGCGGTAAGAGCCTTACACGAGGCTTTTGGATTGGAGAAGGAAGCGTGAAGGAAGTGAAATTGTATGACACCACCTTAAGAGACGGAGCTCAGGCTGAGGATATTTCCTTTTCGCTGGAGGACAAACTTAGGATAACCCAAAAATTGGACGAACTAGGCATCCATTACGTAGAAGGAGGATGGCCGGCTTCAAATCCCAAAGATCTTTATTACTTCAAAGAGGTTAGAAAGCTTAACTTGAAAAGGACAAAAGTTGTGGCCTTTGGTTCTACTACTCGCAAAGGGTTGCATCCTTCCCAAGATGAAAACATAAAACAACTTCTTGAGGCTCAAACCGAAACGGTGACCTTATTTGGAAAGTCGTGGGATAAACACGTACTTGAAGCCTTAGAGACTACGCTCGATGAGAACATAGAGTTGATAAAGAATTCAGTAGCCTATCTGAAGGAAAAGGGGAAAGAAGTAATCTATGACGCAGAACATTTTTTCGATGGTTTCAAAAACAATAAGGACTACGCTCTTGCTACCCTTAGAGCAGCCGAAGAGGCAGGGGCTGATGTTTTAGTACTTTGCGATACCAATGGGGGAACTTTGCCTTACGAACTTGTGGAGATAATAAGAGAAACCAAGAAATTCGTTAAAAAGCCGTTGGGCATTCACTGTCATAATGATTCCGGGGTAGCGGTGGCCAATTCCCTCCTTGCAGTGAAAGAAGGAATCGTTCACGTTCAGGGCACCATAAATGGCTATGGCGAAAGGTGTGGCAATGCGGACCTATGTGCCATAATACCCAATTTAGAGCTCAAAATGGGAATAAAATGTTTGCCCGAGGGTAACTTGAGAAAATTAAGGGAAATCTCGAGGTTTGTGAGCGAACTCGCCAATCTGGCTCCTGACAAAAGACAACCTTATGTTGGAGAGAGCGCTTTCGCCCATAAAGCCGGCGTTCATGTAAGCGCCGTTTTGAAATCGCCTTCCACTTATGAACACATTGACCCCTCTTTGGTTGGAAATAAGCGGAAGGTTTTGGTATCTGACCTTTCTGGAGAGAGTAACATCTTCGCTAAGGCCAAGGAATTGGGTATTGATTTAAAGAAGGGCGATCCATCTACGAGGAAAATCTTGAAAAGGTTAAAAGAGCTGGAGTTTATGGGGTATCAATTTGAAGCGGCCGAAGCGAGCTTCGAACTACTGGTAAAAAAGGAATTAGGACTTCACAAGAGGTTTTTCGAGCTTTTGGGATTTCGGGTTATAGTTTCGAAAGATAGCGACGAAGAAGAACCCCTTTCCGAAGCGACCATAAGGGTTAGGGTTGGAGATAAAGTGGAACATACGGCAGCTCTTGGAAATGGCCCCGTTAATGCTCTGGACAATGCCCTTAGAAAGGCCCTTGAGAAATTTTACCCCGAGCTTAAAGAAGTGGAGCTTGTGGATTACAAAGTTAGGGTACTTGAAGGCACAAAGGGCACAGCTGCGGTAACCCGAGTGTTGATAGAATCAACGGACGGTACCTTTAAATGGAGTACAGTGGGGGTCTCCGAAAACATCATTGAGGCAAGTTGGAGGGCTTTAGTGGATAGCATTGATTATAAACTTCTTAAAGAAGAAGAAAGGGGGAAAAGATGAGACACGAAAGGATGCTAAGAGGTATAGAAAGGGCCCCTCACAGGGCTCTCTTTAAAGCCATAGGCTACACCGATGAGGAGCTTTCAAGGCCCATAATAGGGATTGTGAATTCCTGGAACGAGCTCATCCCCGGGCATATTCACTTACAGCGAGTAGCTCAAGCGGTAAAGGAAGGCGTCCGGATGGCAGGGGGAACCCCTATGGAGTTCTGCGTTATCGGCATATGTGATGGTATTGCCATGGGTCACGAAGGGATGAAGTATTCTCTTCCGTCCAGAGAATTAATAGCGGATAGCATAGAAGTTATGGCCATGGCTTATGCTTTTGACGGGCTGGTTTTTATACCTAATTGCGACAAGATAATTCCAGGCATGATCATGGCAATGGCTAGACTCGATCTTCCTTCTATCTTAATAAGTGGCGGCCCTATGCTAAGTGGCAATTACCAAGGTAAAAGGGTGGATTTGATCTCCGTTTTTGAAGCAGTAGGAGAAGTGGCTTCCGGTAGGATGAAAGAGGAAGAACTTCTGGAGCTTGAATCCTGCGCTTGTCCCGGACCAGGTTCGTGTGCAGGGATGTTCACTGCTAACAGCATGAACTGTCTAAGTGAAGCCTTGGGAATAGCCCTACCAGGAAATGGGACAATTCCAGCCGTTGATTCGAGAAGAATACGCCTGGCAAAACTAACGGGAATGAGAATTGTCGAGATGGTCAAAGAAAACCTTAAGCCTTCCCAGATCCTCACCAAGGAAGCCTTTGAAAACGCCATCTCCGTGGATATGGCCTTCGGTGGTTCAACTAACACAGTTCTTCATCTTACAGCCATAGCGAAAGAGGCGAAGATTTCCTTGCCCTTGGATACCTTTAATAAAATAAGCGAGAGAGTCCCACATATATGTAATCTGCGTCCTGGTGGTCCCCATTTCCTCGAGGATCTAGATAGAGCCGGAGGCGTTATGGGCATTATGGCCACCTTGTGGAGGGGCGGCTTACTTAATGATGAGGTTTTAACGAGTTTAGGAAAATCCCTTAGGGAAATTTTGAAAGACGCCAAGGTTAAAGATCTAACGGTGATAAGACCCTTGGAGAACCCTTATCACCCACAGGGAGGGCTTCGAATACTTTTTGGAACTCTTGCTCCTGAAGGGGCAGTAGTCAAGGCTTCCGCGGTAGCTCCAGAGATGTTAAAACACGAAGGCCCCGCCCGAGTCTTTGAAAGCGAAGAAGAAGCCATGGAAGCCATCCTTTCCCGTAACCTCAAAAAGGGAGAAGTCTTGGTTATTCGATATGAGGGACCAAAAGGAGGGCCAGGAATGAGAGAAATGTTGGGCCCAACATCGGCCATTGTAGGAATAGGGATGGATAAAGACGTTGCCCTGGTAACAGATGGTCGTTTTTCTGGAGGAACAAGAGGCGCTGCTATAGGACACGTTTCACCTGAGGCAGCCGAAGGAGGCCCTATAGCCCTCGTAAAAGACGGAGATCTTATAAGGATAGACATCCCCTCCAAAAGGCTCGACCTTCTCGTACCCGAGGAAGAACTCAAGAAACGCCTTTCGGTTTGGAAAAGAAAAAGCATTGAGTTACGAGGATACTTGAGACGTTACTCTTATTTTGTAAAGTCCGCTTCCGAAGGAGCCACCTTCAGCGAGCCATGAATACTTTTCCCGAGTGCTTTCCCTGTCAACTCGAAACAGCGCTTAATGCCCTTAAGAAGGCGACAAAAGACGAAAACATAAAAAGGAAAGTAATGCTTGAAGTGTTAAAAATACTTTTGGACCACGGATATAACTATCCCCCTCCAAAGGTCTTCAAGGAGATTATGAAAACGATCAAAAACAGCACATATAATTACGATCCTTATAAAGAGGATAAAAAAGAACAAAATGAAAATATGTTAAAACTTTATGCACAATTTAAAA
>CAYZRR010000076.1:0-9427 GCA_964480925.1 uncultured Thermodesulfobacteriota bacterium
GGTTTAGGCCAAGCAGTTACAGCTTTTAGCGTATAAGTTTCCGCATGTACTAATCCGATAACTCCGTAAAACATAAACATCATACAACCAATTAACCACTTCTTCATAATACACCTCCTTATTTTTGTTATTTTATACCCATCATATTTGGCAATATTAGCACAATTTGTGGAAATAAAATTAAGAGAATTATACCTATAATATCAGCAAACATAAATGGTAAAGCCGCTTTCCATATGTCTGACATGGTAATATCTTCAGGACTTACACCTTTTGCAACAAACAATAACATACCAAAGGGTGGAGTAATAAAACCAAGTTCCAAATTTACTAACATCAAGACTCCAAACCATATAGGATCTAAATTCAAAGATGTAATTATTGGCATAAAGATTGGTATGGTTATCATCATAATTGATATAGATTCCATAAAACATCCCAAAATTATAAGCACTATCATCATACCTATTACCACAATAATTGGGGCAACATGAAGGCTCAAAACGAAATCAACCAAACCTGATGCAGCTTGAGTAAAAGCCAAAATCTGGCTATAAGTGTCTGAAGCTAAAATTATCATAAATATCATCACTGAGAGTTTTATAGTTCCAAAAAGAGCTTTTTTTATGACCTCTTTATTCAACTTTCCGTAAATCCAAGCCAAAAGGAAAGCCCCTAATGCACCCGTGGCTGCAGCTTCTGTTGGGGTGGCTATACCAAGGAATATAACCCCTATGACCATAAAAACTACGCTCCCAAGAGGTAAAAAATACTTTATGGTAATTTTCAAACGCTCGATTAATGAAACCTCGGGCACATCGTAAGCTGGAGCCAAAGAGGGCTTAATTAAGCACGCCATCAACACATACCCAAGATATAACAAGCCCATAAGGATACCGGGTAATATACCCGCTATAAGAAGTTTCCCTACATCCATTTTACCTAAACTCGCCAATACCACAGCAAGAGCGCTCGGTGGAATGAGCATTGCAACTCCGCCAACTCCCATTATGGGACCTAAACTCAAACTTTTGCTATACCCCCTTCTCCGCATCTCAGGAAGCAACAACGTACCAAGTAAAGCGGTATTCGCTATAGTGGAACCACTTAAGGCCGCAAATATAATCCCTGCCACAATAGCCATTATACTTAAACGCCCCGGAATACGGCCTAACCATTTATCGAAAACCTCTATCGCTTGAAGTCCCAAACCCGAGTGAGAGATTAATTCTCCCATGAGAATGAAGAAGGGAACCGGAGACAGCGTAAATGTGGTTATAGAGCTAAAAATACCTATTGTAGCTTGTACAAGCCCTGGAAACCCTCCTAAAAAGAAATATGCGGCCACAAGATTAACGATCAAAAACGCAAAAGCCACAGGAATTCCTGTAAGCAGTAGCCCGACCATACTTCCAAAAAGGAGTATAAGAACTTGCCACCACTCCACGTTTATACTCCGTTGCGTAATTTATAAATTTGCTCGCTAACCATCCTTAAGAATTGCAAAACTAGAGTAACCATCCCTATAGGTATAATTACAAATACTATATATTTGGGAATAGTAATTGCTCGAACATCCATTATATTCTTTTTGAAACATTCCCAAGTATGGAAAAAACCAATAACACTTACTATCGAACATGCAAACATAGCTCCCATAAAAGTACCTAAAGTAAGCCAGATTTTTGCATTTTCGTTTAATTTAGAATACAATACATCAACAACAACATGTCCCTTTTCCCTAAGTACCCAAGCAGTGCCCAAGAATACTATCCATAAGAGTGCATATTCGCATGTTTGAACCACCCAAATTGGTGGGCGCTGGAAGAAATAGCGCATTATAACGGAGTAACAGATGGAAAGAGTAATGAAAGCCATCAGACATCCGGCCAAGAAGGCCATAAAATCGATAACGCGGTCAAAGGCTTGCCAGAAGGCTTTCATGAAATTAACCCCATATTGGGGATCATGTAGCCTCCTGAGGGAATGATGGCCACTTTTGCTTTTGGTATTTCCTTTCTTAAATGAGAAAGGGCTTCCTCCATGGTAGAAAAGTAAGTGAAACCCAGGCTTTCTATAAGGTTCTTATCCACTCCCTCCGACACATTTACGACTTTGAAACGTTTTGTTAAGCTTTTAAAATAGATCACCTGCATAATGTAAGATACGCTTAAATTGAGAAGCCGATCCGGTATCTCTCCTTTTAAGATCTTTTTCTGAAATTCTGAAAGCTCTTCCACCCTTTTCAATTCCTCGCTTAACGCTCTTAAAGCTTGAGGATCAGTGTGAGGCGAGACCCATAGGATAACCCCTTCTTTTCTTGTAAAAACACTTGCCACATTTAAAGCCTTGGTGGCCTGAACCCCCGTTTCAAGGGGATGAGCGGAGATAATGGTTACATCGGAAAGTTCCGGTATATGAAGGCCATATAGATTCTCCAGATAAGCGGAAGCTTCTTTGTGTTCTAAAACAGGATCACCAGCAAAGGCATTTAAAAATCCCCCCTCCTCATCTAACACCACGTCGATCTTAAAACTTAACCTGGCCAAACGCCCCACTTCCACAATCTCCTCATAAAAGGGGTTCCCATCAAGCAACCCGATCCTACTGCAGTAATGGCGCATCCAGCTAAGATGATGTTGGACGACTGTTTTGTAAGAACAAACACCAGGCATTATGATCTTATTCCCACCACCGTATCCGGCACAGGGGTGAGGGGTACATTGACCTATCCCTATAACCAGGTCAGCAGAAGCCACATAAGGGTTTATCTCCACTTGCAATCCCCAAGTGGTCCTTCCTATTGGGTAATTCTCCTTGCTATGGGAATCGTGTACTATAATCCTCCCCTTGAAGCGTTCAAAAAATTGGTCCCCAAGTTTTTTCTTTAAGGCCTCCAAAGAAGGCACAGGGTGGGTACCTGGGGCACATATTAAAAGTAGATCCCTTTCGGCGGCACCTGCTCTTAAAATCTTCGGGATTAACTCCGATAATACCATCTCTACAGGTGTGGCCCTTTGAAGGTCATCGAATAAAATGGCGACTTGCATCCCGGGCTTTATCAATCCTTCTAAAGGCATTGACCCTATGGGATTCTCAAGAGCCTCTCTGATCTTCTCTTTGGGATCAAGGGGCTTTGAAGGAGACGTAAACTCATGAAAGAGGATGACCTCCCATCCCTCGGGTACTTTAAAGAAAAGGCGTTTATCTTGATAGTTAACGTAAAATTCCTTCATGATCCATCCCCCATTATCTTCATTAAACTTTGCCAATTCTCGTTGACTTCCCTTTGAATCTGTTGAATCTGGTCTTCCGTAAGATGAGCGTATCTTCCTTGTAGCCTCAGATACTCTCGAACGGGTATACCTTTCGGTTTAACCGTCAAAAATCCCTTTCCTTCAACAATCTCGTAAAGAGGAAGGACCATCGAATGAACTGCCAAAAGGGAAAGTTTAACTGTAAGGCTCTCCGGAACCCTCCATCCGGTAGGGCATGGTGTAAGAACGTATATGAACCTTGTGCCCTTTATGGCTTTTGCCCGCTTAACTTTTCGCATAAGGTCCTCAGGAAAACCTATTGAGGCTGTGGCCAAATAAGGGATTTTGTGACTCATCATGATCTTCATTATGTCCTTCTTATGACCCTTTCTTCCTTCCGGAGTCGTAACGGTCCAGGCCAAAGGAGGAGTGGCCGAACTGGATTGTATGCCCGTGTTCATATAGGCCTCGTTGTCTAAACACACGTAAATGATGTCCTCGTTGCGATCAGCAGCACCTGAAAGCGATTGTAAACCAATGTCAAAGGTACCCCCGTCTCCGGCAAAGGCCAAAACAGGAATATCCTCAATTCCTCTAAGCTTAAGCCCCCGAGCTATTCCTGCTGCAGTAGGGGCGGCTATTTCAAAGGCGGAATGAAAAGCCGGAAGATTAAAAGCACTATATGGATACACATTACCTATCACGGCGTTACAACCCGGAATGGAAACCACAATCGCTTTGCCGATGGCCTTCAGCACAAGCCTCATAGCTATGGCCATACCACACCCAGGACAGGCATAATGCCCTGGTCGAAGTCCCTCGTGCTCTTCAGCTTTTAAAGGTTTATTTTCCATATGGGCTCTTCCTCAAAAGAAGAACGTTTGAGAAGATCCAGGAAGATCTCCTCTATTTCCTCGGGGTAAACCTCAAGCCCCCCTAACCCCGCTATATATCCTTGCAATAAAGGCCTGGTGGATAAGGGGTAAAGAGCGGCTTTTATCTCTTGGCAGAATACTCCCTCTTGCCCAGGGGATACATTACGATCTATTACCCCTATTTTTCTTTTACCCTCGAGTAACTTACAGACTTCCTCCCTAGGAAAAGGCCTAAATACCTTTATCTTCAAAAGCCCAACCTTATAACCCTTCTCCCTAAGCCTCTGAAGGACCACTCGAGCTGTTCCCGTAAGGGCCCCTGAAGTGACTAAAACCACTTCTGCATCCCCTATTTCTATCCCTTCCACTACTCCGTATCTTCTCCCAAAGCATTCTCCAAAATCGGAGTCCACTTCCTTTATCACTTTAAGGGAAGACCTAAGGTCACAATGGGTCCTTTTCCGAAAACGAAAATAATCCTTTGGCCCAACCACATTACATAAAAAGGCCGGATCATCAAAATCAAAACGGTTTGGCATTTGCGGAGGCGGTAAAAAATCGTCAACCTCTTTCTGATCGGGAACATCCACCACTTCCATAAAATGGGAGGTATAAAAGCCATCGATGATAACCATAGAGGGAAGATAAACCCTTTCGGAGACCTTAAAGGCTTGAATAACCGTATCCAGTGCCTCCTGGTTATCCTCACAATAGAATTGGATCCAACCCGTATCCCTTTGGGAAAGCGTGTCTATTTGATCGCTTCCAAAAGCCCAAGGAAGGGCAAGGGCTCTATTAACGCAGGCCATCACCACAGGTACACGTCCTCCAGAGGCAAAATGAAGCATCTCGTGCATAAGAGCAATACCTTGAGAAGAAGAAGCGGTAAAAACCCTAACCCCCGTTAGAGAAGCGGAAATGCAGGTGGCCATGGCGGTGTGTTCCGATTCAACCCTTACCATAACGCCCCCGAGTTTGCCTTCGGATTCCCATTGGGAAAGCTTTTCATATATAGGTGTCTGAGGGGTTATGGGATAAGCTGCGATGAGTTGCACCCTGCTTAACCTTACTGCGTGAGCGATGGCTTCGTTGCCGGTCAATAGTTCCCTCATCTTAACTCTATGACACTTCTCGGGCAGATGGCGCTACAAATGCCACATCCTTTGCAGTACATCTCGTTTACCCTATAAGGGTTATCTTTGAGGATGGCTAAATCTGGACAAAGCAAAAAACAGAGGTCACATCGAATACATTTGCCACAGTTAAAACACCTCTGGGCTTCTTTAACGGCTTCCTTTTGGGAATACCTCTCTTTAACCTCTTTAAAAGACTTAATCCTCACTTGTGGCTTCAATTTTTTAGGAATATGCGAAGGCTCTTCGGCAAATATGAGACGCGAAATTTCCGAAAACTCGGCCACTTGGCCCAATCTTTTTGAATTACCCGTAACGAAAGCTCGATACGAGACTGCAAAACCTCTACCCACTCTTATTTTGGACAAAACCTCCTTAGGGGAATCGCCCGTTAAACTGCAATGAAGAGAAATCGCTGCCCGTTTGCCCGAGGAAACGGCATCGACAACTGTGGCCCTCTTGTTTATGAAATCTCCAGCCACAAAACACTTCTCCAAAACGGTCTCACCCGTCCAAGGATCTGCCTTAAGTTTTCCGTCTTCTATAAGTTCCTGCGGGATAAGGGTAAAATCCGGTATCTGGCCGATGGCAATAATAGCTAATTGGGCCTTTTCGAGCATCTCTCCTTTCAGATCCTCTATTAAATAAGCCCCTGTCTCGTGATCCCTTCTTACCTTAGCCTTTCCAAATCTTATGGCTTCAAGCTTTCCGTGCCCCAAAAACTCCAGGGGCCTAAATCCTCCTATTACCTTGACGCCCTCCTCTTGAGCCTCCTGGAGGCCTTCGGGTTGAGCCGGAAATTCCCCTTCCTCTTCGGGTGCTACCATCAAAACTTGGGCTTCAGGATAAAGTCTCCTTGCGACCCTTGCCGCATCCACTGCCACATCCCCTCCCCCTATTACTACTACCTTCTGCAGAGTGACCTCCTCCCCAAAGGGATTAAAAAGCCAAAACAATCCGTACTTTACTCCTTCCAAATCTTCTCCCTTCAGGTTAAGCCTTCGGGGAAGGGAGGCACCGATCGCTAAAATCAACCCATCGAACTTATCTTTAAATCTGTAGATCTCTTCTTTCCTCACCTCAAAGGAAGTATGGAACTTAACCCCCAGGACTTTTATTCGTCTAAGTTCCTTTCTGAGAACCTCTTTGGGAAGCCTATATTCGGGGATCCCATAGCGGAGGATGCCTCCTGTTTCGGGATATCTTTCAAAAATGGTCACCTCATATCCCAGGCGTCCCAAGAAATAAGCGGCGGAAAGGCCTGCTGGCCCCGAACCTATAATGGCAATCTTTCCTCTAACTTCCTTCTTCTCTTTTGAAGGCATCCATTGACCATATTCCGAAATGGCCCTCTCCACTTCACGGATCTGAAGCTCGGTATCGAGGTTTGTTCGGTTACAGTTGGACTGACAGGGATGGAAACACACCCTTCCACAAACGCCGGGCAAGGGATTCTCCCATAGCACTTCCCTCAAAGCCTCATCAAAAAGCCCCTGAGCCACGAGGTTCATAAATTCGGGTATATCATTGCCTGCGGGACATCCTTCCATACAAGGAGATATCTTCTCCACGTAGGAGGGTTTTTTAAAACCCCATTGCCCCACTTTAAGCTTGGCGGTGGTATCTTTTGATACGGGTATTATCTCATCAAGCACAAACATGGCCCTTTCTCGGGTATAATCTCACCCTTTCATAAGCCAAACGCAGGGCCTTTAAATTCTCCTCAAGCTTATAAGAAATCGTCTCCTTCACGGCCTCTTCCAAAAAACCGAGTTCTAGATCGCCATTTATCTTACAGTAAGCCCCCAAAATGGCCGTATTTATGACCCATCCAAGCCCTATCTGTTCGCTTATCTTTTGAGCATCGATTAATGCCAATATTAAACTCTCCTTGTAATCTTCAAGCAACTCCGGGAGAGAATCAGCATTTAATAGCACCAAACCCCCTTCCTTAACCCCTGAAAGAAGCTCAGGAGATATTAAATCAAGGGACATTATGATGAGATGATGGGGATTCCTTATCCCACATCGAAGCTTTACCCTTTCCCTATCAACCCTTAAAAAGCTCTCAACGGGAGCACCTCGTCTCTCTCCTCCAAATAAGGAGAAACACTGGGGATAGAACCCCATCTTAAAAAATGCCTTTGCCAAAATTTGAGATGCCAAAACAACCCCTTGCCCCCCTCTTCCAAAAAACTTTATCTCAAGCAATTGTCTCCCCTTTCTTTTTCCTTCTCCAAAAGGCGTACCTTAAAATGTCCTCTTTAGATTGCTCTATATGATCTCTGAGAGCCTTTTCTGCCTCCGTAAAAAGGCCCTGGCGAACCCTCTCAAGAACCCTCTTATGCCCCTCTAAGGCCCTTAAAACATTATCCATCACATAAATGCTCTCAATTCGATATCTCAACATGTGCCGTCTCAAGATCTGGACCATCTCCAGAAGACGTTTGCTACCACTGTGTTTCGCAATTATTTCATGGAATTGAGCATCGAGATCCACAAAAACCTTGGGATTACCCTTTGATAATTTTCTTTCGGTAGTAATTACATTCTTGTTCAGTTCTTTTAAAAGACCCTCGGAATTCCTTTCCATGGCCCATTTTAGCGCTAAAGCTTCCACAACCTTCCTTATCTCACATATCTCCTCAACCTCTTCTTCGCTTATGGGCTTAATCACATACCCTATCCTCGGCAACGCCTCAACTAAACCTTCCATCTCCAACTTATGCAAAGCCTCCCTTACCGGAGTTCGCGAAACACCAAGCTCTTTCGCCAATGCAGTCTCTACCAAACGCTGATTTGAAGGGAAATCCCCCTTGAGGATCTTTTCCCTTACATATTCGTAAACCTTTTTTCTGAGGGCCGTTTTGCCTTTGGAAGAGGACAAATTTACCATTTGTTAGTATACTTTAGTGTACTTCAGATTCTTAAAATGTCAAGATTATCGGTTCAAAAACGACAAAAGTATCTTATTATCTTGACCTTTTGTAACTTTTGGATTTTAATTAATAAAGAAGCTGGGGGATCGTCTAGCGGTAGGACGCGAGGCTCTGGACCTCGTAGCCGGGGTTCGAATCCTCGTCCCCCAGCCAAGTGGTCCCATCGTCTAGCGGCCTAGGATACTGGCCTCTCACGCCAGAGACACGGGTTCGAGTCCCGTTGGGACCACCAGTTTTTTATGTATGTAACGATTTTTGCTGGAAATTTTTATGAAGGAGGGGAAGGTTTCCCCTCCTTCATTTTTTCTCACTTTTGGACGGGCTCAAAGGCGAAGAATACGCGGTCAACCCATTTCATCTCGCCACCTTTAAGCTCAATAGGATGCGAAGGGATGGGGAATACTACCAGTTGGACCTCGTCTCCTTCCTTAAGTTTTCCAGCTGGGCAGTTGATAATTCGACTTAAGATTTTCCTTATGGGACTTTCTTCGCCCAAATCGATGTGAGCGTGAATAAGGGGAGATTCAAAGCCCAAAGGCACCCCTCGGATTTGTTCAGTAAACACTATAACCTTTCCTCGTTTGGGAAGATCGATCCACTCCAGATCTTCCGAGTAACATTCGGGACATATAACCCTTGGAGGATAAGCCACATGACCACAAGTGCGACATCTGGTGGTGGTAAAACGACCTTCTTTTAAGTGTTCGTAGAACTTATAGAGCCGGTTAAACTCCTTGCATTCCAAAGGCCACATGTCCATGGTGTAAGGGTATTTATCTTCTAAAATGGGCACTCCCAATATGGCCATCTCTCACCTCCTACTTTACTGGCTCGCGGCCGTAAATGACTATGGTATGCTCAAAGTTGAGCCCACTTAGGTTATGGGTAAGCCCGATCTCGGCTCCTTCAACCTGGAAACGGGCCCTTCCCTGAAGTTGCTTCATGATCTCGATGGCTTGCCTTATACCTGTCCCTCCAAAGGGATGTCCCACCGAGAGAAGTCCGCCGTCCGTATTGATGGGGATTTTTCCGCCGATCTTAGTCTGACCCGATTCTATGAAGGGTCCACCCTCTCCTTTTTTACAAAAACCGAGCTCTTCCACTTCTATGATCTGGGAGATGCTAAAACAATCGTGTGTTTGAGCCACATCAATATCTTCAGGCCCTACCTTAGCAATTTCATAAGCTCTTTGAGCTGCGACCTTTAAATGAGGCCAATCAGC
>CAYZRR010000077.1:0-15834 GCA_964480925.1 uncultured Thermodesulfobacteriota bacterium
TCTGCACAAGCTATAGAAAAACTAAAAATCAAAAATAAAATACTCAAAAGTAAATCTTTTCTAAGCCTTTTCATTCTCTACCTCCCTTTTCTAAAATTAAAAACTAAAGGATATTGACCCAAATACAGTAAAAGGTACCCCTGGATAATAACTGTTAGAGGTACCAAAAATGTATTTTCTGTCAAAAAGGTTATCAAGTTCAAAACTTAATTTTACGTTCTTAACCCTAAGACTTTTTATTTCTTCTTTGTTATAAGAAACTATAAAATCAAAAACTTCATATCCTGAAACTTTTTCTGTGCGTTGTAAATTTCCATAGTAATTACCTACATACCTAAACCTTGGGGTTATTTCAAACCCTTTGTATCTTGCTATAAGTCCTGTAGTTAACATCCTTTCTGGCACACCTATTACCTGTTTTCCGTCAACAGGATAGAGAGTTCCACCACTTACAATGTCTCCATCATATCTCATTTTTACATAAGAAGGATTAAAGAAAAAGGCGATTTTATCTGTTAAATAAAAGGTTGAAGCAAGCTCAAACCCATATCCCCTTGCCTTGCCGATAAAGGTATTAAAGCTTACTGGTCTTCCAGTTTGAGGGTCAATCAAAGGCTGTGTAGCATTATCAGGATCCATCCATCCAGGAGTAAAGGGAGTATTTAAATTTTTATGTTTAGAAAAGTAAATAGTTGGATACAACTCAAACCTTTGTGTTCTAATCCTAAGCCCCAAATCCCAATTGTAAGTTTCTTCACATTTGTAATTATTAAAAAGGTCATCTAAGGTTATACCCATCTTTTTAAACTTATCATAAAGACGATAATAAAGGTTCACTATAGGCATATACATGTAAGGTGTTTGGAATGTTTTACCAAAGCTTGTATAGGCCTCTATCTTATCACTAAAGGCATAAGAAAGGCCAAAGGAAGGAACCCAAGAAGAATAGCTTCTTCCACCATAATCAAGCTTTGGTTCCCTTTCTAAGTAAGGAGTTCCGTCTGGTTTGTATCTGGTAATATAACCCTCGTTTTCACCGTCCTTTTTCTTTATATAAGTTATCCCTGCTTGCCAGTTTAATTTGCTAATGTTTCCTGAAAGCTTTAAATAAGGACTTGAGGAGAAACTATCTGAAATGCTTTTAGTAAACCTTCCCCATCCGATAAAAGTCAAACTACCATCAGGATTTAACCAGTAATTTTTTGAAGGTCTGTCATCCCATTCTTGACGCTCATAATGATAACCTAAAACACCACTAACAAATTTGTAACCAAAAACGAGTTGGGTTAAAAATCCTTTTCTCTTAACTTCCCATCCACTCCAAGTTACTCCTGGTCTGTTTTGCCCGAAAGGACCTGTTATACGTGAGCTTCCATTCCAATCCTCTTTTTCCTCTATTCTGTAGTAAGGCTTTATCTGAAGCATAAGATTATTTAATAACTTAACATCTATAAAACCGTAATAATCATGGTTTGTCCATCCAATTTCTTGATATTTGTAATAATACCAATCTTTTCTAGGGTCACCTGTAAAGTCTTCATTGTAATCTAACCATCTATCCCTTTTTGCATCTTGATAAGAAAGGGAAGCATATTTGTGATGTTTAATATCGTTATAATTTGCCCAAAACCTTATATTAATTCTTTCTCTTATTGGTTGAACAAAAGTAAAGTTTACATTGTTTCTTGGACCTATCTTACCTTTCCCTCTCCATTTGTCTGCTTCAGTATAAGAATAAGAAAGGGAAAATTTTGTCTCAAAAGGAGTAATTTTCCCACTATCTATTCTTGCAAAACTCTTAGTATAGTCATTAATGCCAAAACTTTGCTTAAACTCAAAACCGGACTTATCTTTTGCCCACTTAGGTTTTAACTCGACTGTTCCTCCCCTTGTTCCAGCACCTGTTCCAAGGTCAACAGGAATAACTCCTTTATAAACATCAATCGCCTCAATATTATCTAAATCAAAGATATACTCTCTTGGACCAATTGGGTTTCCTCCGTAAACAGGGACTCCTTCAACAGATAAAGTCCCCAAGGAACCACTTACCCCTCTTATGGTAATAGTACGCTGGGTAGAAGAAATACCTGTTGGGTCAGAACTCTCAAAACGAACTCCAGGCAGAAAATTTAAAATGGACCACACATTACTACTTCCTTTTTCCCCTGATAATTCAATCCCCTTTTTAGTTATTCCAATTCCTGTATAAACCGTTTCTGCAGTTTCTTTAGTAGGGGTAACAATGCTCTCCCCAGTAACTATAACCTCAGGTAGCTCTTCGGATTTCTTAAGTTCCTCCCCCATAACGGGAATTATGAAAAGTAAACCCATCAAAACTCCCAAGGTCAAAGATCTTAGGAATAAAAGGACCTTCCGCATCTTCACACCTCCATCCGAAAATTTTTGGTTCTCATCAAGAGAGATCGGGGCCCTTCGTGGGTCTTAATTCCTACCAAAAAGAACGTGGACTAATCTTTTAGGCCTTCGCGACCTTATTCTTCTTGAAATGCCTCACAAATGTTTTTCAGTCTAACTAAAACCGATAACTTACTTCTATCATAAAGATACGCCCAGGCGATTTTTCTTCTCTACTTTCAGTATATCTTTCGTCGAAAATATTTTGAACACTAAAAGAAGTTTGAAGTCCTTTCTTAAATTCTTTCCAAATTTTAAGATCGGCTATCGTATAAGCTTTTAATCGTGCTGTTGTTTGTCTGATTTCATTAGTGTATACTAACTGACTACTCTTATAATTAGCTGTCAAACTAATATTTATGTAAGGGTTAAGCCAAGTAAGTCCGCCTTTTAACATATGCTTTGGATTTCTTGTTAACGTTTGTCCTTCAATATCAGGTCTTTGCTCAAATTTATCTATATAACCTTTACTATACGTATAATTGACAAATGCCATTAACCCTTTCTGTAACAAATAGCGAAGATCAAACTCTGCTCCGTACGATATAACTCTGTCTATATTTTCTCTTCTATAAAGAGGGCGCCCATCAAGCTGTTCCCCAGTTGGAACATAGTAAAGAAAATCTTTACCTATGGAGTAGTAAAAAGAAGATGATATTTTGAAGCGTTCTTTTCCCACGAGGTCAAAGCCCAATTCAAAAGTGTCAATTTTTTCTGGTTTAAGATTCGGATTTGCAACCTTATATAGCCCCCACATGATTCCAGATCGACAGAGGTCATCGAGAATAGAAGCTCTGAATCCTCTTCCATACGAAGCATAGGTGCTAAAATGACTCGTCCACTTATATCTAATTGAAAGCCTTGGAGAAATGGCTTCCCATGAATTTTCCTCAACCTCACCGCTTAACTTGTTAAATGGCTTAATTGTCGAATAAAAACTACCGTCAAAAAACTTGGCATAGTCATATCTTATCCCTCCAAGAACTGAAACTTTTCCTTCTTTTAACAAAAGTTCATCTTGAACCCATATGCCGTAAATTCTCAATTTCCCCTCATTATGAGCTCTATCAGGGGAAGTTTTATAAATGTCCCACGCGTCAACTCTTCCCTCCCTTACATCAGCACCTATAGTAACTAATTGATTCTCTACTAAATTGAATGAAAACATTCCATCAATCCCCATGTCAGTTCTATCAGAATCTACATCAAATCTCGTATATTTCCCAGCTCTTAAGCTTTCACTTACACGTTTATAATTTTCATTGCTCCAAAAGGTTTTAATTTGCCACTTTTTATGCCCCGAATTACCATAATACCGTAAAGAATAAGCCCATGTATCAAATTCTCTATGAACACCATCCTCTGCATATATTTTCGTGCCTTCTCCTATTTTGTTATCAAAATATTCAATTTTGAAATCTACAAAGTTGTCTCTTTTAAACTCATAACCTAACAGAAGATTAAACATTCCCTCTTGATTAAAACGTTTGACAGTAAATGGGGTTCGCCTTTCTTTGGGCAAAGAGACGTAACCGTCAGTATCAAGATAATGCGAGGATAACCTAAAATAAGGAGTTGATTCACCTTCTTTCAACCGTCCAGAAAGAAAAAGATCTAAAGCGTAAGTATTATAGGTACCGTAAGAGGCTAAGATTTTACCCTCAAATTTTTTCTCAGGTCTTTTAGTAATGATATTAATCACTCCTCCCATAGCATTATTGCCGTAAAGAGAAGAAGCTGGACCTTTAAATATTTCTATTCTCTCAATTTCATGCAGGTTAATTCTATTGAAGTTAACGTTGCCGGTATCTGCTTTATTGATGGGAACTCCATCTAATAACACTAGAGTTCTTGCCTGTTCGTTTGAAAGACCTCTTAATGTTGTTGTTGGAACAAGTGTCATAACACCTTGTGGCCTGATTACATTAATTCCAGAAAGAAGATTCAAAACCTCATCCACCTTCATCCCGGATATCGCAAAGTTTTGGACATCCTCACTTGTTAAAACCTCAACTCTACCGGGAACATCCTCCATTGGTTTTTCGGTGCGAGTGGCTGTTACTACAACCTCTTTCAATTCCACTGCTTTTTCCTCTTTTTTAACCTCCTCTCCCGCGGCTTGAAAAATTAGAAGTCCACTTATCAAAAACCCTAAAACTAAAAGCTTTAAGGACATAAACACCTTTCTCATTTTATAAACCTCCTTTTGAAGTTACCAAACCGAAAAGTTTATATGGATTTCCTCCCCTTGAAAGCTCTCTCAAAAGGAGCTCGTCCACTTCCACCTCTTTGAGGACCTTAACCAAGTCCTCCTTCTTAAAGTCTTTTTTCAAAAGACACCTATTAAGCCTCATCCTCCCAAAAATGGCCTCCTCACCTGCAAGTGCTTTTCTGTCTATACCACACCTTTGATAGGCCACATCCCAATTAAAAGAAAGAATTACTCCCTTCCCTTCCTTCTTACTCTCATTCCAAAGGATAAAAACACCAGCCAAACCGGAATCCTGTAAAACTCCTTTCTCCTCATCCGAAAGATCCCTCACATATAGCCCCCTTTTCCCAGGGGTCAAATCCAATAGAACTTGAATGGCATCATCTTTACACCAAGGAGGACAAGAGACATAAACATATCTCTGACCCTCCTGAAGCGGATAATACTCTTGAATGAATTTTGCAATAAAATATCCTGATAATAACCCTGGGCACAAATGATTGTGAAATTCAGCACATTTCAAAAGATCATAGGGCGCATCATTGGCCCATGCGTCAAGTATGCTTATGAGAGTAAATGCATCTTTTCTTGTTTTGATCAGCTCTTTGAGCACTTCATTATCATTAAAATTGAATGGCTGTTTCTTAAAAGTTTTACCATCATAACTCAAGATTAATCCTTCTCCTTTATCTTTTATAAAAAATGCCACATTAAGAGGAGCTTGTTCTTTTGAATGATAAAACAATAAGTTTTTCTTTCCATATGAAGTTCCGGTTTCCTTTTCAATAATTGACATTAACTTCCACGAATCCATCTCTCCAACTTTAACGTAAGCTCCATTTGTAAGCACAAAAAGCCTTGCATCACCTCTTTTGATTTTAAGTTCTTTTAAGCAATTTGCTAATTCATTAGAAAGCTCTTGGGCTTTAACGGAAAAACAGAGAAGGAAAATTAGAAGTAAAATCCCCCATAAACCTGTAAACTTTGATTTTTTCATATCGCACCTCCTCACGTTTTTTTATTCCTAAAAACAAAGAAGCCATGAAGACCTAAAGCCTTCATGGCTTCTTTTCCTGCTCTTTATATATTTTTCTTACCTTACCAAAAGGGCTCCCTGCCCTTTTTCGGTTTAAATAATAAATTAATTTTCAAAACAAGTCAAGGGGCTTTATCTTCTACAAGGTGCATGGGTATAAACATAGGTACCACTTTTTCAGGCTCTAATAGAAAGGGCCCATCGCTAAGATGATGAGGAATTTCACCTGATTCATACCTAAAGGTGTCAGACACGTGGTTGTTTTGTTAACATTTATTTTTATTTTCCCGTAAAGGGTAACTTCAAGAAACACTCAAAAGTTTCAGCGGCAGCTCGTTTGTTTTGGACTGGAAGTTTCTAACCTCTCAAGAACCTTGAAAATCATCCCTGGGCTTTTGTGAGAAAACGAAGCATAAAACTATACAGAACTTTGTTTTTGGATTATATTTTGATCAAAATGGACAAGAAAAAACTAAAAATCGAAGTATATCTTGCCCCAACTTGTCCAAGTTGGCCTGAATTAGAGCAAAATCTTAGGACTGCGCTTGAATCCGAAGGAGTTTTGGCAGAAATTATCGTAGAAAGAATCTCTCCCGAAGAAGCCAAAAGGCGAAGTTTGAAGGGCTCTCCAACTCTCATAATAAACGGAGAAGAATTTCAGCCCTTAGAAGAAGGCAATTGGGGCTGAAGGTTTTTTATAAATGAGCAAGGTCTGCTCACTAAAGTCCCAACCGTGAGTATGCTAAGAAACAAAATTAAAGAAATTTTAAAAAATCCAGAATAAAAGATCACTTTAAAAGGATTTATTATTTTACGGTTATCAAATATCCTGAAGTAGCTTCTTCAAGGGTAATTTTTCTTTTTAAAAACTTCTGGACAACCCACAAATTCGTCTCAAGGTGTCCGGTTTTCTTCAAAACGGAGACAATTGAGGAACCCTTAGCAAGCGCCAAATAGGGCAGAATCTGGTCAGCGGCGTGTTGGTCTAAGGCTACTTCTTCCTCAAGTTCTTCCAAGAGCTTGGAAGCCGCTTCCTTTCCCACCTCTTCAGCCCTTTTTCCCTTTTCTCCGAGTGCATTTGATCCAAGAACGGAATTAGAACAGATGGCAAAAAGGTCAATCCCCGAACCCGTGGAGGGGGTATCTTCGTATTTTATCTTTATGTGGGCTTCAATGCCCTTCTTATTCAGAACTGAAAGAGCTGCTTCTCTTTGTCTTTCAGCCACTCTTTTAGGTTGAAGATCCTTTGAAGCATGGGACAAACCTTTTATTGCCAAAATCTCCCCCCTTTTTTGGAGGTCAATTCCATTAAGTTCTGAAGGATGAGCCTCAAAAATGACTTCCCCTCCTCCTCGGGGATAATACCCCCTTCTTAAAAGCTCTATCTCCCCCTGATAGCCCATTTTTCTTAACAGGGGCAGAATCACCTCCTTTAGGTATAAAATGGAAGGGGCCCATTTTACATCGGTCCCCCCTCGGATTTTTAACCTAAGTCGAGAGGGAACGCCGATGGAGACGATCATTATGCTCTGTAAAACCAGACCTATCGAACCCGCTGTTCCCACGTCAATCTCGAAACTTCCTCCTCTTAACTTACCTGGAAAAAGCACTATGCTTTCTGAGCCCTCCCGAACTCCTTCTGCTTCACCTTGGGTTAACTTCAAAAGGGCTTTGATGCCGGCCACATGTTGGGGTCTCAATCCGGGATTTGGCCTGTTTTTCCTTATGTTCTCGATCTTACAGGGAATACCCAAAAGAACCGAAAGAGCTGTTGCCGTACGTAAAATCTGTCCCCCTCCCTCTCCATAAGAACCATCAATTACTATCATCGTCTGACCCTCAGGGATTCAAGGAAGGCCTCAAGTCTTAACTCAGTTCTCACATCCAAGGGGCCCGGTCTGTCGCCCTCAAGGGTCAAAATGGGAATTTTCAATTCCTTTCTCAAGATGATATCCTGCATCTGTCTAAAACAAAAGGATTGAACGTAGTGGATAAGACCGTGGATTTCCCTTTTTTTTATCTCCCGCTTTATGTCCTCTAAACGGTAAAAGAAAGAATAGGGATAGGTGTAAAGAAGGTACTGTTCCACAATGTCATCCGTATCAAAAGGCATACTGAATTGCCGTTGTATTTCATTGTAAACAACCCTTCCTCCCATTGATTCTATCTTTTGATACAGATCGCTAAATATGGGAGGAACCCCCACATATCCTAAACGTAGTTCCTCTCGGAAGGGCTTTCTGGTTTTGGCTTTTTCGATAAATTCCTCCAGCTCCCTTTTAAAACCCTGAGGATCACCCTTCATGTCGCTTGTAGAGACCAAATACAAATGATCCTCATATCCACTCACAAGGCCTTCTTCGTAACAAAGGCGATCTATTTCGTGGGCAAGCGCTCGAATTTCATCTAATTCCTTCTTTTTTCTCTTTATATCCTCCCAACTTACTTTAAAATAAAGCCTCATCCGTTCCATTTGAGCATAAAGCAAATCCCGTGACCTATCGAAGGGATAAGCAAAGGGGAAAACCTTAACGCCTTGAAACTGAAGTATCTCTATTAAAGCATGGGTGTTACTGCAGTCACCTTGGGTTACCGCTACTACCTCATTTATTCCCTTCTTCTTTACCACGCCCCAAATCCCCTTGATCCAACTACAAGTACTCCGAGGAAACCCAACCCGTTCGGCTTCAAGAATCAGCTTTTCAGCATCAGGAGAAGTTATAAAAAGGTTATTTAAATCAAGGGGTACACATCCTGCTGCGTAAATTATCTCAATCGGTACGGTGGTGGTTAAGCCTATTTCCCTCATCTTTCAAATCCCTTGCCAAAAGGGCTGCTCCAAGAGCACCCACAATTTGAGGATCTGGAGGTACAAGTAGCTTTTCGCCAAGCACCTCCTCCAGAGCTCGGACCATGCCCTTGTTTTTCGCCACACCCCCAGTAAACACGATGGGCCTTCCTTGGGGTAGTCTTTTTGCCATGGAGGCGATGCGCTTGGCTATGGCAAGATGTAACCCCCAAACGATCTTCTCCCGACTTATACCTTCAGCTATAAGGGATATGACTTCACTTTCAGCAAAAACGGTACACATGCTACTTATAGGAACCGCTTGCTTTGCCCTTGAGGCTTCTTTAGCCAGTTCCTCAAGGCTCATTTCCAAGGTTTGGGCCATAACCTCTAAAAACCGCCCTGTACCTGCAGCGCACTTGTCGTTCATGATAAAATCCAAAACCATCCCATCCTCAAGGGCTATCACCTTAGAATCTTGGCCTCCTATGTCTATTACCATTCTCACTTGAGGGAAATAAAAACCTGCCCCCCTAGCATGGCAGGTTATCTCTGTGTATTCCTTTGTGGCAAAATTGACTAGTTTCCTCCCATATCCAGTTGCAACTATCATCTCAATATCTTTCAAGCTTTTTCCAATCTCCTTCAGACACTCCTTAAGACATCGAAAAGAAGCACCCTTTGGATCCGCTCCCGTAAAAAGCACATGGTAACTGATTATCTCACCCTCATCATTTAACAAAAGCGCCTTCGTGGTCCTTGAACCAACGTCTATCCCCGCGTAAAGCGCCATCTTCTCTCCATAAGCTCAATGAAGGCTTGAAGCCTGGTGAGGGTCTGACCAGGCGAATAGTTATCCGGATCAGCCCCATCACCAGGCAGTATCAAATAGGGTATCCCCATACTTTTAACCATCTCTCCTACTATAGAAGCACCTCCGGTAGATTGTCTACATCCCCAATGGGAAAAATGAATGACACCGTCTATTTGATATTCCAAAACCAAATCCCTTACCAATTTAAGCCTTCCTTCAATGGGACCATACCAAGGATTCGAGAGCAATTTTTCAGTAAGATCCTCTAAAGGGTCTTCTCCTCCTCTTTCCGGCCACCAAGGGTAATTGGCCTCCTCATAGGCTATTGCAACCCCTTTCTTTTTCAAAAATTCCATTATGGGATTTGGATAATAGGGTCTTATATGATGCAACCAAAGAACCCTAAACCTTTCTTCCTTAAGATACCCCCTCCTTTCTTTTACCAATTTTTCTATCCTCTCCTTCAAAGCCTCAAAAAAGGCCAACCCCCTTTCGCTTCCCAGAGCCCAAAAGGACATTCCGCTCACATAGCTCATGCCTTCGCTACCGGGAAAAGGAGCGGGTTTACTTTTCCGCAAATGGGCGATCTCCCTCATTAGGGATTCCGTCCTTTTGGCCATATCAAAACTTTTCCTTAGGTCTTCCAAAGAAGTCTTGAGACCAAGGATGTTCTTGGCTTCGTGGAAAATTTCCTCAAGCTGGGACTTCACGTATCGCTTGGCGTTTTCGTCCTTTTGAAAAGGAACGTCTACGAAAAGATGGGGAATCCCTAGGCTTTCCGACATAGTCTGGTAAAAGGCCTTTGTGCCATCGCATATTTGGGAACAACTGATAATCAAATCCGGCTTGGGCATTACTTCGTATTCCTTTAAACCCAAGGCACATCGATAAAAAGAACAAAGGTCCGTCGAAGTCTTAAGGCTACCTTTAGAGATGGGGCCTCTTGTCCAATCAAAGTAGGCTACAAGAGCCGAGAAGATCTCGGGTAAAAACGGAATGGCTCCAAGTCCATATATAAACTCAACGGGGAAAAAACTATTTGTCCATATAACCGGTTTTTCCCTTTTCCAGGCTTCTTTAAAAATCCAACACAAAAACTCAACCCAAAGGGTAAAAGGACGATTTCTCTCTTTTGAGACGTATAGACAAACAAGCGGTCTTATAATAGACCAAAAGAAAGGCCTTCTTAGGCATTTTAAAAAGGAACTCAAAGCCATTTTTCGAAGAAAGCCTGTATACGAGTTCTCATAGTCTCGGATATATTAGGATGATAGTCCGTTTCAAGGTGCAAAAGGGGCTTTCCCATCCTTTGGCACAACGCTCTCAAGGTAACAAGCTCATGTAAATAATGATCGCAAAACTTCGGCGTATAATACACAACCCCCTCAACTTCTGAGATCATTTTTTCCAAAATGGCCTTCCTCTTAGGGTCAAAACTTCTACTACAAGGAGGTTTTTTCAAATAAGCTCGAGCAAGGTTAAAATAAGGATCCCCGCTTTCCTCAACCCAAGAAGGCCCCCTTACTCCTGAACATACATCGAGAAAAACCGCTTCACCTCCTAAGTCTTCCACCATTTTAACCACTTCCTCACTTTCAAGAACCGAGCCCGAAATAAGGACCTTCTTTATCCCCCTTTTTTCCTTCAAAGGAATTAAAAAAAGTGCCTCTTCATCCGGAGGAAATCCCTTTTTTAAAACCCTCAAAACCTCTTCCATCTTGGGTCCCTTTTCCAGTAAGTCCAAAAAGGCCCTTCGGCGAAAATTATAAACGCGAATCTTCTCCTTCAATTCCTCAAGGTCAACTTCTTTCTCGCTCAGCTTCTCAAGCCAACCGGAAAAATCCCTCAAGACATTTGAAAAATATTTTACGGCCTCCTCATCTGATTTTCGGGGTACATCCAAAAGGTATATAAAAAGATCGGAAGAAAAACGCCTCAAGGCATCATATAGCCTCCTCATCCCATCACAGGAGTTAACCAATACGATCCCCGCAATCCCACTGGAAGACCTAAGATAAGCCAAAAGAGCTCTCACATAAGGACAAAAGTTGGGATCAAGAAGTACATCCTCCTTTTCATGAGAGGAAGGTAAAAGCCTTAAAGGCATAAACCCTGAGGCTTCAATTATCTCCAAAGGAACGTAAGTACAACAATAACCGAAAGTCCTCATTGATGATAAATTTAAAGCAAGTAACTCTCAAGTTGAAGCCCATTTGATAGCATGATATCTAAAGTATAATGGACGAAATTGGAGCCGTTATTTTGGCCGGCGGTAAATCCAACCGGATGGGGAAAGATAAGGCCTTTCTTCCCCTGGGTGACAAACCGCTTTTTGAACACGTTTTTAAAGTATGCGCCCATTTGTTTAAAGACATAATGGTCGTCACCAAGGACCCTGACCCCTTTTTAAAATATCCAGTAAGGGTTGAAAGGGACATTTTAGACGCCGGAGCACTTGGTGGATTATATACGGGACTTTCTCTTTCCCTTACTCCTTTTGTATTCTGTGTGGCCTGTGATATGCCCTTTTTAAAGGAAAAGCTTATTAAATACCTCGTCTCCCTTAAAAATGGATATGATGCGGTGGTGCCAATGGGACCGGATGGGCTTCATCCTTTGTGTGCGGTTTATTCAAAGAGTTGCCTTACTCCCATTGAAAAAAGCATTGCTGAGGGAAATAGGAGAATTTCTTCCTTCTTTAAAGAGATCAAACTTAGGTTCGTTGAAGTGGGGGAAGTCCGAATTTTTGATCCTCAGTTTTTGTCCTTTTTTAACATCAATACTCCTTCTGACTTAAGAATGGCCGAAGAGGTATTAAAGGAAAACCGATTATGATCCGTCCTATGGAAGAAAAGGATTTGCCCGAGGTTCTCAAAATAGAACAGAACTCCTTCGCCTCCCCTTGGGGAAGATGGGCCTTTTTGGTGGAACTTAAACCTCCTGGTTATTGTTTCGTTTACGAAAAGGAAGGAAATATAGTAGGATATTTGGTCTTGAGAATCATAAAGGATGAAGCTCATCTGATGAACTTCGCGGTCCATCCCGAATGGAGAAGGAAAAAGATAGGGACTCAATTGCTTCAGTTCGGCATAAATTTCTGCCGCAACAAAGGGGTAAAATCCGTTTGGCTTGAGGTTCGAGCGAATAATCTGCCGGCCCTTTCCCTTTATCAAAAGATGGGCTTTCAAACCAGGGGAATAAGAAGAGGGTATTATCAGGACACCGGCGAGGACGCGCTTTTAATGGAACTCCTTTTAGAAGAGGAAAATGAACGAGGGTGAGGTAATCTCCATTAAACGCTTCTCGGAAGACCTTTTCCTCTTAGAGCTTTTTTTAAAAGAAGAAGTCTCCTTCAAACCTGGACAATTCGCTATGGTAGAAACCCCTGGAAGACCTTTAATGAGGCCTTTTAGCATCTTCCACTTGGAAGGTAAAACCCTTTGCTTCTTTATAAGAGTAAAAGGACCGGGCACAAGTTCCCTTTTAGCTCTTAAGCCCGGAAAAAGGTTAAAATTGCTCCTTCCCTTGGGAAAACCCTATCCTGAACCAGAAATGGGAGGTGAGGTTTGGCTTTTTGCGGGAGGTATAGGGATAGCTTCGCTTTTCCCGTGGGGCCTTCTTCTTGTAAAAAAAGGCTTCAAGGTGAAACTTTTCTGGGGAGCAAAAAGTGCTTCTCATATGCCTTTTCCTTTACTAGGGAAACTCCAAAAGCATGGGGTTGAACTTTCCTTATCCACCGAAGATGGCAGTATGGGTCAAAAGGGGCTCTTGGAGGACATAATACCTTCTACTATAAGGGCAAAAACCGCTTACATTTGTGGTCCTTTGGGGATGATAAAACGAATCTTTTTTAAGTTTTTGAACGTTCCCAAGGCTTACTTCAGCTTGGAGGAAAAAATGGGTTGTGGCGTCGGAGCATGCAGAAGCTGTGTGCTTTGGGCAGAAGAGATAAAAACCGTTTGTAAAGAAGGCCCCATCTTCGAAAAGGAGGACCTTATCAAATGGCAAGCCTTGAAACAACCATAGGCCCCCTCAAGCTTAAAACCCCCCTTATGCCCGCCTCGGGGACTTTTGGCTATGGCGATGAGTATTACGGGATTCTTTCTTACGAAGTCCTTGGAGCGATTGTCACCAAAAGCCTTTCCTTAAACCCAAAAAGAGGAAACCCCCCTCCCCGTATACATGAACTCCCTTACGGAATCTTAAATTCCATAGGGTTAGAAAACATAGGAATCGAAAGGTTTTTAAGGGAAAAATTGCCCTTTCTTGAAAAATTGAACCTACCCATAGTGGTAAGCATATTCGGCGAAAGCGAACAAGAATTTCTCGAGGTGGCAAAAAGATTAAAGACCTCCTCCATATCTGCCTTAGAAGTAAACCTTTCCTGCCCTAACGTGAAAGAAGGAGGAATGCTCTTCGGCTCATCCCCCGAAAGGGTTCACCACATCATCTCCCTTTTAAAAGACACTACCCCCCTACCCCTTTGGGTGAAACTTCCGCCTGACCCTTTCCACCTCCGAGAAATCGTTGAGGCCGCCGAAAAAGGCGGAGCCGATGCCGTTACGTTAGTAAATACACTGCCAGCCATGATAATAGACCCACACACCGGAAAACCCCTCCTGGGAGGCATAACCGGGGGCCTCTCGGGTAAAGCCCTGTTCCCAGTTGCCTTAAGAATGGTTTACGAGGCTTATAAATGCACCCATTTGCCGATAATAGGAGCAGGCGGCCTTTATTCGGGAGAAGAGGCAATAAGCTTCATAATGGCCGGGGCTTCGGCTTTACAAATAGGAAGTGCTATCTTTTCTAATCCCAATATCTTCTCAGAAGTTCACGATTACTTGGTTGACTTTTTGAAAGAAAAAAACTTACCCGACATAAAAATGCTAAAAGGAAAAATCCATGATATGGAAAATTTTGCCCTTTAACGAAGAATCTTATGAATTGGTAAAAAATCTGGACGTTCACCCTATAGTAGGACAATTGTTATTAAATCGTGGCATAACTGATGAAAGAAAAGCAGAAAAATTCCTGTTTCCTTCGTTAAACGATTTGCCTAATCCCTTTATCATGAAAGGGATGGAAAAGGCAGTAGAAAGAGTGATTAAAGCAATAATCGCCAGAGAGAAAATTACAGTATATGGAGACTATGACGTTGATGGAATAACTTCTATTGCTCTTATTAAAAACTTTTTTTATGAAGTTGGCATTCAAGTGGATCATTATATTCCAAAACGTATAGAAGAAGGATATGGGTTAAATGCAGAAGCCATTAAATTTATCGCTTCAAATGGAACAAAGCTTTTGTTAACTGTCGATTGTGGAGTTACAAATGTAAATGAAGTCGCTTTAGCTAAGGCATTGGGCCTTGATGTGATAATAATAGATCATCATGAGATTCCCGATCGCTTACCAGAGGCCATAATATTAAACCCCCTTCAGAAGGATTGTCCTTTCCCTTTTAAGGAACTTGCCGCAGTAGGAGTGGTCTTTTTATTCCTTATGGCTTTGAGGAAGAGCTTAAGGGAGATCGGGTTTTTTAAGCATTTACCCCAACCGAATCTCAAGAGGTACCTAGATCTTGTAGCTTTAGGGACAGTTGGTGATGTGGTACCGGTAATTGGTGAAAATCGTCTTTTCTTGTATTTTGGCCTTCAAGAGCTCCAGAACACCAAAAGACCCGGCCTTAAGGCTCTTATGGAAAAGGTCGGCCTTACAAGAGGGCCTTTTTCCTATGAGGAAATAGCCTTCAGGATAACCCCAAGGCTCAACGCTGGTGGAAGGATGCAGAAAGAAGAGATTCCCTTAAGGCTTCTTCTTTCAGAGGATGAAGAAGAGGCCGCCCAACTTGCTTCGGAACTTGAAGAGGCCAATTCTTTACGTCAGGTTCTTCAGGAGCAGATATACTCAGAAGCTCGTCAAATGGCCTTACAGATGTTAGAAGAACCCGCACTCGTTTTAGCCTCTGACACCTGGCACGAGGGGGTAATAGGAATTGTGGCCTCTAAATTAGCCGAGGAGTTTTATAAGCCCACCATCTTGATCGCTCTGGACGGAGACAGGGGAAAAGGATCAGGCCGAGGCATTCCCGAAGTCCATATGAGGGAATTGTTAAAAATGTGCGAAGAACATCTTCTCGGCTTCGGGGGCCACAAGGGAGCAGTTGGGCTTAAGATAAAAAGGGATAAGCTTGAGTCATTTGCCCTCTCTTTTCGAGAAGCTCTAAAGCACCAATTGAGAGAAAAATGCCCTTCTCCTTCCCTTATCATAGATATGGCTCTTTCCTTAAAGGAGATAACACCTTCGCTTATGGAAGGCATCGAACGCCTCCTTCCCTTTGGTCCTGGAAACCCTGTTCCTCTTTTCTGTTCGAAAGAAGTTGTGAGTATAGAAAATCCGAGAATTTTTGAGAAGAATGTAACCAGGTTCTCCGTCATTGGAAAAGGCGCTCGTCACGAAGCGGTTCTCTTTAATAGCCCCTTACCTTCCCTTCCTCAAAAAGCCCAAATAGCCTTTACCCCTCGTAAGGAGTTGGTGGAGGGGTACATCAAACTAAGTCTTGAAATAAA
>CAYZRR010000078.1:0-13718 GCA_964480925.1 uncultured Thermodesulfobacteriota bacterium
TGGTTGAGGCTAAGTTTCATGGAGAGGATTAAACTTGAAAAGGTGAAAACCTTTAAACTCAGTTCTTCCCCTCGTAAGGTATCGATCGAGATGTTCGGAACCCCCCCAAAAGAGGGAATCAGCTTAAAAGAATTCCTCCTTTCCCTTCCCAAAATACTGGGAGCCAAAGATCTCTTGGAAGTGGCCCGGGCAATTGTTGAAGCAAAAAGAAGGGACAAAAAGGTCCTTTTGGGAATGGGAGCCCATCCCATTAAGGTTGGCCTAAATCCCTACATAATAGAGCTTATGAAGCGTAGCGTAATCTCCCTAATAGGAACCAATGGGGCCTCTATGGTTCACGATGTGGAAATAGCCCTTGTTGGAAAGACCTCAGAAGAGGTAAAAGAAGGCTTAAAGGACGGAAGCTTCGGCTTTGCGGAAGAAACCGCCACCTTCATCAATGAGGCTTTAAAAAGAGGGCTATCAAAGGGCAAAGGAGCAGGAGAAGCCTTAGGCGAAGCCATATGGGAGGAAAAACTTCCCTATAGGGAAATAAGCCTTTTCGGAATGGCTTATAAATTAGGTATCCCCGTAACCGTTCATATCGCAATAGGTACCGACATATTCCACATGCACCCTTCGGCAAAGGGAAGCGTAATCGGAGAGATGAGCCATAGGGATTTCTTAACCTTCTCCTCCGAAGTGACCAAACTCAGCGAAGGCATCTACCTCAACCTCGGATCAGCCACCATAATGCCCGAAGTCTTCCTCAAGGCTTTAAGCTTAGCGAGAAACTTAGGCCATAAGGTCGAAAACTACATCACCATCAACATGGACTTCCTCCCCCAATACCGCGCCTTGGAAAACGTACTTCACCGACCCCACGAAACCGGAGGCCGCGCTTCCTATTTCCTTCGAGGCCACCACGAGATCCTCTTCCCCCTCCTTGTAGGAGCCATCATCGAGGGCTTGACAGGAAATATATGAATTGATATATTTGAATAAACCTATGGTTAAAGAAATAGAGTGGGCAGAGTTATTAAAGGCTTTAGCGCATCCGGTGAGGTTACGGATTGTGGAGAGGTTAATGGAGGACGAGTCGTGCGTTAAGGACATATGGAGTTGTTTGGATTTACCTCAAGCGGTGGTCTCTCAGCATCTTTCTATATTGAGGAACAAAAATATTGTGGGATTTGAAAGAGAGGGTAACAAGGTCAAGTATTATGTTAAAGACGAAAAAGTTAAGGAGATAATTAAGATCTTAAAAAAAGAAGGAGGGTAGTGAAAATGCCACTTTATGAGTACAAATGTGAAGATTGTGGTTTTCGGTTTGAGGTCTTGGTGCTTCCCAAACAAGATGAAAAGATCAAATGTCCGAAATGTGACAGCGAAAAGGTTAAGCAAACCCTTTCAACTTTCGCAAGTTATTCCTGTGGATCTGGGAAAAGGGGCTTTTTCACCTGAAGGTAAAACCTATATTTTGGCCGGTGGCCAAAAAGCTTTTACTAAGGGGGTCAAAATGGGAGAGGTTATTGTCATCAATCAAGAAAACTTTTCAAGAGAAGTAGAACAATCGGATCTTCCTGTTTTGGTGGATTTTTGGGCACCCTGGTGTGGCCCTTGTCAAATGTTAAGTCCTGTGATCGAAAAAATTGCGGAAAAATACAAGGGTATATGTAAAGTAGGTAAAGTAAATGTTGATGAAAATGCAGAAATAGCGGTTCGTTTTGGCATAAGGAGCATTCCTACGTTGTTGTTATTTAAAAATGGTCAGATTGTGGATAGAATAGTAGGATTTGTTCCTTTTGAAATAATCGAAAATTTGATAAAAAAGGCACTATAGCTTGGAAATCTCCGTTATTGTGGCTTTTGTTGCAGGACTAATTAGTTTCTTTTCCCCTTGTATATTGCCCGTCTTACCGGTTTATTTTTCGTTAATGATAAATACTAACGTTTTAGCAATTAAGGAAAAACCGCCCATTTTCCTTTCTTCTATTTTTTTCATTTTGGGATTTTCTTTGGTCTTTATACTTTTAGGAGTATCCATCACAGGGGCTTTCTCTTTTTTACTTGTAAATAAACCTCTCTTTACCTTCATTGGTGGGCTTATTATCTTATTTTTCGCGCTTCAACTCCTCGGGTTTCCTAAACTTCTGTTATTTCAAAGGGAAAGAAGGCCAAATTTTGTTCTCTCTTTACCAATTTTAGGACCCTTCTTAATGGGAATAGCCTTCTCCTTCGGCTGGTCCCCTTGTATAGGCCCAGTCCTTGGTGCAATTTTGACGTATGCAGCTACAACACAAGACATTAAGGGTTCTTTTATTCTCTTGGCAAGTTTTTCGGCAGGAATGGCCTTGCCATTTTTATTTATAGGGCTATTTTGGGAAAAAGCCCTGAATGTAATAACGCGCTTTAAAAAATTATCGCGATATGTATCTTTAATCCTTTCAATATTACTTTTGGGAGTGGGCATATGGTTAATTTACAAAGGTATCATGTCGTTATTACATTGATTTTGATCTTATTTATATGGGCTTGCAAAGGATCGAAGCCTTCTTCAGCAATAGAATGGAAAAGCTATGAGGAAGCTATAAATGAAGGGAAAAAAAGCGGTAAGCCTGTTTTTATATTTTTTGTAAGCCGATATTGCCCAATGTGCGAACGATTAGAGTATGAAGTTTTGGAATCCCATGATATAATAAAAATTTTGAACGGACAATTCGTCTCCACAAAAGTAGAAGCCGAGAAAAATCCCGAATTGATGATGCATTTTAGAATAGTGGGGTTTCCGACCATTTGGATCTACAAAAAAGGGCATCTTTTTGGACCGATAATCGGTTATGTTTCTTCCTCTATGCTTAAAGAACTTCTTCTGCAGGTTTTATCCGATTAGCTTTAAGGCTTACGCCTCCGCTCCAAGTTCCTTAAGCCTAATTCTCACGAACAGCTCCATCTCACCAGGTGGAAGAAGTGGTAAAAGCTTCTGATAAGCAAGGATAGCCTCTTGAGTTTTACCCATCTGATCGAGCAAGGTGGCCTCTTTAAATAAGGCATAACCCTCGAGCCATCCGCTTCCTTCTTTTTGGCATAATTTGAATTTGCGAAGTGCCTCTTGGTAATTGCCTTTTTGGAGCAAAACATCACCCAAAAGGCACAAGGCCCCAGCTTTAAGTGGCTTCGGGGCATTTTTTATAACTTTCAATAGATCTTTTTCCGCCTCATCCCATTTTCCCTCTTCCATGAATTCCTTTGCCCGAAGATAACGGCCAATTGTAGCAGATCTGGTTGAGGGGAATTTATCGATAAGGTTGTTTAGGATGTTCAACCGTTCTTTATCATCGTTGACGTTTAAAGCCTTAAAAAGCTCAAAAGAGGCCGCCTCTTCCCTTTTCAGGGCAATTCGATTGTAAGCATAAAAAGAGCCCCCTACCCCTATAACTATAAAAACCCCCAAAATTACCCACTTCTTGTAGGCAAAAACTTTCTGCACAAATTTTTCCAGCTTTTCCCTTAAAACCTCAAAGGGCTTGATGGTGGGTTCTTCCTTAGCCATGGTTTAACCTTTATAGCCCTTAATCCTTCCAATGTCAACAAAAACATACTTTCCAGCTTGATTTCTAAAAGAGTTTCAAAGTAAAGTTAGAAAGCAAGAAAAGGGGTTAAAATGCAGATCCAAAGGGAGGTTCTTACCAAAATAAGAGAAAAACTCAAAAAACACTTACTCCAAGATTTAAACCTCTCCCCCTTACAAACAGAAGAACTACTCACCATGTATCAGGAGGAAGAAGTTGAACCTTATAAGTTCTACGATCCAAATAACGGTACTTTATGGATCCTCTATTCGCCCAAAAGGAGCACCATATACTCTTTTTTATTCGAAAATACTCAAGATATGTTAAACCTTCTATCAGACGCCCTCGATGAATTAATCCTAAAAGAGAGCCTCATAGGGGTAGAAATATTAGAAGAAGAAAGCCATAAAATTATAGATTTGCTAATCAGATATGGATTCAGGCCTTTTTTAAGAAAACGGAAAAATGATTTAAAATTCGTGCGTTTCGAATTAAGTACTGCCATTTACTTTGACAGAATAAAGGGTAAGGAGATAAAACCAAAAGGAAAATACCAAAAAGAAAAAGTGGTAATAAAGAAACTTCCTTCTATTACTTATGATCAAATCAAGGAAACTTTGAGAGAAATATTCATATTGCTTGGCGGGATCGATAAATATGTGCAGAAAGGGATGACAGTAGTTTTAAAACCAAATGTAGTAGCTGATCACGGAATGAGAAATGGTAAATATGTTGGGGGAGTAGTTACTGACAAAAGAATATTAAAAGCGTTAATTGAGCTATTATTACCTTTGGCCAAGAGGATCATAGTTGCAGAAGGGTCATCGATTAATAGGAAAGAAACCTTCAAATTGTTTGAACTTTACAATTATTTTGAACTTGTTGAAATCGATCCAAAAAAAGTAAGTCTTTGCGATCTCAATACAGATGATACAGAAGAAATACCGGTTCCGTATGCTAAGAGGTTAGAAGCTCGGAAGGTTCCGAAGACCTTGTTAGAAGCGGATGTCATCATAAATCTGCCAGTAATGAAGACCCATTTTGCGGCTGTTGTTTCATTGGGGGTGAAGAATTTACAGGGTTGTATGCCTCCTTTGGAAAAGTATATGACCCATTTCTTCGGTTTATGGCAAAATCTCGTGAATATTCACCATTTAGTGAAGCCCAAGTTAACTATTGTAGATGCCCTGGTAGCTCAAGAGGGTTTTGGTCCGGTTTATGGGGAACCGAAAGAGATGGGTCTCCTAATAGCAGGTGATAATCCTGTAGCTGTTGATGCAGTTTGTATGAGGATAATGGGGCTTAAACCCACGGATTCTCCTGCCGTTTATTTGGCTTATATTCAAGGAATAGGCCCGATCGAGGAGGAGAACATAGAAGTTGTCGGCAATTCTATAGAGGAAGTTCGCAGTCCTTTCCTCTTACCCGAAATAAACTTAAGCAATGGTCCCCATTTTAAGATTTTTGCTGAAGGAGCTTGTCCTGGTTGTAAGGGTTACCTCCATTTTGTCATACAAAAATTAAGAAGGCCCGATCCTAAAAATCCGGAGAGGCAATTGATAGAACGTCCTTTTGACCCAGAGGTTAACGTCTTTATAGGTCCATATGAGAACGGAAAAATATCAAAAAAGAAGAAAAACATCTTCATAGGACTTTGCCAAAGCCACAACGCCTCAAAGGGAGAACTCGTAATGGGATGTCCCCCTCATGCTGAAGCTATTATGAACGCCGTTTTCAAACTCTTCCCTGATGTCCCAAGGCCTACTTATGCGGACGAATCCGAAGAAGCAAAATTGGAAGGGATGTTAAAAGAAATTCTTCAAAAATTTCAATTGACATGAGTAAGAAAAAGATATATAAAAACTATGTGTCATTATAAAACGGTCCTAGCCTTAAGGCAGGACACGAAAGAGGAGCTGGATGCATAAACCGCTTGGATCCGTAAAAAGGGACCAAGACGGAAAAAGGGAACCTTCTGGATTCCACCAGAAGGTTTTTTTTTGCCCTATTCCAAACCCTTAATAAGGAGGAACTATGAAGAAAATCACCGTACCTGAGATACAAAGGATGAAAGAAAGAGGAGAAAAAATAACGATGCTTACCGCTTATGACGCCCCGATGGCGGAAATTATAGACGAAAGCGGTATCGATATGATCCTGGTGGGTGATTCGGTTGGAACCGTAATCGCAGGTTATCCTAATACTTTGCCTGTAACAGTGGAGGAAATGATCTATCACACTAAAGCTGTTTGTAGGAAGGTAAAAAGGGCGTTGGTGGTGATTGATATGCCATTTATGTCTTATCAGGTAAGCATAGAAGAAGCCAAAAGGAATGCTGGAAGGATGATTAAAGAAAGCGGAGCTGAAGCAGTGAAAATTGAGGGAGGAATATCTGTTAAGGACGTGGTGAAAGCTATTGTTGATATAGATATTCCCGTGGTAGGCCATATAGGCCTCACACCTCAATCCATACATAAGTTTGGAGGATATAAAATACAGAGACAAAGGGAAAAGTTGCTGGAAGATGCTAAGGCTATAGAAGAAGCAGGGGCTTTCGCTATAGTTTTGGAATGTGTCCCGGAAGAAATAGCCAAAGAAATCACCGAAACGTTAACTATACCCACTATAGGCATAGGAGCTGGTCGTTATTGTGATGGGCAAGTTTTAGTAATCCATGATTTATTGGGCATGTTAGGCGATTTTAGGCCTAAATTTGTAAAGCGATATGTAGATTTAAGAAGCATTATCTCAAAAGCGGTAAAGGAATTTATAGAAGAGGTAAAAACGGGGGCTTTCCCCACAGAGGAGCATATATTTAGGATGTAAACCTCATGCAAGTGATAGAAAAACCAAAACAGATGCAATCGCTTTCAGAAGGCCTGAGAAGAGAAGGAAAAAGGATAGCCTTTGTCCCTACCATGGGGTATTTTCACGAGGGGCATCTGACCTTAATGAGAGAAGCCAAGAGATTGGGTGACATTTTGGTTATTAGTATCTTTGTAAACCCCCTCCAATTTGGTCCTTCGGAGGATTACGAACGATATCCGAGGGACTTGGAACGAGATTTAAAAATGGCCGAAGGGGTCGGCGTTGATATAGTTTTTTGTCCTCAGGTGTACGACATGTATCCTTCGAATTTTCAGACGTATGTAGAAGTAAGTGAGCTTCAAAAATATCTATGTGGGAAATTTAGACCGGGGCATTTTCGGGGAGTGGCAACAGTAGTGTTAAAACTTTTCAATATCGTAAAACCTCACGTAGCAGTATTTGGTCTGAAAGATTATCAACAGTATCTGATCATAAAACGGATGGTTGAAGATTTAAATTTGGACATAGAAGTGGTGGGTATTCCCACTGTGAGGGAAGAAGATCATTTGGCTGCAAGTTCACGTAACGTTTATCTTAATGCGGAGGAAAGAAAAGCTGCAAGAGCACTTTATAAGGCTTTAATGGAAGCAAAGAGGCTTTTCGAAGAAGGAGAGAGAAGCGCTTCAAAAATTCTCGAAGCCTCAAGGAGGGTAATAGAGCAAGAACCTCTGGTTAATCTCCAATATTTGGAATTATGCGACCCTGAGACGCTGGAACCTCTTTCTGGCGATATAAAGCGGGCACTTTTGGCGGTTGCTGCCTGGGTGGGTAAAACCCGCTTAATTGATAACATCATATTAGAGTAAAGGAAGGGGGGAGGAGGACCGTGCAGAGGATTATGTTAAAATCCAAGATCCATAGAGCTCGAGTCACTGAATCTAACCTCCACTATGAAGGCAGTATCACAATTGATGAAGAGCTTATGGAAGCGGCATCCATTTTCCCTTTCGAACAGGTACAGGTCTATAATGTGACAAATGGGAACAGGTTTGAAACTTACGCTATAAAGGGAAAAAGAGGCAGTGGCATCATAGGGATAAATGGAGCTGCCGCCCATTTAGCCAAAGAGGGAGATATTATCATAATCGCCAGTTATGCCGTTTTTAATGAAGAGGAAGTAAAGTCCCATAAACCAAGCCTCGTATACGTTGATGAGGAAAACAAAATCACCAAAATCGTAAAAGAGCCTTAACACTTGAAGACTACCCCTTAAAGGCTTAAGTTATTCAAGGAATTTAACGAAGAAGGAGGCGAGGGGTGGTGGCGAAGGGTCTTCTTTCCTTTCAAGAGATCGTGGAAAGATCTCAAAAAGGAGAAAACCTTTTCGACATCGCCTTCGAAAAATGGAAAAGGATAAGAAATTGCCTGTTCGAAAAAGGTAAAGAGGAACTTCCTGCAATTTTGGAAAATGCCCGTATGGTAGGTCCTTTCTGTGTGGAATTCAACTTTCAATGTAGCCTCTGCCCTATCACCCACTGGTGTCGTGATACAAACGGTTTTTATCAAAACATAATGCGATACCTTTACCTTTATGGTTCTACCGGGGATTACTATTATAAACAAAGAGCTATTAAGGAAATAGACAAGTTCTTGGAAGAGTTGTCTCGATTTAAACAGGATTTCTTAAAAAGGGCGAATTAAACAAAAAGATGTCTTTTAAACACAAACAGGAAGCGCTTTTAAAGGTTCTCAATTATCTTCTTGCTTATAGGCCGGATGAGTTTGGCTTATTCCCCGATGAGGAAGGATTTGTAAGTGTTGATTCAATTAAACAAGCCCTTTCGGAAGAGGAAGAATGGAAATTCGTTAAAAAAAGCGATATAGTTGAAGCTATTCGTTCGGATCCAGAAGGAAAGTTTGAAATCAAAGATGAAAAGGTGCGTTCCATAGAGGTGTTTTCTGGGTTTTTAAAGATTCCTTATGAGTTAACCCTTCCCCCAAAAATCCTTTACTGTGGGATCAAGAGAAAAACCTATCCTTTTGTGAGGGAAAAAGGCCTTATAGCTCCAAAAGAAACCTATATACCGCTTACGCCCTCAAGGGATCTGGCTTTAAGGATAGCCAAACGCCGGGATCCGAAACCTTTAATATTGGAAATCCAGGCCCATGAGGCTTCTCGAAAGGGAGTACGTTTCTTTCAAGTAGCTCCTCTTATGTTTTTGGCTAAGGAGATACCCCCAAGTTACATCCTCGGGCCTCCGGTTGAAAAGGTGGTGCCTAAGAAAAAAGTCAAAGCAAAAGGATCAAAAACAAAAACAGAAAAGAGGGGTAAAAATGGAGGAAAAGAGCGAAGAAAGAAAGGGATTTAAAGTAGTGGACAAGAGGTTTTTCGCTCAAGAAGAAAAGGGCAAAGATACCGAAAAAGTAAAAGAAAAAGTCACCCAGCAAGAGGTAATTCCAAATATCACCTTTTCGAGCTTTATCTATTCTTTGAGCAGTACCTGTCTAATACACCTTGGAGAGATCCCCGAACCAACCTCAGGGACTTATCAAAAAAATTTAGCCTTAGCAAAGCAAACAATTGATTTATTAGAAATATTAAGCGAAAAAACCAAAGGCAATCTTACACCTGAGGAAGAAGGATTATTGAAGAGCTCTCTAACGGAGCTAAGGATAAGATATATAAAGGCTTTATCTTCTCAAACTTAATCCTTCCTTCTTTTGGAAACTTTTTCCCAATCTTTTAAGAAATTTTCCAGACCTATATTCGTTAAAGGATGCTTAAACAGTTGTTCCATCACCTTAAAAGGCATCGTCACAATATCAGCTCCTAAAAGTGCTGCTTCAAGTACATGCATGGGATGTCTGACACTAGCTACTATTACCTGAGTAAAAACATCATAATTAGAAAAAATAGTGATTATGTCTTCAACAAGCCGCATCCCATAAGAAGAAATATCATCCAGACGACCTATAAATGGACTTACAAAAGAAGCGCCCGCCTTGGCCGCTATAAGGGCTTGTATAGGTGAAAATACCAGAGTGACATTCGTCTTTATTCCTTCTTCCTCTAGATGTCTCACTGCTTTTATGCCTTCTTCAGTCATGGGTATTTTAATAACTACGTTATTGCCCAATTTTGATAATTCATGGGCTTCTTGAATCATTCCCTTTGCATCGCAGGCTGTAACCTCCACACTTACCGGTCCTGGGACTAAAGAACAGATTTCGCTTAAAAGATGCCAAAATTCCTCCCCCTCTTTTGATATAAGGGTCGGATTGGTGGTGACTCCGTCTACCAATCCCATATCTAAACCCCTTCTTATCTCATCCAAGTTGGCAGTATCTAAGAAAAATTTCATGAAACACCTCCTTTTGGCGTTTTCTCTACTATCGCTTGAAGTAACAATGCAAAGTAAAGGATTTTAGCCGAACTTTCAAGAGAAGAAGTGTACATCAGGGCTTCTTCTAAGTTCTCACCGATTGCGAAACTTCCGTGCCCTCGTATAATGACTACTTTTTTTGTTTTGAGGTAATGGGGTAAAGCTTGAGCTACCTCCTTTGAAGCTATACTTTCTTTAAACTCAAGAACGGGGACGCTTTGTAATATGTGTTTTCCCTCAGCATCTACTGGTTTAATCTCCTCAAGGTAAAGGGAAAGCAAAATCGCATATGGGGGGTGACAGTGAAGGATGGCCTTCGCTTCAGTATTAAGGTAAATAGACTGATGGACTTCGAGTTCACTGGAGGCACCCTCCACTTGGCCAAAAAGCGGAGCCTCTACGAGGTCTTCTTCACTTAAAGAGGCCAACATCGCTTTATGTCGGGTTATCAGAAGTCCCTCTTTGGTCCTTATGCTCAAATTTCCGCTGTGGGACGACACCAAGCCCAAGCGCCCAAGTTCTCTTCCAATCTTAAGTAATAGTTCCTTCATAACCCCCTCCTCTTTTGTGAATGTAAGCATTTTTTGTATCCTTTTTTCAAGGTGTGTTATATCTTCAAAGGGATGAACCTGAAGGATGCGGAAAGAAGAATCCTCGATGATCCGATCGTAAGGCTTGTAACCGAAGAAGCCTCGAAACATAAAGTTCGCCTATACATCGTTGGAGGAGCCGTAAGGGATCATATTCTCGGAAGACCTCACCGGGATTATGACTTCATAATAGAAGGAGATCCTTATCATTTACTCCGAAGTTTAGGGATATTTTTCGAGACAAAATATTTCCCCTTAGGAAGAGGAGAAAAAGTTTATCGCCTTGTCAAAGGCGGCAAAGTTCTGGATTTTTCAACCCTTTCGGGCAAAGACATTATGGATGACCTCTCCCGCCGGGATTTCACCATAAATGCGATCGCTTATTCGCCTCAATATAAGAGGTTTTACTCGCACCCGGAATCATTTAAGCATCTTTCGGAAAAGAAACTGGTCTTACTCTCAGATCGAGCTATTGCAGAAGACCCATTGAGGATACTTAGGGCTTTTAGATATAAAGCAACCTTGAGTTTTGAATTCTCGGAAGAATTGAAGGAAGAGATCTTTAAAAAAAGAGAACTTTTGAAGACCGTCTCACGAGAAAGAATTTTAATGGAAATGGAAGAAATCCTTTTAGGAGAAGAAGCCTCTCAAGCGCTATTGATGATGGCGGAGTTGCACATTTTGGATGTCATTTTCCCTGAAATGGAAGCCTTGAGAAACCTCCAACAAGGCGAAAATCACATCCGCGATGCCTTTGAACATTCGGTTTGGGTAACAATTTTGGCGTTAAAACTCGCTAAAGAGGGTAAAGTTATACGTTTTTCGCAAGATCCCAAGGATTTATTAGTAATCGGATGGAGCGCCTTATTTCACGACTTAGGTAAACCCGAAACAAAAACCACAGAAGAAGAGGGAAAGGTCCACTTTTACGGTCATGAAGTTGTTTCAAAAATAAAAGCGGAAAAAATAATGGACAGATATCCCTTCCCAAGCGATATTAAAAAACGTATACTTCTAGTAATCGTAAACCATATGCGCCCATTACAACTCATAAAAACTGGTTTTTCCGAAAAAAGTTTAAGAAGATTAGCTCACGAAATGAGAGAAGATATAAAGTCTTTACTAATATTGAGCCTCGCCGAAACAGAAGAAAAAGGAAAAGAAGAGGAAAAAACGCTCCTTTTAGAACTCTCAAGAAAAATTTTGGACCTTGTTGAAAGAGAAAATATAACCCACCCTCCTCGGCTTTTAACCGGAAAAGACCTCATTCAGATGGGATTTCAGCCCGGTAAATATATGGGTGAAATATTAAAAAAGATCACACAACTTCAAATAGAAGGTGTTATTAAAAATAAGGAAGAAGCCATCGAATATGTAAATAAAAACTATTCACCAACACAGGAGGATTAATATGGGTGAAACACAAGCTGTTTACGCTGGTTCTTTTGACCCTTTAACATATGGACATATGAATATCATAGAGCGATCGTTGAGGATTTTTGACAAAATAATAGTAGCAGTTGCTATTAATTATCAAAAACAAGCGCTTTTTACTCCAGAAGAGAGAGTGGAAATGATAAGGGAAATTTATAAAAACGAGCCACGAGTTGAAGTTGAAAGCTTTGAAGGTTTACTTGTAGAATATATGAAACGTAAAGGAGTGAAGATTATAATCCGAGGTTTAAGAGCTACTTCGGATTTCGAATATGAATATCATATGGCATCGATGAACAAAAGTTTATACCCTGAAGCTGATACGATTTTTATGGTTACTGCAAAGGATTACTTCTTTATAAGTTCTCGGACCATTAAAGAAATTGCGAGCCTCGGTGGTAAGGTGGACGATTTCGTTCCGCCTATAGTAGCTTTAAAACTTAAGGAAAAATTTTCAAAACTATAAATGCCATCTAAAAAGACGAAGATCATAAGGGTTGGTTCTGTATTAATAGGTGGAGGATTACCGATTGTAGTCCAATCTATGACGAAAGTACATCCTAAAGCTGTCCGCTTAACCCTTTTACAAATTCGAGAAGCTTACGAAGCCGGTTGCGAGATAATGAGGATTGCTTTACCAGACGAAGAGGCCGTTGAAGCGATCCCCGACATAAGGAGCCAGTCTCCGGTCCCCTTGATAGGGGACGTGCATTTTGTGCCTAAATTAGCATTAAAGGCTTTAGAAAAGGGAATTGACGGATTAAGGATCAATCCCGGGACTATGCCTTCTCGGAAGGCGATGAGGGAAATATTTGAAGCAGCCAAAGAGAAAAAGGTGGCCATCCGTATAGGGGTGAACGCGGGGTCTTTACCTAAGAAGTACCTCCATTACGATAAACTTTCTTCAGCCCTTGTGGCTTCTGCCCTTGAGGCATTAGAAATAGCGGAATCGGTAGGATTTCAGGAGATAAAGGTCTCACTTAAAGCCACTGATGTTATGGAAACAATTGAGGCTTACCGAAAGTTCAGTCAGATCTCCGATTATCCACTTCATTTGGGGATAACCGAGGCAGGGCCCCCTTTAAGTGGAGCCATAAAATCGGCTGTGGGGATAGGAATTCTTCTCAATGAGGGCATAGGGGACACAATAAGGGTTTCCCTCACCGCTTCACCGGTATTAGAAGTCAGAGCCGCTTATCATATCCTCGGCGCCTTAGGACTAAGAAGAAGAGGGGTTGAGATAATCTCCTGTCCGACCTGTGGAAGATGCGAAGTAGACCTATCCAAAATAGTGGCTGAGTTAGAGGCCAAGCTCTCATCTATCCGGGAGCCCTTAAAGATAGCTGTTATGGGATGTATCGTAAATGGACCTCGAGAGGCAAAAAACGCAGATATCGGTATAGCCGCAGGGAAAAAATACGGTGTTTTATTTAAAAAGGGGAAGGTGATAGAGAAAATCCCTCCGGCAAAATGGGCGGAAAGGATCATTGAAGAGATTAACCGCTTTCTCTCTTCGAAAGAACCCTCTTAGTGTAAAGGATCCTCTGAAAAACCGTAAAAAAGCTTAAAACCGTAATGACCCAAAGGACCTCAATCATTAATCCACTTATAAAACCGAAGGCCATAAGTATAACCCTTTCGGGACGCTCTAAAACCCCAACTTTGCAGGAGGGTATAAAAACCTCTGCCCTGGCCCTACAAAAGGGAACAAGAATACTTCCCATGAGGGCAAAAAGCGTGAGTAACAACAATGTCTTTTCCTCTTTTTGACAATAAAAATAAGCCAATCCTATAAAAACCAAAAAATCCGAAAAACGATCCATAACCGAATCAAAGAAGGCTCCAAACAGGCTGCTTTTTCCTTCCAGCCTAGCAACCGCCCCATCCATCATATCAAACAACCCGCCGATTAAAACGATTAGACCTCCCCAAAACCACTCCCCTAAAGCCAC
>CAYZRR010000079.1:0-8160 GCA_964480925.1 uncultured Thermodesulfobacteriota bacterium
ATAAAGAAAGTGGATTTTTTGAGATAAGGAGGAATATATGGCTTTTTCAAACAAATATGGAAGAATAAATATACCAGGCATTGGAGAAGATGAGCCCGTTTTTATATTAAGGGCACAGGATAAATTAGCCCTTTGGACGATCGAGATGTATCGAATCCTATGCGAATCACACGGGGCCAAAGTTTCCAAGACCTTGGGAGAGATAATAGAAGCCTTCAGAAATTGGTCCGGTCCCCAAAAACTTCCTGATTGATACAGATCAATCGGGGCTCTAGAAGCTTGTGACTCGTTGGTTTTAAGTAGGAGAATAAAAGTATGCTTGTTGAAAGTGATGAGGAGATAAGAGAAATATTGAAGGATATGAAAAAAGTAGCTGTAGTTGGGCTTAGTGCGGATCCTTCCAAACCAAGCCACTATGTGTCCAAGGTTTTAAAAGAAAAAGGCATAAGGCTTTTTGGGGTGAATCCAAGATATGAAGGTCAAAACATTATGGGAATAAAGGTTTTTAAATCGCTTTTAGAGATCCCCGAGGATATAGATGTGATTGTGGTCTTTAGACCTCCCGAAGATCTTCCCCAAATATTAGAAGAAGCCTTACAAAAGGGTTTCAAAGTCTTTTGGATGCAACCCGGAACCGTAAACGAAGAAGTCAAAAAGCAACTCCTCCTACTCGGACGAAAAGTGGTGGCTGGACGTTGCATAAAAATAGAGGCTCAAAGGCTCGGGATCCCCTCCTCACTCCACCCTCTTAGAGAGTAATACTCTTCTAACATTTTCCTATACCACTCCTTTTCGAGTTTTCTCCCTTCAGGTGAGAAGGGTTTGCCCTCCCCATTAGGTACCAAAAACTGTTGACCTATAGGATTTGGTGGTAGGGGATGTGTAAAATGCCACTGTGGCGGCCAATCGCAATGAGGGGGTGACCAACCTTCCTTAATCAGGATTCGGCGTTGTAGTGTAACCGTGCTTTTCCCACACTCTTCCATAAGATGTTTTGTTTCTTCGAGAGGTATCCCGATTACCGCACTGAGTAACTTTGCTTCCAGATGGGGATCGCCCACATGGTTGGGGGTATTAAACGAATAAGTTATCGGCCATCCGAAAGTACACATCCCTAAACTATCAAGAGCGTAAATGCGATTTTGAATTTTAAAGGCTGCTAAGGCTTTACCTTCATAGGTTGTATCATCTGCAGCTGATTCGCTTCCCCAGAATATATTGCAAATTTTTCTATAAACTTCATAAGAAACAGGTGAGGATTCTGGATTTCTTTGATGGAATTGCCAAGCTACAAGAGTGAAGCCTTGATGGATGAGCGGCCTATGTCTTCGTGGTTCCATTTGATAAAGAAGAACGTTAACTAAATGCCCCCTCGCCTCATCGAGGTCCCTTGTCGGCAAAAAGAGGTGAGAACTTATGGGTTTCATTACGCTCTCAAACGTCTTTGAAGGCCCTTCTCCCAGTTTATCTTTTGCTTTTTCTATACCTACTGACAGTAATTCACCGATTCCTTTTTTTAAAGATAACTTAGTGAGGAAGGTTTGAAGAAAAGACATCCTTCCAATTTCTGAAAGAGGAAGCCCAATATCCCTTTCGGAAATCGTTCCTTCCTTGTAGGAGAGATATAACCAATCCACTAGGTGTTCCAATTCAAAAGTACATAATCCCCAATCATTCGCTAAAACAGGGGCCCAAAATAAGGTCTCAATAGGCTCATCGTCTTTTTCATAAAGCCAGGGCAGATAATATTCCATTGCCTGGCATTTTCTAAATCCCTTAAGGTCCTTTCTATACTCGTACTTTCCCCTTATGCACTCAAAATTACATCCTGAACAGCTGCCACGTCCGATAACCTTAAGAAGATTTGCCTTTCCGGTTGTTACGAGTTTAGGGGGATAAGCTAGACGAATACGCTTGCCTATAAAATCCGCATAATCATTTAACCTTTTAAGCTCTTCTTTATCGGCTACAGGGATTTTTTCTGTAGCCTTGGCTACAAGTGCTTTTATTTTCTTAGAACCCATCACGGCACCAAAACCAGAAGTGGCAGAAGATTGATGAGAACTTACCAAAGTGGCGAAGTAGACCAGATTCTCTCCCGCTTGGCCGATTGTAAGTACTTCTACACCTGGACCATGACGTTTTTTGAGGGCTCGAATCGTATCAAAAGCATTTTTGCCCCAAAATTCAGAGGCATCGAAAAATTCGACCCTGCCTTTTTCTAAAAGAAGATACACCGGTTTTGGGGAGGCCCCCTCAATTACAAGGCCATCAAATCCGCTTCTTCTAAAAAAATAAGGAAAGAACCCTCCTATATTCCCATAGCAGAAAAAATCCGTAGGATAAGTATAAGGGGACTTACCCATTACAACCATCCTATTAGCTCCTTTGCTCCCCGTAGCCACCATCGGTCCTACCATAAAAATCAAGGGATTTTCAGGATCAAAGGCCCTTACTCCTTCCCTCCACTTTTCCCAATATATTCGAGTTCCAGCCCCCCTTCCGCCCAAATATTCCTTAAAAAGATCCTTCCTTTCCACATACTCAACTTTCCTCTCAAAAACATCCACATAGGCTAATTTCAATGAATACATCATTCCCTCCTTCCTAGGGCCTGGTTTTTTTGACTTACTACATATCTAGATTTTAAATTTTAGAAACAGGTTCTCCCAATATGATTCCTATCAAATCGCCAGGCCACGGTGGACATCCTTGAATAAAAAAATCACCTTTTTCTTTATGGGGTTTTGTACAATTACCCATCAAGATAACTTTGTTTTCTTTAATATAAGGTAATTCTTCATATGGGCCTGTAATTATTGTGTAATTTTCGAGTGTTTTTAATAAGTTTTTGTTTTTTAATTCCCATAAGGCTCCTGTTACACATCCTCTACAACCGCTACACGTTTTAGGACTTATGAAAAGAGTTTCTGCCGTAGGAAGGATTTCTTTCAAAACTTCTTCAGGAGTCTTAAATTTTCTAATTTCTTCTTCTAAACAAATGCCTTTGATGTCAATTTGTTGCAAATCAGCTGTCCCTATGTGTGACTCATGAGCAAGTTTTATAATTCTTACTTCCAAAGGTTCAAAGCCCATAAGTTTAGTAACCACGGCGTCAACTGCCACAGGATCAATTCCTGCAGCTATTAATCCCATTTCTACAGGAGTCCCCGCTATTGGTCCCAATCCTTCTTGAGCCACAGTGCAATCTATTATGCTTAAATGTGGTTTTATCGCCTTTAACAAATCCACAACAGCATTATGTACGCCATATATCAAATGAAATTTCTTTTTAAACGAATCAGGCACTATTCCTTTCATATTTTTGAGAGAAAGGCTTACAACTTCTGCAGAATGTGTTTTTGCTACAGGTACAGATATAATGCAATCAACTTCAAGAATTATACGTGGAATAACAATTTTTTTGAGATGTTTCCCATTAGGAATATTGATCTTAACGTACTCTAAATTTTTATCCTTCAAATCGACCATGTGATATCCTTGCTTAGCTAACTCGATAAATCCCGATTTTTCAAAACAAGTAGAAGTAGTGTCCATTACCCCTGATGATTCACCGATGATAACTTTTGCTCCTTTTTTCAAAAATAAATCGGCTACTGCTTTTACAACCTGTGGGCTAGTATTAATACCTTTATTAGGAGGTGCGGGGACTCCCACATTAGGTTTAATCAAAACTTTCTTTCCCTTATATTGACGGAAATTTATCTCTAGTAACTCTAAAACTTCTTCTATCGTGTCTACAAGATTTTTCTGAGCTTTTTTAACTGCTACAATGGCCTTTGTGTCCATTTTTCGTTCCTTTTAATAATATTACCTTTTTTTGTTAATGTATTTATAAACCTCGTCTTTATCCACTACAAATACTTTATATATAACTCGCCCTAATCCATTTTGAGGGCCCACATCCAAACATCCTGAATGACGGACATAGAAACTATCAGGATCTAATCCTTGTACAAAGAGATTTCTTGCCCCATAAGTGAACCAATATACGTTTGCAATATATGGACACCAAGGATCACTTAATTCTGGATCGAGCACGGTTAGGCCTTTAAAAAATATTCGATCACCGGGTCTTAAACCGGCAAGACAACCATGAGATTCCACAACTTCAGCTATTAAGTATTTGTTTTGCATTTCAGGACTACAAACTTTTTTAAGCCATTTTACCTTTATAGGGTTATTTTTAATGGCTTCTAGTTCTTCGTCTGTATATTGCATATGTTTTTTAAAAGCTTCCCAATCAAAATTTTCAGGATCACATACAAAATGCCCCACTCCCATGTTAACCTCCTTAATCTTAAGTTTGATTTACACATTTCATATTTCCGTTTATTCATCATTTAAAAATTAAATTTTGTCAAGATCTTCTTCGTCTACGACGTATACTTTAGACTCTACATATCCCCATCCATATTTCAATGTAGTATCCACACAAGAAAAGTGATTAGGATACAAAAACTCATTAGGATCTTTCCCCTGCATTAAAGCATTATGGATAGCATCTTGTACTAAAGGTAAGAAAAGTAAATTGTGTCCACACCAATTACTGCTCCTTTTTGGATCTAAATTGCCAATACCTTTAAAATACAAGCGATCTCCTGGCTTCAATCCATTGGCACAACCGTGGGATTTTACAACTTCAACTATAAGCCATTTCCTTTGCATTTCGGGACTGCACATTTTCTTTGTAGCTTCAGCTCTTTTGGGATCACTTATCCATTGGCGTAATTCTTCATCAGAAAACCCCATATGTTCTTTAAACGCTTCCCAATCAAACGGTTCTCCACAACAAAAATGTGGCATCTTACACCTCCTTTTTAAAAATATTTGTTTACTTCTAGAAATAGAAAGGTAGCAAATCTTATGCCTTTGCTGAAATCTTTTTCTTTTTAATGTTCACCATTCCTTAGATTTTAAAATATTGCCGTTTTTGTAAAATCCTGAGCAAACCATTTTTTAAAATTTTTAAAAAGAAATCTTAAGCATATTGAGATAGCGTTTTTGGCATTATCTTTGCGTTTTCAATTTTTTATGGAATAAGAAATTTTTTAAAAAAAAGGAGGGAGGAAATGGAAAAAGGAAATAGAAGGGTAAAGAGGTTTGTACTATTATGTGGAATAATAATATTGTTTATTATTCTAGGGTTAAAAACCCGATTGGGTTTTGCCAAGATTATTCTTCAATATAGCGATCATACCCCTCCGGTCACTCCTCCTGCAAGGGCAGCGGTTTATTGGCAACAGTTAATCACCCAAAAAACAAAAGGTGAAGTGGAATTTAAAAATACTTTTGGAGGAGGATTGTTAGGTGAAGCGGAGATATTTCGAGGTGTTGAAAGCGGTATAGCGGATATTGCTTGGTATCCAGTGAACCCTAAAGACGGATTTAGGTTAAGTACCATTTCTCTTTTGCCTTTTCTTGATTGGCCGAGTAGAAGGGGAGCTCTTCAAATTTATGAAAAACTTTTGAGTGAATTTCCACCGATGAAATCGGAATGGGACTCAGTAAAAATACTTAGTATTTCTTTTATGCTTCCTACCCATTTTCACATGGTTAACCCTAAAAAAGTGCTCAAGTTTCCTTCGGATATAAGAGGGCAAAAAATCATCACCACAGGGGAACATACCGAAATAATAAAAGCATTAAAAGCCATTCCCGTTGAGGTCCCCATAGGAGATTGGTATACTGCTTTAGAGAGAGGTGTTGCCCAAGGTGCTTTAAATCACTTTGGTGTGGCTTATACATTTGGTTTTTTGCCTCTTTTAAAATCACATACTGTGTTTGGAGAAGGAGGAATTAACATAACTCCTGTGTTTATGATTATGAATAAATCCAAATGGGAAAAGTTGCCTCCTGAAATTAAGAAAGTATTTGATGCCCCCGAAATCAAATATGCATGGACTAATAAGATGTGGGAGTTGGAAGAGACAGAGACACTACAAAAAGCATTAGATTTCTGTAAAGAAAAACAACATACTTTTGTTTATCTCAATTCAAAAGAAATTAAAATGTGGAGGGAAGCTGTTAAAGATATTATAAATCAATGGATAGAAGAAAACGAAAAACAGAAACTACCTGCAAAAAAACTATATGAGAGATTGCTTCAGTTAATAGAAGAACAACATAGAAAATAGAAGAAAGAAGATATTGATTGATGGTAACGGGTAAAGTGGAGTCTCTGGAGTATAGGGAGCTTAAGAGTCTGGAAGAAAGGCTTTTTCTTGGGGGAATGAGGATTAAGGACCCAGACGATCCCCTTTTGAGGATATTTAGAAGAGGGGAGGGTGAGGCCTTTTTGGGCTCGGACTTTGAGTAAAAAAGAAGCAAGAATACCTAAGGTAAAGTTCACCAAAAATAGGAGTATAAGTTATATAGGCTAATACGAAGGACAAAAGGAGGTGGACTACATGAATTTTGAGATTTTTGAAGATCAAAAACAAATCAAAATATTGATTAAAAAATTTTGTCAAAAAGAATTAAATGAGGAATATCTTAAAGAAATTGAAATGCGTATTACTCGGGCAAAAACGAAAGAAGAGATAAGGAAGCTTTTTCCGTGGCATTTGTTAGATAAACTTCATGAAATTGGTATTCGACAATTGGCTATACCACAAAAATATGGTGGAACTGCCCCTGAGCAACAAGTGAATATAACTTTGACATTAGCGGCAGAAGAAATTGGGTATTGGGGAGGTAATTTAGTAGGAATTGTTATGATACCGTGGATTTTTTTGAGAGCAATTGCTATTGATAAAACTATAAATGAAGATCAAAGAAAATGGATTTTTCAGAAATTTGTTCAAGATTCTCGTTTTTTGATAGCTACTGCGGTGGGAGAAGCTTCAAGTTGTACGGATATACATTATCCCTATGATGAAGGTGGCAGTGCCATTTTAAAATGTAAAGGTTTTAAAGAAGATGGATGCTGGATAATTGATGGAGAAAAAGCCTATTGCAGCGGAGGAGCCGTAGCTCACTTAATTATGGTAGCAGTAAGAACAAATCCAGAGGGTCCAGTTTCAGAAGCAATGTCCTTTTTCTGGATTCCTACCAATCTTCCAGGAGTGACAATTACTCCTCATCAGATGTTAGCCACTGATTTGGGTGGTAATTGTCAAATATAACTAAACAATGTAAAAGTTAGTGAAGATTATGTCCTTGGTGAAATTAACAAAGGGTTTTCTATTATAAAGAGCTTTTTTGATTCTCATTTACCAGGAATAGCCGGTTTAGTAGGAGCAATGCGTCGAATTTATGAACATATGAGAGAATATGTTAAACAAAGAAGAGCAGGTGGTAAATCTTTAATAGAACATCCAAATGTAGCTTTGAAATTAGGTGAAATCGCTAGTGATTTGGAGGCTTTGCGTAATTTGATGTATAGAGCTGCATGGGAAATAGATGTAGCTCAGAGTTCGTCTAATTATAAGCACAATCTATTTTGGTATTCAGCAACTTATGCTTTTTTTAAAAAAATTTCATGGCATTTTTGTAATTTGGCAACCGATATCTATGGTGGAATGAGTGCTGCTAAAGAATTGCCTTTGGCGAATTTATGAAACATATCTTTTATGTGAGAGCTGCCGGTTTGACGTTCGATATAAACCGTTTGATAGCGTGTAGAGATTATGAAGGTCGTTACCAAAGAGGAGTGTGAATTTTTTCTTCTTTACCAAAGATTTCCCAAAATTAAATTTATTAAAGCCTAAAAGCTTTTTGGGGCTAGAGAAGCATCCCAAAAGTAAGTAGCGAAATGGAATAAAGGTAAGAGGTAAATAGATCGGTACCAATTTTGAGGTAAAAGGAGAAGGTGAGAAACCTTGGATCAAACTTTCTCAACAGGACCTCAAGAGGTACTGCCGGAAATTTCAGGATTTACCTTTTTAGAAGCTCCCTCACCTCTCCCTGAGGACTTCCGAGGGTGTCTTTCCTTCCATCCCTCTCCCAAAGTGAGGTCTGAAGAAGTTCCTCTTAACCCTTAAGATCAATTCACCGACTGTCTGACACCTCTCCGCATGAATCAGGTGAAATTCCTCATCATCTTAGCGGTGGGCCCTTTCTATTAGAGCCTGAAGCGGTCCCATTCACCCTTCACCTGACCCAATCGGCCCTCAATAACTCAATGCCATAAAGTTC
>CAYZRR010000080.1:0-6196 GCA_964480925.1 uncultured Thermodesulfobacteriota bacterium
GCGTTTCCTAAAGCAAAATTAGCCCTTTTTAAATCACGAGCACCAATTGATCTGGAGATAATGGAAGAAGCCCCGAGGCCTATCATCTGACCTACACCAACAAAGAACATCTGAATAGGGAAAACCAAAGAAAGGGCCCCTATACCCTCGGAACCCACCCAATGTCCCACAAAGATGGTGTCAACGATGTTGTAAATGGTCATGACAAACATACCGATGAAAGCGGGAAGTGAAAGCTTAAAAAGCAAAAGGCCTATACGCCTGTCATCTAAAGGGCTATTCTTCATGTTTTTGTCCAAACGGATAAAACTATAAGGAAACCGTTTTGTTTATCCTAACCTTGGCTCCTGCCTTTAGGTTCTGGCCTCCAGAAGTTACCACTAATTCACCTTCCCTTAAGCCCTGTTTGATCTCCACGAGATTCTCTTCTCTTATGCCGGTAGCAACCTCCCTCCTTTGGGCCCTCTCGTCTATGACTACAAAACAGTATTCGATACCCGTTCCAGGGGCTCTTAAAAGGGCATCTCGTGGAATAACTAAAGCTTCTTCTTTTCCCAAAAACACGCGAGCACTAACGAACATACCTGGCTTAAGGATTCCCTTTGAGTTATCCATCAAGACTTCGATCCTGAAGGAACGAGTGGATGGATCGATCTTGGGATAAATCCGATTGACCTTCCCCTCAAGTTTTAGATAGGGAAAGGCATCACTTCTTATCTCCACCTTTGCCCCCGGCTTAACGAAAGGAAGATCCCTTTCCGGAAGGTCAAGCAGTATCTTCACCTTGGAAATGTCCACAAGTTCAAGGATATCGGTGGGAGGCATGGTATAGGCCCTCTGTCCCGGATCAACGAACTTAGCGCTGATATAACCGGAAAAAGGAGCATAAATAATGGTGTCCTTAAGTTCCGTCTGAGCCTGCTTGAGGGCTGAGGAAGCCGCCTTAAGTTGAGCTTGAGCAAGTTCATACTGGGCCTGAGCAGCTTTAAAATTGGTCTCTATCTTCTCATATTCCTTTTGGGAAATCACCTTCTCCTCGAAAAGGACCTTAGCCCTTTGGTAATCTCGCTCCGCATCTTGAAGTTTTAATTTCGCCTGCTCAAGTTGCGCCTCGGCGCTTTTATAAGAAGCTTCCGCCTTTTCAAGGGCTAAAAGAAAATCCGTCTGATCGAGTTTCACCAATGCCTGCCCTTCTTTAACCTGATCACCCTCCTTCACATAAATGGCTTCTATCTTACCCGGAACCTTAGGGGTAATCCTTATACCTTGATAAGGAGAGACATTACCAACTGCTTCTTCCCACCTTTCAAGGCTCATCCTTTTCACCGGTGTAACTTCAACCGTAAATACCTCCTCTTGAGGCACTCGAGGAGTTTCCTTCTTACACCCCAAAAACACCATAAGGCTCATAAAACCCACAAGGAACATAAGCCTCTTCATCTCTCAACCCCCATTGCCCTTTTTAACCTACCAAGGGCCAAATGATAATCACATAGGGCTATCCAGTAGCTGTTTTGAGCCCTTACCAAAAGGGCTAAGGCATCAAGCACATCGGAACTTGTTGCCGCTTGAAGCTTATACCGTTCTTCATTTACCCGAAAGTTTTCCTGGGCCCCTTCAAGGACCTTTCCCGAGGTCTTGACCTTCTCGATCGCCTCTTTAACGCTCAAATAGGCCTCTTGAACTTCCAGTCTTATGAAATCCTCTATTTCTATTAATTGATTTTCCGTCTGGACTATACGAGCTTGTTTCTCTTTAACGCCAAAATAGCTTTCACCGAAATCCCACAGTCGCCACTGCAGAACGGCCATAAATTGCCAACTGTACTCCTTCTCCTTATAAGGAGAACCGCTCACCGAAGGATCATCGCCCTGCCTTTGATAATCGAAAAAAAGGCTCACCTTCGGTAAAAGCTCAGACCGGGCTATCTTAAACTCCTTTTTTGCTGCCTCAATCTGAAGTTTTCCAAGTTTAATTTCAGGACGATTCTCAAATGCCCTTTTGAGAAGGGAATCCAAATCCTCCTCAAACCCCACAAGCTCAAGCCTTTCGTCCAGAATCACTTCTTCATCCACTTGCCGTCTCAAGAGAGTATTAAAGTAAGAGCAAGCCACTTGAAAGTTTCTTTGAGCTGCTATAACATCCTGCTCCCTTTGGGAAAGCTCCACCTCAACTTGCAAAAGATCGTTTTTGGGGATGATGCCTTGTTGGTAAAATACTTGGGCTATCCTGTGATGCTCTTTCAAAGCTTCAAGGGCCTTCTGAGCTACCTCAAGAAGCCTTTTGGCCTTGATTACATTGTAAAAGGCCTCCCTCACCTTCAAAATTAGATCGAGCCTCGAAAGCTCGTACTGAAGCTTGGAACTCTCGAGCCCTAAACAAGCCAAACCATACCCATTCCTCAAAGCGCCACCGGTAAAAACCGGAAGACTCACTGAAAGATCAAGCCCCCAGTTATCTTTTGTCCCAACTTTAAAAAAGAGGGGATAGGTCAAAACGTCTTCGAACTCCCTAAGGGTCATCCCTTTTAAAGGTGGTATGACCATTTTGGGTGTTTCGTCTAAGCGCAGATAATAGTATTTGGCTTCAAGCTTAGGGAAAAACTTCGAGAGGGCTTCTTTTCGTTTGTATTCGGCCTCCCTTATCACCTCTCTCTGGGCCGCAAGGGTCGGGCTTTTTTCAAGGGCGATTTTTATCGCTTCATCAAGCGTCAAGGGACCTTGGGAAAGGACAAAAGTCGGTAAAAATACAAAAAAGAGTATAAAAAGTAGCTTCTTCATCCTACCACCTCCTCACAATCCCAGACAAAGCCCCTTATGCCCGGCCTTCGGGTTAAGTTTGAGATTTTGCCTTTTACCTCTTCCCATTTCTCATCGGAAAGAACGATCATCATCAATCGATTGAACCCAGGCCAAGCAGAAGTGTCTAAACGAGGGTCACTCCTTGCACCTTTTCCAAGGACCCTTTCCCACAGGGTATATTCCTTAAGACCCGCTTCTTTTAAGGTCTCTTGGACCTCTTCTTCGAAATCCACATCGTAAACGAGAAATAGAAGCTTCATCTCCTTCGCTCTTCGACAAGGGAATAAACCACAGGAACAAGCACTAATGTTACAAGCGTTGAGACCGTCAACCCCCCTATCATGGTTATGCCTAAAGAGGACCACATCTCCGAGCCCTCGCCTCGCGAAAGGGCCATGGGGATCATTCCGAAAAGGGTCGTCAAGGTGGTCATTAAAACGGGTCTTAATCGCGTTCTTCCTGCTTCTTTTATGGCTTCCCTTAGAGGAAATTCCCTCTCGCGTAAAGTGTTGGTGTAATCCACAAGGACTATGGCGTTTTTGGTGACAATGCCAAGAAGCATTATTAAACCCAAAAATGAATAAAGGGAAAGGGTGGTTCCCGTGAAAAAGAGGGCAAAAAGGGCTCCGCTTACCGCAAAGGGCAGAGAGAACATTATCACGAAGGGGTGCCTATAAGATTTAAAAAGGGAAGCCATAACCATATAAACCAGGATAACTCCTAGGGCAAAAAGGGTTCTCAAATCCTTAAAGGCCTTCTGTTGCTCCTCGGTTTCTCCGGCGAACCTTACTCCTATTTCCGGAGGGATCTTCATTCCCTTTATGACCTTTTGGATATCAGCCACCACATCCCCAAGGGGTCTTCCTCTCACATCAGACTCCACCTTAACTACCCTTTGTCTGTCTCGGCGTTCGATTGACACAGGTCCAAAGGCCTCCCGAATTTGGGCCACATTTCTTAAGGGAATTACCGCTCCACTTAAGGTCTTTATGGGAACCTCCCCGAGGGTCCTTATGCGATTTTTATCCTCGTCCCTTAAACGCAAAAATATATCGTAGTCCTCCCCTGCCTCTCGGTATTGAGTAGGGGTAAATCCGTAAAAATACTGTCTCAACGCAGAAGCTATAAGGCCGGTGTTTAGCCCCAGTTGGGAAGCCTTCTCTCGGTCAACCTCAACCCAAAGTTCAGGCCTCGGAGGCTTCTGGCTTATAGTTACATCAACGGTTCCGGGTATTTTTTCCATATGTTTTTTAAGCTCATTCGCATAAGAAACGAGAAGATCCAAATCCCTCCCCCACAGCTCAACCGAGATTCTCCTCGCACCCCCTGAAAGGACCTGGCTTATACCAGGTGTGCTTGAGACATAAAGCTCACTTATACCCGGGATCTCTAAAACGGCTTCCCTTAAGGCAAGACCCACCTCTTTTGCCGATCTTTTTCTCTGTGATTTCTCAACAAGCCTCAACCCCACACTTCCCACATTCGAACCCTCTTCAAATCCCACGGCTGTAGCTATCCCTTTTTCGGTCTGTCCACAATGACCGTAAAAATTCTTCCGTTCAGGGACAAGTCGGGTTACCCTTTCTTGGATCTCCTCAAGGACCCTTTGGGTCTCCTCTACCTTGGTACCTTCTGGTAGCCTAAAGTTAAGCCTTACTTCTCCCGAATCCATCTCAGGTGTAAGCTCAGTACCTATAAGGGGAATCAAAAGAATCGATATAAAAAACACAAGCCCCGTTACCCCTATTACCTTAATTCTATTTTCCAAGGCCCATCCAATGACCCTCTTATAACCCTCCTCAATTTTCCTAAAAGCCCTTTCAAACCTCTGATCAACTTTACCCCAAAAGCCCTCCCCCATCTTATGGGGAGGTCTTAAGAACTTGGAGGAGAGCATAGGCGTTAGGGTCAAGGCATTGAAAAGGGAAGCCATTATAGTTGCTGTTATCACAAAGGCAAGCTGTTTAAAGAAGATGCCGGTTAAACCGCTTATGAACATCAAAGGCACAAATACCACCACGATCGTAAGGGTTGCAGCAGTAACCGCCAGCCCAACCTCTGAAGCCCCAAATATGGAAGCCATTTTGGGCCTTGCCCCTCGCTCTATATGACGCATGATGTTCTCAAGGACCACGATGGCATCATCGACCACCATTCCCGAAGCAATGGCCAAGGCTGATAGGGTTATGACATTTATGGTGTAACCGAAAAGAAGCATCAGAATGAAGGAACCGATCAAGGAAAACGGGATGGTCAAAAGGATTATCGTACTTGCCCAGAAACGACGGAGGAAGAAGAAGGTGACAAGGCTTACGAGAAAAAGCCCTATGTAAAGTGTCTCCTTAAGGTTTTGAAGCGAGATCCGAATGAACTCCGAACTGTCAAAAACTATAACCATATTGACATCCGGAGGTAAAAACCTTTCCACCTCTTTGAGCTTCTCTTTTATCCTATCAACCACTTCCACAGTATTAGCGCCCACTTGCTTTTGGATCCCCAAAACGACCGAGGGCTGTCCGTTGCCATAGGCAATCATGGTAGGCTCTTTGAAATCGTCAGAAACCTCCGCCACATCTTCAAGCCTTATAAGCTTTCCCGCTTTGACTCCAATTACGGTCCTTTTGACCTCCTGGGGGTCTAAAAATCTACCTGGAATTCTTATGGCATAAGCCAATTTCCCTGACTTTATCTCACCCGCAGGAACGTCCAGATTCTCCGATCTTAAAGCCCTTCCCACTTCTTCTAACGAAATCCCATATGCCTCAAGGCGCTTTGGATCAAATTTCACGTTAATCTGCCTTTTAAGGCCTCCATAAATCACAATGGTCCCCACCCCTGGAATCCTTCTAAGCTCATCGGCCACAACCTTATCGGCCAGGTGATAAAGTTGGGGGTAACTCTCATCGGCATTAAGAAACATGTAAAGAACGGGCATCATGGCCGTTGAGAACTTGAAGATCATGGGAGGTTCTATATCAGAAGGAAGGTCTCTCTTCGCTAACTCCAAGGCATCACGAACATCATTTGTCGCCGCATCAAGATCGGTCCCCCATTTAAAACGACAATTTACAACGGAAAGCCCATCCAAAGACTTCGAAGTAAGCCTCTCAAGGTTTGCCACTTTCGTGAGTTGATCCTCAATGTATTTGGTAACGCTTCCCTCCACATCGGTGGCCGAAGCACCGGGCCAAAGCGTTATAACGCTTACCTGAGGAGGCTCTATATCGGGCATAAGATCGATCTTTAATCTTGTGAGGGAAAAGGCCCCAAGGAGAATGATCCCAAAAAAGATCATCACCGTCATAACGGGATTCCTTACGGATATCTCTGGCAGCTTCATCCCTTAAGGCCCCTCAAACAGAACTCCAAAACGGCTTCTTTTAATTCTCTCGACT
>CAYZRR010000081.1:0-10820 GCA_964480925.1 uncultured Thermodesulfobacteriota bacterium
CTCGGCATTCCGGCTGAACCGCTCTTCCGATCTAGGAAAGTGCCTTGGAACGGTAAATGGGTTCTTTTTAAGGGAAAAGATCAGAACAGGGATCAATCCTATTTTTTGTGGCGGATCTCTCAAAGGGATTTAGAAGAGACGCTTTTCCCTTTGGGGGATAAGATCAAGAAAGAGGTAAAGGAATTAGCCAAATCCTACGGTCTTATACGGGAGGAGAGTCGGGAGGTTTGTTTCATTAAGGGCGATTACCGGACTTTTATCGAAAGTTTCCCCTTTGAAAGAAAAGAAGGGCCTATAGTGGACCTTGAGGGGAAAGTGCTCGGATGGCACAAAGGGGTTTACCTTTTCACCATTGGGCAAAGGCATGGGCTTGGCTTAAAGAAGGAGAGGCCTTTTTACGTTTTGAAGATCGAGGATAACAAGGTCATCGTCGGTCCTAAGGAAGCTCTTTATAAAAGGCGTCTTCGGGCAAAAGATGTGAAATGGATTTTAGAGGAACCTCCTTCCACGGAGTTTTTCTGCCATGGGAAGATACGCTACCAACATGAAGGAGCTCCCTGTAAGGTTTTGGTCCGAGAAGAGGAGATCTTATGTGAATTTCTAGAGCCTCAGATGGCAATAACGCCAGGGCAGGCACTAGTTTTATATGAGAATGATAGGCTTTTAGGCGGAGGATGGATCGAAGAGGTGATAGATTAAAGATCGGCTTCGTGACTCTGGGATGTAAGGTCAATCAATTTGAATCCCAGGGGATGATGCGTTTGTTAAAGGAAAAGGAATATTTGATCACCGAGCCCGAAGAGGCGGATCTTGTTGTCCTTAACACCTGTGTTGTGACCCATCGTGCCGAGAGCGAATCACGAAAGCTTTTGAAAAAGTTCAAACGTTTGGGGAAAAAGGTGCTGGTTGGGGGTTGCTGGCCTCAGCTTTTTCCAGAGGAACCTCTTTTATACGGAGCCGATGGTTCTTTTGGAAATAAAGAGAAGGTGGAGATTGTAAATTTATGTGAAAAAGCCCTAAAAGACGAAAGACCAAAGGAAGTCTCAGATATTCAACACTCTCCTTTCATCGACTTTCCCCTTTCCCTTCCTGAAGGAAGGACGAGGGCCTTTTTGAAGATCCAGGATGGGTGTGAGACAAACTGTACCTTTTGCGTGGTTCCTAAAGTAAGAGGAAGGCCGAGGAGTTTAAACCTTGAAAAGGTGTTGGAAGCCTTAAGGTTTTACCATGAAATGGGGGTAAAAGAAGCTGTTTTATGTGGCATTCACCTTGGTAAATGGGGAGAGGATCTTGAACCTAAAAGGTCTTTTTCGGAGCTTTTGGAACTTTTGGAGCAATCCGAAACTCCTCCCCGTATAAGGTTAAGTTCCATCGAGCCCCAGGAGTTTGATGAATCCCTTATAAAAACCCTTAAGGTTTCAAGAAAAATATGTCCCCATGTTCACCTTCCTGTTCAAAGCGGTTCCGAAAGCATTTTGAAGATGATGGGGAGACCTTACAGTCCCTTGGAAGTTTCGGAATTGCTCTTTAAGCTCAAAGAAGAGATACCGGATGTGGCAATCGGTTCCGACTTCATAGTGGGTTTTCCTGGGGAAGGGGAGAGGGAATTCATGGAGAGTGTGGACTTTGTCCTCAAACACCCCTTTTCTTACCTTCACGTATTTCCTTTTTCTCCGAGACCTGGGACTTTGGCCGCGGATTTTCCCAATCAGGTTCCCGAAGGGGAGAAAAAAAAGAGGGTAGAAGCCTTACGAAGGCTTGGATTGGAAAAGAAAAGAAAATTTTACCAAACATTTATCGGAAGAAGACTCCAAATTCTCGCAGAAGCTTCTTTCAAAGGGCTTTCCAGAAACTACATAAAATGTACTTTCGAAGAATCAATCCCTCAAGGACAAGAGTTTGAGGGATTGGGCCTGGAAGTTAAGGATGAGAGGCTTTTGGTTAAACCCCTTGATATTGCCACCACTCGATGATAGTCCAATGTCTTTTAAAGGGGCCAAATCCCTTTTCCTCAAGTTTTCTAATCCATTCGCCAAGGGGGGAACCGTGGTGGATAATCAATGGCGTACTATGAGGAGGTAGTATGTCCTCAAAAAGCTGATACGCTCCCACCCTCTTCCAGGTTTCCGCTTCTGTATCCGGGTCATCCCACGGGGTTGGATGAATCAAGCCATGAATGGCTCCTTCATCCCGTCGGTAAAGTAAAGTTTCAGGGAAACGCTTTTTAAGGTCCCTTAAGATTTTTACAACTTCAAGGTTCATCTCGGGGGTTACGCCCTTATTTAGGTTTAAAAGGATCTTGGAACTAAAGGATTCAAACCCGATCGAAGCCAAAAGGAGCTTAGTGTCTTGGTGTTTAAGTCGGTTTAAACTTCTTTCCAGGTTGTCTCGGTGCTTCAATATATCATCGGGCCTTAAGACCAGATTTATCTGTTCAAGAAGGAACCCCTTCTCACTTACCAGGTCCAAGAGTTTGGGAAGAAAAACAAGGGGGTATTCATCTATAAGCTCAAAGGGCATCTTTCTTTTACGCCTTTCCGGGAGGTTTTCGATTTGTTCTAGCACCTTTTCATCATCCACAAAGCCGCAGAACCCTTTATCCCAGGCCACATCGCAGAAACTACACCCTCTCACCTCGATCTCGATCGTTGGCCCTTCCTTAAAAAAGGAGGGGGGATCGAGGAATATGGTTTTCTTTAACGAAGCATAAGGGCAACCAATCCCCCTTAAAACTTGAAAGGTCTCTATTTCGAGTTTTTCCAGATGGTCATCGAAAATGAAAAGATTATCCCATTGGACCTTAAGATAAAGATCTGTATTCCATTGGTAAGAAAAGGAGCCTTTTGAGCTTTCTAAAAGCTCTTTACTTAAGCCATCAACTGGTCCTCCAAAGCCCAAATCCACTCGATCCTTAAGTCCCTTGAAACGCCAAGGATACTTTTCAATTTCACCTTCCCCTACAAGGTCTGAAACTGCTTGAGGGCCTCCGAGGATGGTTCTGAAGCCCAAAGTTTTGAGCTCTCCTATAAGTTCAAAAAGATCGGGTCTTCCGCAAAGGTGAGAAAAACCAACGATTTTTTCTTTGTTTTTATAATGTTCCTTAATAAACTCAAAAAGCTTTTCCTTGTCAAAGTTCCTCAGAAGCCCAATGACAATTGTAGAAATGCCCAATTCAGAAGTTATGAAACTTGCTGCCAGCTGTGGCCCTAAAAGGCCGTAGCTTTCACCGGTATGGTGGGATAGTATAATCATTCCCATTGATGCTACCGTCTTTTAAAGGTTCTTGCCAAGAGTGTTTTTTCTTGATAAATTTTTTAAGGAAATTCCCCGGTAGCTCAACAGGCAGAGCGGCGGGCTGTTAACCCGTAGGTTGCAGGTTCGAGTCCTGCCCGGGGAGCCAAGTTTTAGGATTGCATCTTTTTAAGGTTTTCCCTTACTTCTCTTCTTAATATTTTCCCAGCGGAGGACTTGGGGAGTTCAGGAAAAATGAAGACGGCTTTTGGCCTTTCGTATCCCGCAAGACGTCCTTTGCAGTATTCTATGAGCTCCTCTTCTGTGACCGAAGCATTAGGCCATAGAGACACAGCAGCCACTACTTTTTCACCCCATTTTTCATCGGGCAATCCCACAACTGCTGCTTCCTTAACAGCTGGATGACTGCAAAGTATTTCCTCAACCCTTGAAGGATAAACATTCTCTCCTCCTGTTATGATCATGTCGTCTTTGCGATCGAGAAGATAAAGATAACCGTCTTCGTCCACATAACCTATATCTCCTGTTAGAAGCCACCCGTTTTTAATTTTTTGTTGAGTGAGTTCCGGTTTTTTCCAGTACCCTTTTGTCATGGTTTCACCCCGAAGGGCTATTTCACCCGCCTGACCTTTAGGCAAAGGATTACCTTCTCCATCAAGGATTCTGAGCCACACATAATACACGGGCAACCCCACCGATTTTAATCTGCTTCTTTCCTTTTCACTAGCTTCAGGGGCGATCGCTAAAACGTGATCTTGAGGGCTTAGTCGGGTTGCAAGAGGACCAAATTCGGTAAGACCATAAGATTGAAGGAATCGATTCTTACCGAATCGCTCCATGGCCTTTTTAAGGAGGGATTCAGGCATAGGAGCACCTACGTACATAATGGTTCTTAGGCTTTGAAGGTTATACCTATCAATCTCTGGATCTTCCAAAAGCATAGCAATCATTGTGGGGACCATTTGTACAACTGTGACCTTTTCCTTTTCGATTAACTCTAAAGTTTTTTTCACTTCAAATTTTGGAAGAATCACATTGGTCCCCCCTGCGTAAGCTACCGCGCTTGATAATGCATGCCCTCCTGAATGAAACCAAGGCATTATGTTCAAAGCCACATCATTGGCGTCTAAATTGAGTGTATAAATATGTCCCTTTCCTTCTTCAAGCTGCATTTTTTCATGAAACATTACCCCCTTCGGTCTCCCTGTGGTACCACCCGTGTAGATTATATACACCAAATCATCATCACTTGGCCCTTCTTCATCGGGTTCCTTGTTTTCAGAAGATAAAAGTACCTTTTCATAGGATTCCCCAACTGTAGGAGAATCTTGAATACCAAATACAAAAACAATCAAATCCTCCAAATCCTCAAGAATAGAGCGAAGTTGATCAACAAAATCTGCATTAATCAAAAGTGCTTTGGCTTCGCTATCCTTTAAGATATAATGAATTGTGTCAACGGAACTTCTCCAATTTATCGGAACTCCCACAAAACCGAATTTTTCACAACAAAGTCTTAAATCTAAATATTCAACGCAATTATAACCCCAAATAGCAACTCTATCGCCTCTCTGTACCCCTCTTTCCTTTAAAGCCCAATATAAACGATTTGCCCTATCATTAAGTTCGGAATAAGTAAAACGCCTTTCTTCATCAACTATTGCTAATTTATTGCCGTAAAATTCAACATTTTTGAGCCAGATTTCCTTGCAGGTTAACTTCATTTATGTTCTCCTTCTTATTGGATTATAAATATTGTTGTACAAACAATATTCGCTCTTATAATTAAAAAAGTCAAGTTGATGTCTTAAGCGAATGGTAATAAATTGAAGATTGTGGAAAAGGTCATTGTCATAGGAGGTGGATTAGCTGGTTCAGAGGCAGCGTGGCAGCTTGCGAAAAGGGGCATTAAGGTAATCTTATATGAGATGAAGCCCAAGCGGTTCTCCCCTGCCCATAAATCCTCCTTTTTGGCGGAGCTTGTCTGTAGCAATTCTTTGAAATCCCTTGAGCTCAATACGGCTCATGGCCTTTTGAAAGAGGAGATGAGGAGGTTTGATTCCCTCATCATTCAAGAGGCGTTTGCAAGTAGAGTCCCCGCGGGTTCCGCTTTAGCCGTGGACAGGGAAGAGTTCTCCCGAAGGATTACTGAGAGGCTTATGTCGCTTCCTCAATTGGAGATAATAAGGGAAGAAGTGACCGAGATCCCCAAGGAGGGTTTCGTTATAATTGCCACAGGCCCTTTGACTTCTGAGCCTTTGATGAAAGAAATAGCAAGGCTCACTGAGAAGGAGTACCTTCATTTTTATGATGCCACAAGCCCTATAGTTACAGCTGAGTCGATCGATTTTACCAAAGCCTTTAGGGCTTCACGGTATGGTAAAGGGGGCGAGGACTATGTGAACTGTCCCATGACCAGGGAGGAGTATTATCAATTTGTCCAAGAGCTATTGAAGGCGGAAAAGGTCCCCTTTAAGGATTTCGAGAAGGTTGTGCCTTATGAGGGTTGTATGCCGATAGAGGATATGGCTCAGAGGGGAATAGAGACCTTAGCCTTTGGGCCTTTGAGGCCTACGGGTTTAATAGATCCAAGAACGGGAAAGAGGCCTTATGCGGTTGTGCAGTTGAGGCCCGAAAACCGGGAGGGGACTCTTTACAATATGGTTGGTTTTCAGACCAAACTTAAGTATAGTGAACAAGACCGGGTCTTCAGGCTTATCCCAGGACTTGAAAAGGCGGAGTTTGTGAGGTATGGGAGTATGCATCTTAACACTTTTATAGATGCGCCTAGGCTTCTTGACAAGTTTTTGAGATTAAAAAAGGAAAAGCGGATTTTGTTTGCAGGTCAGATAACTGGGGTGGAGGGTTACGTGGAATCAGCGGCAACCGGGCTTTTAGCGGGTATAAACGTGGCAAGGATAATTAAGGACTTACCCCTAATCCCCCCACCTCCTACCACTGCCTTAGGAGCTTTGATCAATCACGTTACCAATGAGTATTCGCCCGAGTATCAGCCCATGGGCATAAACTTTGGACTTTTCCCCCCCCTGGAAATAGCGCCAAAAAAGAAAGAGGAGCGGAGGCTTTTACTTGTTCAGAGGGCTTTAAGGGATTTAGAGATCTGGAAAGCCCAATTGGGAGAGGCTTGATGGTAGGGATTTCCACAGCATTGATGACAAAAAAAGGCAACGCTAAAGCCGAGGAGATTTTCGAATTTTGTGAGAAATGCGGCATAAGGCACCTGGAGCTTGACATCCACGTGACGAGAGACCTTTTAAGGGAGATGATACCGAAGTTAAAAAAAGGGGAATTTAAGCCCATAACTCTTCATAATTTTTGCCCCCTTCCGGACAACATCCCGCCCCATAAGGCTTCAGGAGATGCCTTCAATCTGGCTTCCCTTGACTTAGAAGAGCAAAGAGAAGGTGTTAAGTGGAGTTTAAAGACCATCGAGACTGCTTGTGAACTTGAGGCCCAAAGTGTGATTCTCCATTTGGGGTTTATTTCTGATTTTAACGAAGCTCCCCAAAAGTTTTTCGAAGAAAATTTCAGAGAGAAGTTACTTCCAGATTTCCTCAAATGGAGGGAGGAAAAAGTTAAGAAGCACCTTGATGCCCTTTTTCGGGCATTGGAGGTACTTCTTAAACGAGCTGAACTCCTTGGGGTGAAGATAGGGATTGAAAATCGGTATTATCCTCATGAGATTCCCTTGGGGGAAGAGATCGGATTGATATTAAAAGAATTCGAAGGTGCTCCTGTGTTTTACTGGCATGATACAGGTCATGCCCATGTCTTGGAAAAGCTCGGGCTTTTGGATCAGAAAGGGCTTTTGAAAATTTACGGTTCGAAAATGATAGGACTTCATCTTCACGATGCCAACGGTTTCAAAGATCATCTTCCTCCGGGGAAAGGAGAGATTAGGTTCAATGAGCTAAAAGGACTTTTACCTCAGGAGGCTATCAGGATATTGGAGATACACCCTCCCTGTGAAGAAGATGAGCTCAAAGAGGCCCTTAACTCACTTCGAAGGAACGAATTAATTTAACGGTTAATCCAGGGCTTTTTTTCCAGCTTTGGGGTTCTTTTGGCTATCTCCCACAATTCTTTAACATAATTGGGCAACGCAAAATAGGAGGAGTGTTTTTCAGGGTTGTAATATTTGAGTTTCCCCGGAGGTGACCACCATTTATCGGGTATCTCCTTTTTGAAGAATTTTTCCGAACACGAAGCAAAACCAAGTGACCAGTCAGAACTCACGTAAAAAGGTACAGCCACAAGAAGCGGCGCCACATAAGGAAATACTTTCATCATGTTGTGGAACCCTTTAACAAAAACCTCGGGGAAAAAGAAGGGAGAGGCCATGTGTTCGATGATGACTCCGTCGCTACTTAAGACCTTTTTACAATTCTGGAAGAACTCTTCGCTTATCAATAATTCAGCCACCCCATAAGGATCGGTTGAGTCAACGATTATGACATCATAACTTCCAGGTAGGGCCTCTTTAACGTATTGCACGCCATCGCCTATCTTAACTTCAACCCTTGGATCATCGAGGCTTTTTGTAATCTCCGGGAAATGCTTCCTACACACTTCAATTACCATTTCGTCTATCTCGACAAGGGTCACCTTTTTTATCCGATCGTATTTCAAAACCTCCCTTACAACTCCTCCGTCACCTCCTCCCACCACTAAAACCCTTTCGGCCTCCCGGTGGGCAGCAAGCGGCACATGGGCCAACGTCTCATGATACACGAACTCCGAATCCTCAGTGAGCATCATGTAGTGATCGATAAAAAGCATCTTCCCGTGTTCTTTCGTCCTTATGACGTCTATTTGCTGATAAGGAGAACGAACGCTTTCAAGATGTTCTTCATAGATGAAAACAGCTCCGTACGAAGGGTTATGTTCTTCGTAAAAGACGTTTTTCTTTTCCAAAAGCTTAGGGTCAATCATGTTGAAAAGGAAATTACTCCAAGGGGGGGGAGGTGTCAAGCCTTTTTACTATCTCCAGAAGTTCCAAGAGATCCTTAACTACGTAAATGGCTCCCAATTCGAGTAATCTTTCTTTTTTACCCACCCCTGTTGCAACTCCTATGAAGGAAAGTCCCGCTTCTCTAGAAGCTAAGACATCGGCTTCCGAATCCCCTACGAAGATGGCTTCTTCGGGCTTTACCTTTAGCTTTTTTAAACAAACCACAATTCCCCCCGAAGAAGGCTTCCTGGGAGCTTCAAGCCCCGTTACAAAAACATCCACAAATTCCGCTATTCCAAGCCTTTTAAGTTCAAGCCACTTTTCCTCCCCTTGCGTGGTCCTCCCAGTAACTATCCCCACCTTAAACCCCTTTTCTTTTAAAGTGAAAAGCAAATCCCGCGCCCCTACTAAAAGCTTCACCTCCTTAAGAACAGAGAAATAAGCCTCCTTTATCTTTTCAACACAACTTAAACGGGCCTGAACATCAGCAAATTTTGAAGGGGCGATCCGTTTAAGGATCTCTTCAAGAGGAAACGCTTGATCAAGAAATTCCGAAAGCTTCTCCGCAGAAACCGAAGGAAGACCAAAAGCTTGAAGCCCCGCATTAAGGGAGTAAAGATAAAGGTTAAAAGTGTCTATCAAAGTTCCATCAAGATCAAAAACAAAGGCCTTAGGTTTTTTGTCATTTGTGTTAATCCTCTATAGAAATTTGAGCCCTGATTAAATCATGCAAAGTTATCAGTCCTACAAATTTGTCATCAAATCTTCTTTTCACTAAAAGCAAAGTAGTAGGGCTCTCTACAAAACGATTTCCTACATCTCTAAGCGTTTCATCTTCGTAGCAAAAAACAGGTGGCAACACCTTTATATCTTCCTTTTCGTTTAAATAATTATCAATATTTTCGCGATTCAAAATTCCTATTACTTGGTTTTTTTCCATTAGTGGGAAATAAGTATAGGGATAATTTTCTATTAAGTTTTTAAGTTCTTCTTTTTCCAAAGAATGAGCGACAACCGGTTTATAGTTTGCTATAGCTGAAACGGGTAAGTTTTGCCAACTTCTTAGATCCAAAGGCGGTTTTATTTTGTGTAATTCGTGTCCATCTTGGATCAAAAGGGCTTCATATAAGTTCAAAGGACCACCTAATCGGGCTACAATTTGGCTTATGAAAGTTCCAAACAGAAGTCCTGGTACCAATTCAAATTGGTGGGTCATTTCGAAGACTATAAGTAACGAGGTCAAGGGAGCTCTTACAACTGCTCCAAGACAAGTGGCCATTCCAACTGCAGTCAAAACGGTGATATCGGAGATCCCAAGAGGTATCCACTGGGAAAAAAGCCCTGCTAAGAAAAACCCGGTCATTCCGCCAAAAAAGAGAGTGGGGGCAAAAATACCCCCACATCCACCGCTTGCATAGCTTACACAAGTCGCTATGAACTTTCCTAAGACCAGAAGCCCAGCCACCTCCCAAGGGAAATTACCGTGTAAGGCATCAGATAGATCTTGATAGCCCAAGCTAAATACTCCCAATTTACCAGTGAAAACGAATGTTAAAGTTCCGATGAACCAAGTGGTCATACCCCCTATTAAGGGGCGGATCCATAAGGGGATGTTTTTAAAGGTTCGAAGCTTAGCCCTTAAAAAGAGCAGTGACCGTTGAAAAAAAACACCCACACCTGCACAAGCAAAAGCTACCAGAGGAACCAAAAGGTAAAGGTTCCAGCTTGTCTCCTCCAGATAAGGCATGATAAAGGCAGGATGCTTACCTATAATGGCATGGGTGACAAAAGCTCCAGCTACCGCAGCCAAAAGAATGGAGCCTAAATGTCGACTGTTGAGGTCTCCTAAAATCTCCTCAATGAGAAAGGCAACAGAAGCCAAAGGCGCGTTGAAGGCAGCCGACAATCCAGCCGCCGCTCCAATTACATTAGGACCCCGTAGCCAACGACGAGGCACCCCAAAAAGGCAGGCCAAATTGGTCGCAATGGCCGAACCGAGAAAGACCGAAGGCCCTTCTCGTCCTAAACTCGTACCCCCACCGATAGTTATCGCTCCAGCAATATATTTGATTATCCCCGCTTTAAGATCTATATGTCCCATTTCCTTCCAATAAGCAGCTTTTACTTCAGGAATACCGCTTCCAGCAGACATGAGAGAAAACTTAAGGAGGATTCCAGCCGTTAAAGAACTTATTGCTACTACAATAAGACTAGCTAAAGCAAAATAGACGGGAGAGCGTAAGGAGAAATTCAAAATGGTATGGGAATAAATGAAATTGACCAATATCATAAAAGAAACAGCACCTGCTCCCGAAGCTAAGCCCAAAACAACCACTGAAAAACTTAACTTAAAATAAGAAGAGAGTTTCTCTTTTAACATTATACTACTTTATGGGAAAATCTTTTGCCTTCTTTCAAAGCTTACTTCGTTATCAACAAACCACACTTCCAAAGGATCTACTTTATAAAACCTATTCTCAAAAGAAGCAGTAAATGCGGATTTAAAGGGAGATTTTTTTAAAAAACTTTCCAATACCTTTATCGCCTTAGGGAACTTGAATAGGGCTTTAAAATAAACGGCTGTGAAGGGATATTT
>CAYZRR010000082.1:0-3271 GCA_964480925.1 uncultured Thermodesulfobacteriota bacterium
AAGGTCCCCATCTGGACATCTATCTGACCCAAAAGGCCAAAGTGTTCGGCAATGCCTCTTCCTTCCTTTCCAAGAACTCCTGTCCCATGAGCATCATCTATAACCAAAATGGCCCCATATTTATCAGAAAGCTCTTTAAGCTCTCTCAACGGAGCAATATCCCCTTCCATGCTGAAAACGCCATCGCTTACGATGAGCTTCCTTCGATGATTAGAACGCTTAAGGAGGTCTTCCAGGTGATCCATATCCTTGTGCTTATAAACCCAAACCTCGGCTCGAGAAAGCCTTGCCCCGTCAATTATGGAGGCATGATTAAATTGATCGCTCAAGATCAAATCCCCTTCTCCGACCAAAGTGGTCAAAATCCCCATATTGGCCATATACCCCGTGGAAAAAAGAAGAGCCCTTTCACTCCCCTTGAACCTTGAAAGCTCCTCCTCAAGCTCCCGATGAATTAGAAAACTTCCCGCAATCGACCTTGAAGAGGGAGCCCCTGCACCCCATTTCTCCAAGACCTCTAAAACCACCTCCTTAAAACGCTCCGAACGGGATATTCCCAAATAATCATTGGAACAGAATAAAAGGACCTCTCTTTCCTCAATTAGGGCTTTAACCCCTTTAAGGTCCTCAATCCACCTCAAAGACCTCCTCCGCCCGATCCGAGAAAGCTCAAAAAGCTCTTCCTTAAGATAATCCCACTTACTCATCATCTATTGAAAGCTCAAGATCAGAAAGCATCTTAAGATCCATCTCATAGGGACGTCCTTGGGTCGTCAAATAGTTTCCAATCATTAACCCATTGGCCCCACAAAGGATTCCCAAAACCTGAAGATCCCTAAGCCCATAAGCTCGACCTCCGGTAAGCCTTATCTCCTTAGAAGGAAGAACGAGCCGAAAAAGCGTAACGGTTTTTAAGAACTCAAGGGGGGTCAAGGAATTTTGACCTTCAAGCCTTGTACCCGGAATGGGATGGAAAAAGTTCAAAGCCACCGAATCAACCTCAAGCTCCCGAAGCTTCAAGGCCAACTCCAGCCTCTCCTCCCTACCCTCCCCAAGCCCGATTATCCCTCCCGAACAAACGCTAAGCCCCGCCTCTTTCGCACAAAGGATGGTTTCTATCTTCTCTTGAATGGAATGAGTGGTACAAATCTTGGGGAAATAAGAAGGAGAAGTCTCCAAATTATGATGATACCGCGAAAGCCCTGCCTCCTTCAAAGCTTTTGCCCTCTTAAGATCCAAAAAACCAAGGGAGGAACAGACCAAAAGATCTGTCTCCTTTCTTATCAACTCAACGGCTTTTAACACCTTATCAAAATCCCTCTGAGACAAAGCCCTCCCACTTGTCACAATGGAAAAACGCCTTGCCCCCATAAGGGAAGCCTTCTTAGCCTCCTCTAAAATCCTCTCGGGATCAAGAAGCGGATAAACCTCAACCTGAGCCCGATTATGAACGGATTGGGCACAAAAGGCACAGTCCTCCGAACATCGACCCGACTTGGCATTTACAATCGAACATAACATCACCCTCTTCCCAAAATACCTCTCCCTTAAACTGGTGCCCTCACTTATCAACCTCACAAGATCCCACTCAAAAACCTCTAAATACCCCCTGCCCATCAAAGAAAAATCTACCGGACCCTTCCTATTTTTGTCAACCTAATTGACGATAATTGGTTTACATTTGACTTTTTCCTTTGAGGTTTTTTAAAGTTTTGGGGGGAGGTTTGGGATGGTGGATTTTGAGAAGGCCAAACGTTTTTTGCCAGGTGGTGTTAATAGTCCGGTGAGGGCTTTTCGGGCTGTGGGGAGTGAGCCCTTTTTTGTGGTGAAGGGTTTGGGGTCTCGGGTTTTTGATTCTCAAGGAAGGGAGTATGTGGATTATATCTGTTCGTGGGGGGCTTTGATTCTTGGGCATTCTGATCCGAGGATCGTTTCGGTCTTAAGGGATCAGCTTGAGAGGGGTACAAGTTATGGGCTTTTGAACCCGTGGGAGGTTGAGCTTGCGGAAAAGCTTGTGGCTCATGTTCCCTCCCTTGAGATGGTGAGGCTTCTTAACTCAGGGACCGAAGCCACTATGACGGCCATAAGGCTTTCTCGAGCTTTTACGGGGAGAAAGAGGTTCATCAAGTTTGAGGGGTGTTATCATGGACATTCCGATTGTCTTTTGGTTCAAGCCGGCTCAGGAGCTTTGACTTTTGGGGTTCCTTCAAGCGGAGGGGTGCCTGAGGAGTATGCTTCGCTTACGTTGGTGGCTCCTTATAACGATCTTGATTCAGTTGAAGTCCTTTTTAAGAGGCATCCCGGGGAGATCGCTTCAGTAATAGTAGAACCAGTATGCGGGAATATGGGGGTGGTGCTTCCAAGGGAGGGTTTTCTTCAAGGGCTCAGGGAGCTATGTACCAAAAATGGAGCCCTTTTGATATTTGACGAGGTCATAACCGGCTTCAGGCTCTCTCTTTCGGGGGCTCAAGGGCTTTATAAGGTTATGCCGGATTTAACGTGTTTGGGTAAGATCATCGGAGGAGGGCTTCCGGTTGGAGCAGTGGGAGGTAGGAGAGAGATCATGAGCCTTTTGGCCCCGGAAGGGCCTGTTTATCAGGCGGGAACGCTTGCCGGAAACCCCTTAGCGGTAAGGGCAGGGCTTGAAACTATAAGGGTACTTGAAAAGGAAAAACCTTATGAGGAACTTGAAAAAAAGGCAAAAACTTTGGCCCAAGGGATCCTTGAAGCCTTCAATGAAAAGGGGATTCCGGTAAGGATTAATCAGGTAGGTTCCATGTTGAGTCTTTTTTTCACCGAAAAGGAGGTCTTTGACCTTGCTTCGGCAAAAAGAAGTAATACAACCCTTTTCAGTTCCTTCTTTCATGGCCTTTTGAAAAGAGGGATCCTTATTCCTCCGAGTCAGTTTGAAGCTTGGTTTATCTCAACGGCTCATACCGAAAACGACCTCTTTTTGACAATTGAGGCCGTAAGGGAGGTTTTGAAAGAACTTTAAGATTATTCCTTTATCAATTTGCGGTAATACTCCGGACCCAGAAAGGCGATAAAGGCCCGCAATTGGTCGCGGTCAAGTTTGGTGAGCATGGTGTTTTTCATAAATTCCAATGCCCGGTAAGGGGTTAGTGGTTCCCGATAAGGTCTCACTCCACACAGGGCTTCAAAAACATCGCATATTTTCACCAGCATTGAATAAGGATGAATCAATTCCCTATCTAACCCTCGGGGGTAACCAGTAGCATCATTTGACTCGTGATGCTCAAGGGCTATCCTC
>CAYZRR010000083.1:0-3319 GCA_964480925.1 uncultured Thermodesulfobacteriota bacterium
ATCTTTTGCCCTTAGCCGTTCGAGAAATGGTAGAAGCTCTAAGAAATGGCTACTTAGAAAAAGGAAAAATTTTAAACGAAGCCTTAAAGCCACTTTTTGAAATCGTTTCCTTTACAGTGGAAGAGGAATATGAGGGGTTTAGGGTCCGTTGTAAGTATCGAAATCCAACGCCCATAAAGACGATAATGCGAGCTTTAGGTTTACCCTCAGGCCCCTGTAGACCTCCTTTGGGTCGAATGGGACAAAATGGGATAAAAAAGGTTCAACAAGCAGTTAAAACTACCTACGAAACCCTTCCGGAACTTTTCGAACCTTTGAGCTCATTCTATGGGATCAAAGTGGAAGAAAGGATTTATACCGATAAATATTGGTTCCAATGATCCGAGGGGAAGGATTCAAAAAGGCCATTTTCTATAGCGCCTTAGGTCTCGAAATGGCTTTGGCAGTTGCCATAGGAGTAGGGATTGGGGTATATTTAGACAAAAAATTAGGAACAGCTCCGTGGTTTTTAATCCTGTTTCTTTTTTTCGGAATGGCAGCAGGCTTAAGGAATCTTTACCGGACATTAAAAAAGATGCAGAAGGACATAAACTCTTAAACCTATTAGAACGTGTTGATTTTTTCGTCGTTTTAACGATGATAGGTGGAAGTCTTTTTTTGAGAGATCTAAAAATCACCCTTGGTATTTCGATCGGTGGATTTCTTATGTTGGTTAATTTCAAATTGCTAAAAAAGATCTTGGGAAGTGGTCTTTTGAACAAAAAAACAATAGTATTTTACGGCTTAAAATTTGTGGGAATCATTATAGCGGTTATTGCTATCGTTTTAATCCTCAACAAATGGATTAATCCTTTAGCTTTTGCAATCGGAACTCTAAGTTTATTCGTTTCGTTTTGGGTTGTGGGATTTAAAAATCTGAGAAAGGAAAAGGAGATTTAAATATGGAACACGGAGCTCATTTGAACTTTGTAGATTTTATTCCTTTTTTGAATCTTTTGCCACATCATGTTTCAAATGCTATTATTGTTGTAATGTGTTTGCTTCTTGCGGCTTATGTTGCGATGAGAAAATTGAGTAAAAATCTGGAGTCATATATCATACCCGAAGAAAAATTAAATTTGAGAAATTTCTTCGATATTGCAACAGAGTCTTTGTTGCGTTTTGTCAAAGAAAATATGGGACCAAAAGGACCCGAGTTCATGATGATTATTGGGGCATTGGCCTTTTTTATTTTCTTTTCTAACATATTTGGTCTTATACCTGGTTTTACTTCTCCCACAGAAAACTTAAATACTACAGGTGCATGTGCTTTAACTGTTTTTGTTTTGACCCATTATTATGGGATTAAGCAGCATGGTTTAAAGTATATAAAGCATTTCATGGGGCCTATACCTTGGCTTGCGCCATTATTCTTTCCTATTGAACTTATAAGTCATTTAGTGAGGCCGGTTTCACTTTCTATACGTCTTTTTGGCAACATCTTTGCCGATCATTTTATATTAGGGGTAGTTGCCGGGCTTATACCTATTATTGTGCCTCTTCCTATGATGCTTTTGGGTATATTTGTAGCGGTAGTACAAACATTGGTTTTTATTCTCCTTTCTATGGCTTATTTTGCAGGGGCCATAGAGGAATTTGAGGAGGAAGAGGGGCATTAAAGTAAAATTAAAAAAACATTACAAAAAGAAAGGAGGTGAGGAGGGTGAAACGTTTGCTTTTGGTGTTAATCGGGGCCTTGGTGATCTTTGGGGGTATGAGTTTAGCTCTGGCTGCCGAACCTGAAGTCGGGGGATTGCCAAGTGATGTTAAGAAGATGATTTCTCTTGCTGCAGGTTTCGGAATTGCTATTGCAGCAGTAGGAGGTGCCATAGGACAATCCAGAGCCATTGTTTCGGCCCTTGATGGAATTGCCCGAAATCCAGCGGCCTCAGGAAGGATTGTAACCCCCATGATCATTGGTTTGGCCATGATCGAATCACTTGTGATTTATGCGTTGCTTGTGTCATTGTTAATGGTCTTTAAGTTATAAAAGTGACTTGGTACTTCTTTCTATTTGTTTTAAAATGGGCCGTAAGGCCCATTTTTTTTAGGAGGAGTTAATATGAACAAGAAGGTTATCATTGTGGGAGGAGTTGCAGGAGGAGCATCAGCAGCAGCCAGATTGAGGCGTTTGGACGAAAAAGCCCATATCATTCTCATAGAAAGAGGGCCTTATATTTCCTATGCCAATTGTGGTCTCCCCTATTTCATAGGTGATGTGATACCTCAAAAAGAAAGCCTTTTTGTAATTACCTCTTCTGTGTTCTCAAAACGTTTTCGCGTAGATGTCCGAACCAATCAAGAAGTTATAAAAATAAATCGGACTCAAAAGGAAGTAGAAATACTTGATCGGGCAAAAAATATCACCTATAAAGAAAAATATGACGTAATAGTCCTTTCTCCTGGAGCTGAACCAATTCGTCCCCCAATAGAAGGAATTGATTTAGAAGGTGTTTTCACTTTGAGAACGGTCAACGACGCTGAAAATATCAAAGAGTTTATAAACACGAGAAAAGTTCAAAATACAGCTATAATAGGAGCTGGTGCTATAGGAATTGAAGTAGCTGAAAATCTTAATTTAAAAGGAATAACTGTAACATTGATCGATATGTTAAACCAGGTTCTGCCTTTCCTTGATCCGGAGATGGCGTATTATGTAATTGAGCATTTAAAAGAAAAGGGAATTAAGGTACTACTTGGGAAAAAATTACTAAAGATAATAAAAGTCGATAAGGGACTTAAATTGATTTTGGATTCAGGGGAAGAAATTATATGCGATATGGTATTATTGAGCATCGGAGTAAAACCTGAGGTGAAATTAGCAAAAGAAGCCGGTTTAGAGATAGGACCTCATGGAGGTATAAAGGTTAACGAATACCTTCAAACAAGTGATCCTTATATATATGCAGTAGGCGACGCTATTGAAGTTAAGGAATTTATAACTGGTGAAGAAACCACAATTCCTTTAGCTGGTCCGGCTAATCGTCAGGGACGAATAGTAGCAGATAATATATGTGGAAGAAAAGTCCCATATCGAGGAACCCTTTCAACTGTAATTTTAAAGGTATTTGATCTAACAATTGCAGCAACTGGAGTAAATGAGAAGACTTTAAAAGCGAAAAATATGGCTTATGAAAAAATCTATTTACATCCTTTCGATCATGCCACTTATTATCCAGGAGCAACTCAGATGCATATAAAAGTTCTATTTGATCTTAATAATGGAAATATCCTTGGAGCTCAGATAATAGGAAAAAACGGTGTAGATAAAAGAATAGAT
>CAYZRR010000084.1:0-6419 GCA_964480925.1 uncultured Thermodesulfobacteriota bacterium
CCTTGTGATTTAAAGTTAGGCTTGGAGATAGAGGTGGAAGGCAAAAGGCTTCAAGCCGATTTCATCAACACGGGGGTTCCGCATCTTGTGGTTTTTGTGGAGGATTTGGAAAGGGTTGACGTCAAAAATTTGGGAAGAGCCTTACGATTTCATCCGCTTTTTATGCCCGCTGGAACAAACGTGGACTTCGTTAAATGGGATGGAAAATCCTTAAGGATGAGAACTTATGAAAGAGGCGTCGAGGATGAGACCTTTTCTTGTGGGACTGGAGCCATTGCTGCGGCTTTAATAGCCTATTTAAAGGGCCTCGCTTCTTCTCCTACCAAAGTAATTCCTTTGAGCGGAGAAGCCTTATGGATTTATTATGAGTCAGAGGGGAATGTTATAAAGGAAGTGGCCTTGGAGGGGCCGGTGAGACTTGTTTATGAAGGACGCTTAAAGGAGGCAATATGGTAAAGGCAGTCGTAATAGGGGCTGCAGGTAGAATGGGACAAATGATAGTCCGTGCGATGGTCGAAAGGGAAGATATAGTCTGCATAGGAGGAGTTGAAAGAAAGGATCATCCCCTTATAGGGAAGGACCTAGGTGAAATACTGGGAATAGGAAAATTAGGCGCTCGGTTGTGGGATTCTTTAGATCCTCTCCTTGAAGACGCCCAAGTACTTATTGAGTTTACTTCCCCTGAAGCGACCCTTTTCCACTTAGAACTTGCCTCTTCTTTTAAAAAACCCATGGTGATAGGAACAACTGGCTTCAACCAAGACCAGTTTGAAAAGATAAAAGAGTTGACAAAAAACATACCTTGTGTTCTCTCGCCAAATATGAGCCTTGGAGTCAATGTGCTTTTTAAGCTTGTGGAACTTGTGGCTAAGGTTCTGGGTAAAGACTACGATATAGAGATCATCGAATTCCATCATCGCCTTAAGAGGGATGCTCCAAGTGGAACCGCTTTGAAGCTCGGTCAAAAAATAGCAGACGTATTGGGTATAAATTTAGAGGAAAAGGCCATATTCGGGCGCAAGGGCCTCACGGGCCCAAGGTCTGAAGGTGAGATAGGTATTCTGTCCTTAAGAGGAGGAGATGTGATCGGAGAACATGCGGTGATTTTCGCCACTGAGGGTGAAAGGCTCGAACTGACGCATAAGGCCTCCTCTCGCATGACCTTTGCCCAAGGAGCCATCCGAGCCGCTTTGTGGGTTGTGGGAAAGCCTCCTGGGCTTTATGAGATGGAAGACGTATTGGACCTTAAGAAGCCTCTCTTCTGACCTTTATTAACTCGGCCACAATACTTACCGCTATCTCTGCGGGCGTCTCTGCTCCTATAGGAAGGCCAATGGGGGAATGGACCCTTTTCAATTCCTCTTCCGAAAAGCCCTCGGAGAGAAGTTGCTCAAATATAATATCTCTTTTCTTTCGACTTCCTATCATCCCTATATAACGAGCAGGTGAACGCAAAAATTGTTTGATCACTGTATAATCGTGAAGATGACCTCGCGTAACTATTACCAAAAAAGAATCCTCTTCAACCCGAACTCTTTGACTCACCTTCTCAAAATCCTCCACTATCACCTCATCCGCTAAAGGAAACCTCTCTTTGTTAGCAAAATCCTCCCTATCATCAATCACCACCACTTTAAACCCAACCCTCTTCGCCAGAGGGACAAGCTCCTGAGCTATATGCCCCCCTCCAAAAACAAAAAGCACAGGTTCTCTTTCTATTAATTCCACAAATATCTCTTTTCCATTTTCAACGTTTAGAAGCATCGATAAAGAAGAAAAACCCTTAAGTTCGTTTTTGAGACTTTCCAAATCCTGCAGCCCCTTTATTTCCCCGATGACATCACCCTCTTCGGTTATAAAAAGATGCCCCTCCAATAAAGGAGGAAGACCATGAACAAATATCCCCTTTTTATTAGCCTCCAAAACTGAAATGATTTTCTCAAAAACTGGAACATCCTCCCTGTCAAACTTTTTGACCAATACCTCCATCTCACCACCACAAAGCATATCCATATCTTTCACATCCGAACCGGTCAAACGGAAGAAAAACCTTTTGCTCCCGCCCTTTTCCATTACTTCCTTTGTTGCTTCTATTACTTCCGCTTCAACCCTTCCTCCTCCGATACTCCCCACAGTCCCGTCCCTAAAAATCACCATCTTCGCCCCGACGCCTCGAGGGGAAGAGCCAGCCTGGCGAATAACCTCCGCAAAACCTACCTTTTCCCCTAGGTTAAGCCTATCGAGTATTTTCTGATATAATGTTTTCATCCTACAAGGAAAATTATTATATTTTGCCGAGTTGATCAAGTTGGCGAGAATGAGAAAAATGCTCCTTTTATCAACGGGTATGGCAGTATTCCTTGTGGCTTTTATGGGTTCCTCCTTTAACATAGCTTTGCCTTCTATAGGAACTCAATTCGGACTTAAGGCTTCTACTCTCGGATGGTTAGCTTTGATATACCTCCTTTCAGCAGGTGTTTTTGCCGTACCCGCAGGTAAATTCGGAGACCTAAAAGGAAGAAAACCGGTCTTTCTTTCAGGAATATCTCTCTACGCGGTGGGATCCTTCCTTTCGGGCATCGCTTCCAATGTCCAAGAACTGTTCATCTTTCGGTTTATACAAGGAATAGGAGCATCCATGATCTTCGCCACTTCAGTGGCAATCCTCACTGCTTCCTTTCCTCTTGAAAAAAGAGGACAAGCCCTCGGGATTAATGTAAGTTGCACCTATATCGGACTAAGCACGGGGCCTTTTTTAGGTGGTCTCCTTACCGAGAATTTCACCTGGAGAAGTCTGTTTTTCGTTAATGTGATCCTTTCCATTTTAACCTTCTTTATAGCTTTAAAAACCATTAAAGAAGAACCAATAAGAAACGCAGAGAAAATGTTTGATGGACTTGGGACGGCAATTTATACATTGACTCTTTCTTTGCTTATTATTGGTTTAAGCAAGGCAAACCTGTGGATGCTTTTAGGTGGCACATTTTTATTGTTTTTATTTTTATTCATCGAACAGCAGCACCCTTCTCCTTTGATAAATATTCGACTTTTTCGCACCAATTTGACTTTTTCTCTTTCGAATCTTGCGGCTTTATTAAACTATTCGGCAACTTTTGGTGTAGGATTTTTAATGAGTTTGTTTTTACAACAAGTAAAAGGACTCTCTCCTCAAAATGCAGGCTTAATCCTCATCATTCAACCAATAACTATGGCACTTTTAGCTCCGATAGCGGGAATGTTATCTGATAGAATTGAACCAAGAGTCGTTGCTTCTTTTGGAATGTTATTAACGACAGTAAGCTTAATAATGTTTTCAACACTTACAGAAAATACAAGAACATCTTTCATTACGGTTTGTCTTTTTATTTTAGGATTAGGGCTTGCTTTATTCACTTCGCCCAATACAAATGCCATAATGAGTTCTGTTGAAAGGGAATTTTACGGCCTTGCTTCAGCTATGGTCTCAACCATGCGTTTAATAGGCCAAATGACCAGTATGGCACTTATAACCTTGATCCTTTCCGTATTTTCTTCTTCTTTTCTTCAAGGATTAAGGGTTTCTTTTTGGGTTTTAGCTTTTTTATGTATTTTTGGAATCTTTGCCTCGTTGGGGAGAGGTAGTATAAGAAAAGTTAAAGGAGGTTCTACATGAAGGGGGTATTAGTTATTGATTTGCAAGTGGATTTTCTTGAGTGTGAAAAGGGGTCTCTTGCTGTTCCTGGGACCGATAAAAAATATGTGGAAAGAGTTGAAGAATTGACAAAAAAATTTAAGGAGAAGGGTTACTTAATATTTGCCACTCAGGATTGGCATCCTCCTGATCATGTTTCCTTTTATACAAACCATCCGGGGAAAAAACCCTTTGAACTGATAGAGATTGAAGGACGCAAACAGGTCTTATGGCCTCCCCATTGTGTCCAAGGGACTCGAGGGGCTAGGATTTTGATTGACAATAATCTTTTTTGGGCCGTAATCCAAAAAGGGCGCGATCGCAAATTTGAAAGTTACTCCGGTTTCCGGGATGAAGGGGGTAATTTAACGGAGCTTGATACTGTTTTGAAACTAAACGGGATAAAAACCCTCATTATTTATGGTCTTGCCACCGATTATTGTGTTAAGGCTACTGCTTTAGACGCTGTAGATTTGGGTTATGAGGTTTTGTTGATCAAAGATTTTTGCCGAGGAGTCTCCACGGAAACTACCGAAAACGCCATTCACGAGCTGAAAGAAAAGGGTGTTAAGATAATAGAGGGGGTTGATTTGAAATCAGTATTCGATGCCCTTCCTTGAAACAACACCTTGATGAAAAGGATGTTTTACCTCTTTCATTTCGGTTACCAGATCCGCTATTTCCAAAATGTGAGGATGAGCGTCTCTTCCGGTTAAAACCACATGAACCTGTGGAGGTTTTTGTCGGAGGGTTTCTATTATGTCTTTTACGTCAAGTAGTCCAAAGGAAATGGCGTAGTTTATCTCATCAAGAACTACCATGAAATATTCGCCGCTCATGATCTTGCTTTTGGCGAATTGCCAGGCCTTTTGGGCAGCTTCTACATCTTGAGGATCGGGGTTCTGAGGATCAACGTGGACGAAACCCTTTCCCATTGGCCAAATCTCTAAGTCGGGTTCTAACCTCTTTGCCGCCTCAAGTTCCCCATATCTCCATCCACCCTTTATGAACTGCACAAAGGCAACTTTAAAACCGTGTCCTATAGCCCTTAAAGCCATTCCTAAGGCCGAGGTGGTTTTCCCTTTTCCTTCACCCGTAAGTACTATTATTGAACCCATTTTCTTCTCATAAACTCCTCTGCAATTTTATGGTAATCCTGAAGGGCCTTTACCTTAAATCCACCCATCTTTAAGGCCCTTATCCCCTCAACGGTAGCTTGAGCCCCTGCCATGGTGGTAACAACCGGGATACCATAACGAAGGGCGGTGGTTCTGATCAAAACCTCGTCCTCTTTTGGACGTTTACCGCTTGGGGTATTTATCACTAGATGAATCTCCCGGTTTTTCATAAGATCAACCACATGGGGCCTTCCTTCGCTGACCTTCAGGACTTCTTTTGCCTTTATGCCGTTGCGCCTCAACACCGAACAGGTCCCTCTGGTGGCCAGTATCTCAAACCCCAGATCCTCAAGTTCTCTTGCTATCAATACGGCTTGCCTTTTATCCCGGTCCTTCACACTTATAAATACCCTTCCTTTTAAAGGCAAAAATTGTCCTGCTGCTATTTGACTTTTGGCATAGGCCAAACCGAAATCCTCGTCTATTCCCATTACTTCACCCGTAGATTTCATCTCCGGGCCCAGAAGAATGTCAACCCCAGGAAAACGATTAAAAGGAAAAACGGACTCTTTGACCGCCACATAGGGAATCTCCACTTCCCTTACCCCAAGCTCATCCAAGGTTCTTCCAACCATAACTTTAGCAGCGATTTTTGCCCAAGGGACTCCTGTAGCTTTAGAGACAAATGGCACGGTCCTTGAAGCCCTTGGGTTTACCTCAAGCACATAAATGTCATTTCCTTTAACGGCAAATTGAATGTTCAACAAGCCTATTACCTCAAGTTCTTTTGCCAATGAATAGGTCTGAGCCTTGATCTCCTTTATCTGCGTTTCGGAAAGGCTGAAAGGAGGAATCGCCATAGCGCTATCACCCGAATGAATGCCCGCCTCCTCTATGTGCTCCATTATACCTGCAATCAGACATTTCTTCCCATCGGCTACCGCATCAACATCAACCTCGATGGCATCTTCGAGAAACTTGTCTATGAGGATTGGCCTTTCAGAAGAAGCCTCAACCGCCCTTTTTGTGAAATCCTCAAGATCCTTCTCGTCATAGACTATTTCCATAGCCCTTCCACCAAGGACATAAGAGGGTCTCACCAAAACAGGGTATCCTATCCTTGAGGCCACTTCCTTTGCCTCCTCTAAAGTAACAGCGGTACCATTAGGAGGTTGTTTTAGACCGAGTTTTTCCAGAAGTTCCTTAAAGCGTTTCCTATCCTCAGCCCTATCTATCGAATCTGGTGAGGTCCCTAAGATCCTCACTCCGGCCTTTTGAAGGTCCAAGGCCAAATTCAAGGGGGTCTGACCTCCAAACTGTAGAATTACCCCTTCGGGCTTTTCACGATCATAAATGTTAAGAACGTCTTCCGTTGTAAGCGGTTCAAAATAGAGCTTATCGGCCGTATCGTAATCAGTCGAAACCGTTTCGGGGTTGGAATTAACCATAATGGTTTCGTATCCTTCTTCCTTTAACGCGAATACCGCATGGACACAGCAATAATCAAACTCGATGCCCTGCCCTATCCTGTTTGGCCCACCCCCTAAGATCATCACCTTTTTACGATTAGTGGGACGGCTCTCGTCTTCCACTTCATAAGTGGAATAAAAATAAGGCGTATATGCCTCAAA